>NZ_JBIAVO010000047.1:0-57869 GCF_042894345.1 Kitasatospora sp. NPDC001540
CGTCACCCGGAACCGTCTGGGCAGACTCGTCCGCCAAGGCACGCTTATCCAGCCCCGACGAGGCCTCTACCAAAAACGGACTTAACGCCCTCTCAGTTGGCCGGGTTCGACGGCGGGGTGCTGGTTCGGTTCGGTGTGCGGGTGGAGCCACTGTGGGGCGCGCCGGTTGGCGCGGACTTCGTCGCGGGCGGCTCGGACGCCGTTGAAGTAGCCGCCGATGCCGAAGGCGCTGGTGGCGTAGGACTCCACGGCCGTCAGGCGACGTCGTCCCGCGCGGTACGGCCGCCGTGCCGGGGGCAACGGCAGGCAGGCCAGGTGAGGGGGGATCGGCTGTGCTCGGCCAGGATCGGCTCGTCGGACGAGGCGGTCGACCGGAGGGTGCGGGTGCCGTCGGTGCTCACCGTGAGAACGCGGATGGTGAGGCGCGGCGTCGAGCTGGGGTATCCGTGTTCGGACATGGGGGTGGTACCTCGTGGGAGTCGTGCCGGGGAGGGCTCTGCGGTTACGCCGCGGCGTGCTGGTGGGCCCAGGTGAGGAGGCGGGACTTGCCATCCGGGTCGATGCTGAAGCCTCGGCCGCTGACGTGGATCGCGATGGGGCAGCCGACGGCGCGCAGGACGTCTTCGAGGACGTCGGCGACGGTTTCCTGTTCTTCGAGAGTTTCCAACTCCACGCCTGCACCTGCTTCCTGTGTTCGATGGCTGGCTGCGGTACCAGCATCGGCGCGGTGGGCGGCGGGCTCCAGGGGTTGGGGCTTTACAGCGCGGCTGTAAAGCAGTGGACCCCACCGGGCGCGCAGAGGAGTTCAGTCTCACCACGCCCGGTGGGGTCGGGGCACACTGTAGCGCCTGGTGGTTTGGGGTGGCAGTCTTCGCTTTTTGGCTCTTTCGGATAGCTGGCTGCTCACCTACCGATACGATCTACCGCGTGGGTGTTCACAACGGGGTTGTAAAGGCCGGTGTTCTGGGAGAAGTTGACGCCGAATCGACTGCTGAGTCGCTTGCCCTGTACTGGGGACAGCTCCTCAAGCAGTTCCGCGAGAGCGCCGGCTTGTCGGCCGCCGAACTCGGTAGGGCGATCAACTACAGCCCGGCGGCGATGAGTCTCTTCGAGAACGCCCGCCGGATCATGCCGATGGAGACGGCTCGGACCTGCGACGCGCTCTTGAAGACGGGTGGTCAACTGGCTGGCCTGCTGCCGTACGTCCTGTCGGCGGACCTGCCTCCGGAGTTCAAGGACTACGTGCGGCACGAGCGCAGGGCGAATCAGATCCTCGCGTTCGAACCTCAGGTCGTGTCGGGGCTGTTCCAGACCGAGGCGTACGCGGAGGCGGTGTTCCGGGCGGCGCGCCTGGACAACGTCGAGCAGTCGTTGGCGAACCGGATGAACCGGCAGGAGATCCTTCGCGGAGACGACCCGCCGTACATCTGGGTCATCATGGAGGAGCACGTCCTCGACAAGCTTGTCGGCGGCCGCGATGTGATGCGCGCTCAGATCGAGCGGCTGTTGCTGGAAGCCGAAAACCCACGGATCGTCATACAGTTCATCCCCAAGACAGTTGGGGCGCACGCGGGGCTAGATGGACCTCTGACCATCCTATCGTTCCCCGAGGGTCCTGACATCGTTTACGCCGATGGTCACGCGTCTGGGCGACTGATCCTCGCGGCAAGAGCGGTTGCGGCATGCTCACGTACTTATGATCTCCTCAGGTCGACAGCGGTCTCCCCGGAGCAGTCGATCGCCATGCTGAAGGCCAAGTTGGAGGAGCTAACACCATGAGCAAGGCCACGGACGAGCTGACCTGGCGGAAGTCGAGCTACAGCGGTGGGTCCGGCGCGTGCGTCGAGATCGCCGTCCCGACCACCGCGACCACTGCGATCCGCGACTCGAAGGACCCGAGCGGCCCGCAGCTCCGCTTCTCGAACGACGCCTGGGTGGCGTTCGCGACCGCCGTCGCAGCCGGCGAGTTCGGAGAGATCTGAACTCCCGTACCACAAGCCTGAATTCGAAGCCCCCGCCGCCAGAAGGCGTCGGGGGCTTCGGCATGTCGACGGAGAGGAGGGCGCCGTGGCGACGAACCAGAACCTGAAGGATCCCGACGCGACGCTGGACCGGGTCCGGGACTGGTCGGACTGGCTTGCCAGCGGCGAGACGATCGCGACGTCGACGTTCGTCACCTCGGCCGGGATCACCGTCCCGGCGACGGTGTCGCTGCCGGACGGAGGAACCGTCCCGGGAACGTCGAACACCACGACCACGGCGACGGTGCGGCTCAGTAGACGTTGTCGGCGACCAGGTTCTTGAGGTTGACCGCGGCTGCCTCTCCGTTGCACAGGCCGCAGCCGCTCATGAGGTCGGCGATGAGGAGGAACCTGTCGTCGTCGGCCGTGCGGATGCGCTGGAGCTGGGCGGAGGAGGGGATGGCGGCGCGCTCAGGGGGTACTGGGGCGGGGTGACTCCGGCGAGGGACCTCCTGCACGCACACCTGACCAGCCTCTGGGAGCGGCACGTCCCGCCCGGAGAACACCCCGGCACCCTGAAGAGCGATCTGACTCACCCTCCGGCACCGGGGCCCGCCGTCCAACCGCCGACAGGTTCCCACCCCCACTCTTCGATCCCGGCTTCCCACCTTTGACCAGCTCAAGCAAGTGAGGACCGAGAGCACGGCTGGTGAACTCCACGGATCTGACCGCGATGTCGTGACGACTGCAGCCGTTCGGTCAGTAAGGTCGGGCGATTCCGTGGTCCTCCAACGCCGTGTTGTAGCGGGCCAGCAAGCCGTCGAGGTCTGCGAGGAGAAGCGCAGCGACCTCGTGGGCTTCAGCGAGGTCACCCCGGTCGCATGCTTCCACGATCTCGGCCACCTCCGCGCGGATGACCGACAGGGAATCGCCCTGGACGAGCACACCCGGGAACTGGCGCGGAGGCAGACGGACGACGGCATTGTTGCCGGGATCGGTGAACAACTCAGCAGCTATGTGTTCCACCGGACCATCCAACAGGAGGCACGAGGACCGCGGCCAGCGCCAAATCCAAGGAGCCTCATCACCATCGAACGGCCTGGGTCGGGACTGCTCCGGGAACTGTGAGTACGGGCTCGGTGCGGACTCGTGGCCGAAGCCGACGGCGAGGACGCCGTCCCGGCGCGGAAGACGATCCGGTGCGGGTTGCCGCAGTCCGGGCAGCGGACGGTCGGAGCGCACGCGGAGACCTCGACCAGCACCAGGCGAGGGTTTGCCGCCCCGGGGGTTGACGGCGGATCAGGTCAGGGCGGCGGACGCGTCGCCGCACCCGTGCTGGAGGTGCCGGGGTTCGATCGGGCTGCCCGATCCGGCCGAGGGTGAACAGGCGGCCGTTCTGGTCCGCGCTCCGGACAGGCCCCGGTGGAAGAACCGCGTGCTCCACGCGACGTTCCGATGGTAGGGGTAGCCGCAGGACGGGTACGCCTGCTGGCCGGACTGCGGTGCGGGGGTGACCGCACGTAGCGTCGGCGACATGGAACCCACGTACCAGGCAGGCAGGTTGAGGACCGTGCGTCGTCGGCTGAACGCGGGGGCGGCCCTGGTCGGACTGGCCGCCGCGACCGTGACGACGGGAGTCGCGTCCGCGGACACCGTGCACCCGGGCGATCGCGGGCGGTTGGTCTCCGCGGACCAGAGGACCGTCCTGGCCACGAAGGAGGACGTCGCCGCGGCACTGGGCGCCGCCGAGTACGACGCGAGCACGGTCCGGTTCGGAGTGGACACCTACCGACTGGTGTACCGAACCGTGGACCCCAGCGGTCGGCCGGTCACGGCCAGCGGGCTGTTGGCGCTGTTCCGGGGCGGCGGACACGAGTTGCGGACGGTGTCCTTCACCCACGGCACGACCAGTTACCGGTCCGACGCCCCCTCCTCCACGGTCGAGGCGGGGTTCGTGTCCTCGCCGGCCCTCGCGTACGCGTCCGCCGGGTTCGCAACTGTCGCCCCGGACTACATCGGTCTGGGCAGCGGCCCGGGACCCCACCCCTGGATGGACGTGCCGTCGGAGACGACCGCCTCCCTGGACATGCTCCGGGCGGCCCGCGCCTTCGTTTCGAGCACGGGCCGTACGCTGGGCCACGACGTCCTGGTCACCGGGTTCTCCCAGGGCGCCTCGGCGGCGATGGGCCTCGCTCGGACGCTCCAGGCCGGCGAGGACCGCTGGTTCCGGCTCCGAGCCGTCGCGCCGGTCAGCGGCGCCTACGACTTCCGGCACGCCGAGCTGCCGGCACTGCTCGACGGCTCTCTCGAACCCAAGTCGAGCGTGCTGTACTCGGCGTACCTTCTGGTCGCTTGGAACCGGCTGCACCACCTGTACGACTCTCCGGGCGAGGTCTTCCAGGCGCCGTACGACAGGACGATCGAGGCACTGTTCGATGGTTCGCACACCGGCCAGCAGCTCTTCGCGGGCACGCCCGACACCATCGACGCACTGCTCACCCCGCACGGCTTCGAGATGATGCGCCACCCGACCGGCCGCCTGGCCGGAGCACTCCGGGTGGCCGACAGCACGTGCGACTGGGCACCACGCGTCCCGGTCCGCCTGTACGTGGCCGACGCGGACGAGCAGGCGGCCAACGCCAACACCGAGCATTGCGAGGCCGGGTTGCGGTCGCACGGAGTGGACGCGACGGTCGTCGACCTCGGTACCCCGGACTTCGCCGGCTCCAGGCACCTCGGCTCCAACGTCGCCGGTACGGCGGCCATCGTGCGCTGGTTCAGTCGGCTGCCTTGAGAACCGCCGACCCGCCCCGCCCCCCGCGGGCGCGGGGGGGCGGGGCGTGGTGCCCGGGAGGTGGGCGGGGGGCCGTGCCTGCGGGCGCGGGGAGCAGCGGTCGTTCGTTCTCGCCGATCGCCCCGTCGGTGAATGCGCGTGCCCACCCGCTCCCGCCGGAGGGCGCGGGGTGCTGATCGTGCGACGGCCCGGACGGGTTCCGTGGTTCAGCGCAGAACCACGGAGAGCCGCGCCGGGCCGGTCGCGGTGGTGGTGTCACAGAAGTAGACGACGGCCTGCTGGCTGTCCACGTACGCCTGGCCGGCCGCGTTGCAGGCGGCAGCGGTCGGGTACACGCCGATGTAGGTGTAGGTGGACGCCTGGGCGCCCGGGGCTGCGATCAGGGCGCCGCCGGCCACTGCACCGGCCACGGCAACGGCGGAGAACATCTTGCGGAGCGACATGGGTCTCCCTCTCGGTGACGGGCGCGGGGCTCCGGGCCCTCGCGCTTCGTCGAGGAGCATCCTCCGATTGTGAAGGACGAGGCAATGGTCAAGACCAATTTCGGCTGGAAGCGATAAGGTGCTTCTGTGAAGGCGCAGTTCAGAGCCTTCCCGATCGACCTGTCGATCATCTTTCGGACAGGTTCTGTGCTGCCTGGAACCCGACAGGCCGAGACCGTCCCTGCCGACGCGGGAAGCGGTCCCGTCGCTTCGAGGTCGCGCCGAACGCCCAAGGCCCCTTCCGCGGCGTGATCCACCCGACGGGTGCGTGCGGCAGGTCCGCCGGTGCGGCGGGACAGGGGGTCAACGAGACTCCCCGGCGGAACGGTTGAGACTTCGGACGGCTCGCTCAACCGCCCGGGAGCCCCGCTCGTTCTGCCCTCGCGCCGCCTGCCCGGCCGTCACCCGACCGGCTCCCGGCCTGAAGGGCTCAGCGCTTGAGGCCGCCGCCACCGCCGGGGAGGGAGGCGGTCGACTGCATGACCTTGTCGATGAGGCCGTACTCCATCGCCTCCTGCGCGGTGAACCAGCGGTCGCGGTCGGAGTCCTTGGTGATCTTGTCGACGTCCTGGCCGGAGTGCGCGGCGATCAGCTCGGCCATCTCCAGCTTGGTCTTCAACAACTGCTGGGCGTAGATGCGGATGTCGCTGGCCGATCCGGCCAGGCCCGCGGAGGGCTGGTGCATGAGGATCTTGGTGTGCGGCAGTGCGAAGCGCTTGCCCGCCGCGCCGGCGGTGAGGAGGAACTGTCCCATCGAGGCGCAGAAGCCCATGGCGATGGTGACCACGTCGTTCTTGATGTACTGCATGGTGTCGTAGACCGCCATGCCGGCCGTGATCGAACCGCCGGGGGAGTTGATGTAGAGGTAGATGTCGTCCTCGGACTCGGCGGCCAGCATCAGAAGTTGGGCCGTCAGCTTGTTCGCGATGTCGTCGTCGACGGCCTGGCCGAGGAAGACGATGCGGTCCCTCATCAGTCGGCTGAACACCTGGTCGCCGACGCCCCAGGGAGCTGCGCCCGCGTCGGCCCGGGGGCCGTTCGCCGAGAAGCGTTCTCCGGAATCCTGATGAACCATTGTTCCCCCAACCGGGTTGACGGGCGAGTGGTGGTCCGCCGAAAGTCCGTCCCGTTGAAATAAACGGCCACGACGGCCCCCTTGCGCCACAAAGACTTTCGGCCGACTTTAGCACGGGGGACGTCAGGGGACCGGGGTTGGAGATTAGCCCTCGGCATACGGAAAATGGGTTTGAGGCGCTGCGGGGGCGGATTGCGCAACGCCATACGTGCCTCTGTCCAAGGAATTTGTAGCCGTCCGCCGCTGGGAAGGGCGCACTCCTGACTCCCGGCTGCCGGCGGGAGGGGTCGCCGCACTCACCGGAGTCCTCTTCGATTTGTGCACATCACTGGAACGGGGCCGGGGTGCTCCGCCCCCCCGCCAGAATTCCTCGACGGCGTCTCCCGTGAGGAATTCGCGATCGGGGCGGAATCTCATTTCCGTTCCGGGTCGTTCCTTCCCCCGGCGGGATTTCGTTTTCCTCGTCGGCCCGCGTCTGCTCGTGGCTCGGCGACCTGTCGGCCCGGCGCGAGACCGCCACCGTGCGGGGCCGCCGGGCGCAGGCCGGAGCCGGGGGCGAGGGCGGGACGGGGTGGGGCGGGTCAGGGGCCGGCGTGCGGGGCGCGGGCCGCCGCCGAGCCGTCGCGGACCAGTTCGCCGGTCAGGTTGCCGTTGGCGCCCGAGCCGAGGAACACCACCAGCCGGGCGACGTCCTCCGCGTCGGAGAGGCGGCGGGTGGGCGTTCCGGCGGCGAGCCGGTCGGTGAGGGCGGCGGGGAGCGGCGGACGGCTGTCGGTGAGGGTGAACCCGGGGGCCACCACGTTGACCAGGACGCCGTCCCGTCCGGCCTCCCAGGCCAGGCTGCGGGCCAGGCCGTGCAGGCCCGACTTGGCGGTGCCGTAGGGGCCGGGGCCCGGCACGCCCTCCTCCGCGACGCTGGAGGAGACCAGCACGATCCGTCCCCAGCCGCGGGCGCGCATGCCCGGCAGGACGGCGCGGACCTGGGCGACCGCTCCGACCAGGTTCGCGCCGATCATGGCCTGCCACTCCGTCAGCGGCACGTGCTCGAAGCGCACGGACGGGTCCGGCGGGCCGTCCCCGCCCCAGCGGACGGCGTTGGCGACCAGCACGTCGACCCCGCCCCACCGCTCGACGACCGCCTGCACGGCCCGCTCGACGGTGTCCAGCTCCTCCAGGTCGAGCCGGACGGCGAACGCCTGCCCGCCCCCGGCCGCGATCTCGGCGACGACCCTGCCCGCCTTCTCCGGGCTGTTCCGGTAGGTGACCGCCACCCTGGCGCCCTCCCGGCCGTACGCCCGGGCGGTCGCGGCGCCGATGCCGGTCGAGGCGCCGGTGACCAGGACCACGCGGTCCTTCAGTTCGGTGTCCATCGTGCGGAGTCCTTTCCGTTGCTTGCGGTGGTGTGTGTGGGCGGGAGGAGTGGAGGGGGAGGGGGCGGGCGGGGTTCAGGTGGCGGGCGTACGGGTGGCCAGGGCCGCGACCCGGGCGAGCGCTGCGGCGCGGGAGGCCTCGTGGGCGCCCCGGAGGTCGGCGAGGAACGGCATCACCGGCGCGTGGGTCAGCTCGGTGTGCACGAACTCCAGGTCGGTCAGGCCGAGGGCGCTGAAGTAGGCGCGCAGGTACGGCTCCTGGAAGTCGAACGGCTCCCGGGGCGTGCCTGGCCCGTACGCACCGCCCCGGGCGCCGAGGACCACCGCGGACCTGCCCGCGAGCGGGAGCCAGGGCAGCGTGACCCGGTCCAGCCAGGCCTTGAGCGCCGCCGGGACGGTGAAGTTGTACATCGGCGCCCCGATGACCAGCACGTCCGCCCCCAGCAGCTCCGCGACCAGCGGCCGGGTGGCGGCCCACGCCCGGGCGAGGTCCGGCACGGTCGCGGCCACCGCGTCCATGGCGGCGAGGTCCCGCACGCCGTGCAGCGAGGAGAGGGCGGACAGCCGGACGCGCGCCTCGTCGAGCGGCTGCACCGGCTCCGCCACGAGATCGCGGTGGGTGTACGCGCCGTCGGGGTGGGCGGCCCGCCAGTGGGCGGCGAAGACCGTTCCGAGCTCCCGGGAGAACGAGTCGCTCCGGGCGCTGGCGTCGAGGTGCAGTAACTGCGGCACGTGGGTCCTTTCGATGGTGGGGAGGCGCGACGGTCTGTGACCGAAATCAGACTACAGCGAGATGATCTGGAATAAAGACGATCTCAGCAGGAGACGGTAGGAAGTTTTGATGGTGAGCGATCGGGATGGTGTGTGGTCCGGATGGTGCTCGGCCGGGATGATCCGAGGTTTTGTTACTCTGCCGCCATGCCCCACCCCACCCCCGCCGGCGACCCGGCGCCGGACAGTCGGCTCCGCGACGACCTGCACTGGCTGCTGGCCCGACTCAAGCAGGGCCTCGCCACCGCGCAGGCTCCGGTGCTCCGGACGCACGGCCTGTCGCTGTGGGGCTACACGGTGCTGATGGCGGTGGTGGACGCGCCGACCAGGAGCCAGCTCGCGCTGGCCCAGGCGGTCTCCGTCGACAAGAGCAAACTCGTCCTGGTCATCGATGAGTTGGAGGCCGCCGGACTGGTGCGCCGCCGACCCGACCCGGCCGACCGGCGGGCCCGCATCGTCGAGGCCACCGACGCCGGCCGCCGTGTCCTGGACGCCGCGCGCGAGGACGTCCTGGCGATCGAGGACCACCTGCTGGCCGATCTGGAGCCGCGGGCCCAGCAGTCCCTGCGCGCCCTGCTGTCCGGGCTGGTCGGTGACCCCGTCACCCGGGTCGAGAACGGCCGGGAGTACGAGGGCCCCTGCGCCCCTGCGCCGAACGGTGCCTGACCCGGCGGCGGGAGCGGTCGGGCTACTGGCGGGACGTCAGGGGCGGTGCACGGCGGGGTGCCAGGGGCGACGGGGTGGTGAGGGCGCCAGGGGTGCGGAGGGCGTCAGGGGCGACGGGTGGCGAGCAGGGTGGAGAGGTCGGGGGCGAGGCGGACCTCGGTGGTGAGGAGGGCGGGGTGGTCGTACCAGACGGTGCGGCCGGTGTCGGGGCTGCCCCGGTAGGTGGGCGGCCAGGTGGTGAGCGGGGTCAGGTCGTCGACCACCAGGGTGCCGCCGGGGGTGAGCAGTTGCTCCGGGTCGGCGGCTGCGGTCTGCTTGCCGTTGCCGCCGCCGTCCAGCACCAGCAGGTCGAACGGGCCGTGCGGGTGGATCGCGGTCCAGTCGCCGTGCAGTACCTCCAGGTCGGGTGCGTCGGCGAACAACTTCCTTACCGCGGCGACGCGTTCGGCCTCCCGTTCGACGCTCACCACCCGTACGCCGGGGCGCCGCCCGGACAGTAGCCAGCCCAGTCCGACCCCGCAGCCGGTGCCGGTCTCGCCGATCCGCCCGCCCGGGCCCGCGCCCGCGGCGAGGGCCTGCAGCAGCCGCCCGTGCTCCGGGCGGCAGGACTGGTCGAAGCCCGCCCTGACCGCCAACTCGACGGCCCGGGCGACGAGTTCGGGCAGCGCGGCGGCGGGGGTGGCGGAGGTGCCGGCGTGGAGGGAGGTGCCGAGTGCGGACATGCCGTCACCATAACGTGGCACAGGGTGACGGTGGGGGCGGATGGTGAAGGGCGGCGCCGCCGGCGACGGGAGGGCGCCGGCGTTCCGGCTCCCAGTGCGCACAGGCCCAGCGCGGGGTGTCCAGGACGGTGGTGCCCAGGGCGGGGTGCTGCCGTCGGCGTCGGCGCGGCGCGGCGGAGGCGGAGGCGGAGGCGGAACGCGCGGAGGGCGGCAGGGCGGTTGCTGCGGCGGTGCCGGACGGTGCGCCGGGTTCGTGTGCGACACTTCTGGGCGTTCCGGACGGACCGCCCCGGCATCCGGTGGCGGCGTACGGTTCGCGGTGACGGGCACGAGCGCGGGAGCAAGGGCGTGGAGCAGCAGGACTTCGAGGTCGCGGGCGCGGCGCGGCACGGCGTCCTGGCCGCCCTCGCCGAGCGGCGGCGCACCGCGAGCCGTCCCGGGGCGCGCACCGACGGCCGGCGGATCGCCCTCGCCGTCGAGGGCGGCGGCATGCGCGGCATCATCTCCGGCGGCATGGCGCTCTCCCTCCACGAGGCCGGGCTCACCGGCGCGTTCGACGCCGTCTACGGCGCCTCCGCAGGGGCGCTGACCGGGGCGTGGCTGCTCAGCAGTGACCCCGGGCAGCTCGCGGGATGGGCCGACGCCGAGTACGCCCGGGCGATGATCCGCCCCGGCAACCCGCTGCGCGGCCGTCCCGTCGTCGACCTGTACAACCTGGTCGAGCACCTCTACGCGCACGTCGCCCGGATGGACTTCGACGCGATCCTGGCCAACCCCACCACCCTGCACCCGCTCGCCACCCACACCGGCACCGGCGTCTCCACGGACCTCCACCCGCTGCTCACCGACCCGGCCCGGCTGCGCCTGGCCCTGCGCGCCAGCGCCGCCCTCCCCCTGCTCGCCGGGCCGCCCGTCGAACTCGACGGCAGCCACTACTACGACGCCGGGCTGGCCGAGTCCGTCCCGTTCCGCACCGCGCTCGCCCAGGGCGCCACCCACGTGCTGGTGCTGCGCTCGCGCGGCCCGGTCACGGCCCTGGCCACGGCCCCGGCGGTGGCCCCGGCGGCGGCCGTCCCTTCGCGCGGCTCCCGGATGATCGCCCGGACCGTGCTGCGGCGCTACCCGGCGGCGCTGCGCGACTCCTATCTGGCGCGGGCCGAACGGCTGCTCGCCGACGAGGAGTTGCTCGGCCGCCACGACCTGGCCCCGCCCGCGGACGGCCCCGCGGTGCTCTCCGTCCGCCCCGGCCCGGACACCCCGAAGGTCGGACGCCTCGCCCGGGACCCGGCACTGTTGCGGGCCGCGCTGGCGGCCGGGCGGGCGGCCATGGACGACCTGCTCGCGCGCCTGCCCTGAGCACCCGGGCGGGCCCGGCGCGGATGGTCCGAGGGGCGGGCGCGCGAGCCGGGGCCTGCCGGTGTGGCTGCGGGCTGCGGGCTGAGGGGAGCGCCCGGGGCGGGTGGGGACTGTTGCGTGCCGTTGCGTGCCTGTCCGGGGTGCCACCGGTGTGCCGGTGTCGGCGTCGGGTTCGCACGGTCCGGTCGTGGTTCCGGCGGGGCCCGGGGTGGTCAGCAGGCTCGGCGTAGGAGGACGCCGCGACTGCCCGGGGCGAGGGTGTGTTGCGCGGGGAGCGGGGCGGCGAGGTCGATCTCCTCCACCAGCAGCCAACCCTGCTGGGTGGAGAGCCACGGGCGCAGTCGTCCGTCGAGGGCGGACGGGGTGAGGGCGACGAACAGCAGGTCGGTGGGGAGGGCGTGCAGCAGTTCCAGGTCCTGGCCCGCGTGCAGGGTGTCGATCAGCAGGACCGCGCCGAAGCGGCGGCGCACGGGTGGCGGGGCGGCGAGGTCGGCCCCGCTCAGCCGCAGCCGGGCCCGGCCGCGCAGTCGGCTCCACAGCCGGGCCCGCAGCGCGGGGTCGGGTTCGGCGGCGTGCACGGTGTACCCGGCCCGCAGCAGGCGTCCGGTCAGTGCGCCTTCCCCGGCGCCGAGTTCGGCCAGGGCGCCGCTGCCGGGCGGGCGGTGGCGGGTGACCCAGGCGGCGGTGGCGTCCAGCCGCTCGGCCTCGTACTCGGAGGCCAGCAGAGTCTCGGCCACGGTCACGTCCCGTCGCTGGGGTCCAAACGGCCGCGGTCGCGAGCCGCTACGACCCTAGCCATCTGCTTCGTTCGTGGTCCATACCAGCAGGGCGAAAAATTTACGGTTCACGGTCAATTCACAGAGTGGGGAGGTTCGGTGGGGGCGCGCCGGCCTCGGTGGGGCGGTAGGGCGGGCGAGGGCGGATCACTCCGCGGCTTCGAAGCCGTTGACGCCGTCCATGTCGTCGACGGTGTCGAGGTCGAGCTCGAAGTCGTCGTCGTAGCGGTCGTCGTGCTCGGAGGTGGGCTGGCGGTGGGGGGAGACCCGGCCCAACTGGAGGGCCGGGTACAGGGCGGCGGGGTCGTCGGCGATGATGCCGTCGGGGTGGGCGGTGGCGTTCGGATCCTCGGCGTCGACGCGGGTGCCGCTGCCGCGGCGCTGGCCGCCGCGGATGCCGGAGCCGCCGACCGGGCCGTAGCCGCCGTGGCCCATGGCCATCGCGCCCATCATGCCGGGCGGGACGGAGCGGCTCGCCGAGTTGGTCGTGGTGGAGGGCGAGGAGCCGCCCCCGGAGCCGGAGTTGGCGGCCCCTTCGGCGGAGGTCTGGGTCTCCAGGCGGGTGCTGCTCTTCGTGCTGCCCGCGCCGCTGCCCGGGACGGCGAGCCGGGTGGAGAAGCCGCCGACGCCGCCCTGGGCGCCGACACCGCCGTGGCCGCCCGCGGAGCCGGATCCCGAGCCGGAGCCCGATCCCGAGTCAGCACCCGAGCCGGAGCCGCTGCCGTGCGAACCTCCGTTCAGGACGGGCTCCTTGAGGCCGAGGGTGTTGGTGCCGCTGCTCCGGCCGCTGCTGCTGCCGCCGCTGCCGCCGCTGCTGACCCGGGAGCCGGTCGGGCCGAACTTGGGCATCAGTGCGGCGAACGCGGCGAGTCCGGCGTCGCCGCCGCCGATGCGGGGACCGTTCAACTGGGAGAGCGTGCCGCCGGTCGTCGCGTTCGGGCTGAGCGGGTTGGCGGCGAGGGAGGTGAGGCTGTTCAGGACGGTGCGGTTGCTGTCCTCGTTCTCGTTGAGGTTCCCCGCCATCTTGTCCATCTTGTCGGCGGTGTCGCGGAACGAGGCGAGGATCCGCCGGAGGACGTCCTCGGCGATGGTCTGCAGCACCTTCTCGGCGGCCTCGATCACCAACTTGCCGAACTTGTCGCCGGATTCGCCCATCTTCAGGCTCTGCACGATCCGCTTGAAATTGGTGCCGTGCGTCTCGATGTCGTCCGCGTCGCGGCGCAACCCGGCTGCGCACTCGGCGAGTTGGGCGAGGTCGATGGAGAAGCCCTGGCCGTTGGAGTTGTTGGCCGGGGTGGGCAGGACCTTCTCCGCGGCCTTCACGATCATGTCCTCGATCGGCCGGGTGATGGTCTCGGCGAGCTTGCCGACCGCCGCCTCCAGCAGTTGGTTCATGATCTCGCGGCCCATCCGCAGCACCGCCGCCGCGCTCCACGGGCCGGTGGACGAGGCGGCGGCCAACTGGGCCTGAATGGAGAAGAGTTGGGTGATGGACTGGGTCTTGGCCAGCTCGACCACCACGGCCGCGGCGCGCAGCACCTTGGCCACCGTGTGGCAGATCTCGGTGATCTTCTTGGAGTACTTGGTGATGGTGCTCCACAGCTCGGAGAGCCGGTCCGCCGAATCGCCCTGGTAGACCTCGTGCAGCAGGGCCAGCGCCTTGTCCGCCGTCATCTGGGCGCTGTCCAGCGCCCCGGCGAACTTCTCCAACTGGTCGGCCAGTTGGTTGAGCTCGTCCTCGTTGGCTCCCGGGAAGCGCACGCCGAGGAGGCCGATGAGGTGGTTGAGCCCCGATGGTAGTTCCACAGCCATTGCCGCCCCCAGCTGCTGCCCGCGGTAAGTCCCTGATCGCGCAGTGCGACGATACACATGGTGGACGACAACGACCACCTGACCGATCCATCTCGGGCACATTGTGGGCGAACCTGTACAACGTTACGGTGTGCGCCATGGCATGGGGATCATGGTGGCGCGGCCGGTCCGGCACCGGCCCGGGAGCGCCCGGCAGGAGTGCGGAACGGCCTTCCGCGCAGGCGGTGTTGGGTGCGGTGGCGGACGAACTGTCCGCGCTGCACGGGGAGCAGTGGCGGGTCGAGGGCGAGGAGGTGCGCGGACCCGGCGCGTTGGCGGTACGGCTCGGCGAACCGCAGGAGGGCGACCCGGACCGGCTGGAACTGGTGTTCCTGGCCGACCGCGACCGCCCGGAGACCGCCGTGCCGGACCAACTCGTCGGATTCGGCGGCGGATCCGGTGCCGGCGGTGGAACCGGTGCCGGTGCCGGGGGCGGCGACGCCGCGGGTGGGGACCAGGACCCGCTGCGCCGGGGCATCGAGGTGTGGGCGTCCACCGCGGGCGCCGCGCTGATCGAACTCGTCGCCCACAACGGCCGGTTCGCCGGTCACCTGGACCCGTCCGACCCGGACGGCCTGCCCGGCTGGCACGCCATCCACGGCGGCGTGGTCGGTTGGGGTACCGGTCGGCGCTTCCACGACGTGCAGGACTGGCTGGTCCGCAACCCCGTGCTGCCCGCGCTGGCCCCGGCCCTGGGCGGGGACCTCGGGCGGGACCAACTCGTCGGCGTCCAGGTGTGCTTCGGCGGCGGCGCCGGTCGGCGGACGGCCGAGGTCCGGGTGCACGGCGAGCTGCACGCCGCCGCGTCCGCGGCGCTCGCCGCGCTGGACTGGCCACGGGTCGCCGAGGGCGACGCCTACGCCCGGACCTTCGTCCTGCTGGTGCGTCGCGCCGGAGCCCGGCCCCCGGCCGAGGTCGGCCTCCGGGCCGCCGGGCGGAAGTGAGTCCGAGGGAGTGGGTCCGAGAGGGTGCCGGAAAGCCCGGGAACTCCGGGAACGCCCGGGAAGGGCCCGGGAAGGCCCTGACGGGCCGTCAGGAGGCCTGCGGGGGTGCCGGGTAGTGCCAGGTGCCGCCCGGGGCCCGGTAGTTCGGCAGCCAGGCTGACAGGACCTGTGCGGACGGGTAGAACATCGGCTCGGGGAGCGCGTCCACCGCGACGCGTTCCCAACCGGCGCAGGCGTGCGGCTCGGTGACCAGCGCCTCGGCCAGGCTCGGCGGGGCCAGCACCGCCGCCGTCACCCGGGTGCGGCCCAGCTCGTGGTCGAGCAGCACCGCCAGCACCCGCATCTGCTCGGCGGGCAGCACGATGCCGGTCTCCTCGGCCAACTCCCGTGCGGCGGCCGCCTCGAAGGACTCCCCGGGGTGGTCCACCTTGCCGCCGGGCAGGCTCCAGGTCGGCGGCTCCCCGGCGGTGGTGCGCCGTCCGATCAGCACCCGCCCGTCCCCGGTCGGCACGATCACGCCCGCGCCGACCAGTGGCGACAACGGGTGCGCGGCGAGCGGGGGAGCTTCGGCCTGCCGGACGTCCGTCACCACTTGCCCTTCTGGTAGTCCTTCAGGAAGCAACCGTACAGGTCCTCGCCCAACTCGCCGCGGACGATCGGGTCGTAGACCCGGGCCGCGCCGTCCACCAGGTCGAGGGGGGCGTGGAAGCCCTCCTCGTGCAGGCGCATCTTCTCCGGGTGCGGGCGCTCGTCGGTGATCCAGCCGGTGTCCACCGCGGTCATCAGGATGCCGTCGGTCTCGAACATCTCCTGCGCGCTGGTGCGGGTCAGCATGTTCAGCGCGGCCTTGGCCATGTTGGTGTGCGGGTGGCCCGAGCCCTTGTAGCCGCGCTCGAAGACGCCCTCCATCGCGGAGACGTTGACCACGTACTTGCGGCGCGCGGAGGACGCGGCCAGGGCCGGGCGCAGCTGCGAGATCAGGATGAACGGGGCGGTGGAGTTGCACAGTTGCACCTCCAGCAGCTCGATCGGGCCGACCTCGGAGACGGTCTGCACCCAGCTGTTGGTGGGGGCCAGGTCCGGCACCAGGCCGCCCGCGTCGATCGCGGTGCCCGCCGCGATCCGCTCCGGCGAGGCCGAACCCGTCACCAGGGCCAGCGAGGTGACCTCCTCGGCGCTCACCGACGGCCGCTCGCCGCGGCTCTGCCCCGGCAGGGCGGGCACGTCCACCGCGCCCGAGCCGAACCGGCCGATCACCGTGGAGGCGGGCAGCGCGCCCGCGGGCAGCGGCGCGCTCTCGGCCGCCACCAGCTCGCGGTACGCCTCGGGGGAGCGGCGCACGGTCTGCGCCGCGTTGTTGATCAGGATGTCCAGCGGCCCGTCCGCGGCCACCTCGTCCGCCAGCGCCATCACCTGCGCCGGGTCGCGCAGGTCGATGCCGACGATCTTCAGGCGGTGGATCCAGTCGGCGCTGTCCGGCATCGCGGTGAAGCGGCGGATCGCGTCGTTCGGGAAGCGGGTGGTGATGGTGGTGTGCGCGCCGTCGCGCAGCAGGCACAGCGCGATGTACATGCCGATCTTGGCGCGGCCGCCGGTCAGCAGCGCCCGCCTGCCGGTCAGGTCGGTCCGGGCGTGCCGCCGTGAGCGGTTCAGCGCGGCGCAGTCGCGGCACAGCTGGTGGTAGAACGCGTCCACCTCGACGTACCGCTGCTTGCAGGTGTAGCAGGAGCGCGGGCGCTCCAGGATCCCGGCCAGCTCGGTGGTGGTCTCGGTGCTCAGCCCGAACGCGCCCGCCGTCTCGTCGTCGATCCGGCCCGGTGCGCCCGTCGCGGTCTTCGCCGTCACCGCGCGGTCGTTCGCGGTCTTGCGGGCCCGGGTCTCCTGGCGGCGGCGCTGCTTCAGGGTGCGGAAGAGGCCGCCGACCGCCATCCGGACCCGGATCGCGTCCGGGTGGTCGACGTGGATCCCGTCCAGCTCGGCGAGCACCTCCAGGCACAGCTCCAGGCGCTCGGGGTCGATGCCCTTGCCGTAGTCGGTGTCGTCCTCGACCGGGGCGCTGCCCGGGCCGCTCTGCTGGTTCGTCACTGCCGATGCTTCCTCGATCGCCCCATCCGTACCGCCGAACTCTACGGGAGCGCCCCCCGCCGGGGCGAAGCCTGTGACCTGCCGCACTCCCCGCCCCGGGCCGGGCCGGTCAGCCGCCGCCCAGTGACCAGGCGATGACCGACAGCGTCAGCATCGACAGCACCGTCGACACCAGCACCGCCGACCGCGCCAGCACCGGCGCCGCCCCGTACAGCCGCGCGTACACGTACACGTTCTGCGCCGTCGGCAGTGCCGACAGCAGCACCGCCGCCCGCAGCTGCGGTCCCGGCAGGCGCAGCAGCAGGGTGCCGACGGCCAGCGCCGCCAGCGGCTGCCCGAAGGCCTTCACCAGCACCGCGACGGTCAGCTCACCGCGCTCCGGGCGCTGCGCCGCCGCACCCGGCGGGGTGTGCAGCGACAGGCCCAGGGTGACCAGCGCGGCCGGGACGGCGGCTCCGCCCAGCAGCTCCGCCGAGTGCGCCAGCGGGCCGGGCAGCCGCCACCCGGCCGCCGAGAACAGCGCGCCCAGGCCCGCGCCCAGGATCACCGGGTTGCGCAGCGGCAGCAGCGCCAGGCGCCGCAGCCGCTCGACGGGGGAGGGGCGGGCGGCGCCGGTGGTGGCGTCCAGCACGGCCAGCACCACCGGTGTGACCAGCAGCACCTGGAGCAGCAGCACCGGTGCGACGAACGAGGCGTTGCCGAGCACCTGCGCCGCCACCGGGATGCCGAGGTTGCCGGAGTTCACGTAGCCCGCCGCCATCACCGCCACCGTCCGCTCGGCGGTGGACCGCTTCGAACGCCGCCCGGCCAGCAGGCCCAGCAGCGACGCCACCGCCGTCCCGGCGGCGAACGCCAGGACCCAGGTGTCGGCGAAGGACGCCAGGTCGGTGCGCGCCACCACGGTGAACAGTGCGGCCGGCATCGCCACGTGGAACACGAACCGCCCGAGCACCGCCTCCGCGTCCGCCCCCAGCAGTCCCGTCCGCCCGGCCAGCCAGCCGACCGCGGTCAGTACCCAGATCGGCGCGAACGCCGCGACCAACGCCTCCACCCTGACCTCCCACCGCAGTCAACCAGGTGGCTCGAACGTCGGGTCGGAGGGGAGGGGGGAGGGGACAGCAGGAGAGGAGAGGTGGGGCGAGGGGGCGGGGGTCGGGCGGCGGGTCGGCGGGAGGGGTTGACGGCGTGTGAGCCGGGTCACGGGACGGGCGTGAGCCGGGTCACGGGCGGGGCGGTTCGGGTGGCCGGGTGGCTGCGGTGCGTGGCCGGGGGGAGAGCGGGGTCACAGCGGCGGGCGGTGGTCGGGGTCACACGGGGGCGGTGGGCGGGGAGGGCGTTCGGGGGCGCGGAGGCCTTGGCAGCACTGGCCGAGGGCCCAAGAACCCCGGAGCGGGGGCACGTTGGGCACCCCTGTGGCCTTCTTCACAGGCGGGCCGGAATACGGGGGGTCCGGAGGGGTGAACTCCCTTGCCGCACAAGGGAATCCGGGATGTGAAGGAGTTGTGGAGAGCTCATGTCGGGATGTTTGCCGCTCCGTTGGGGCTCCGGCAGTCTCGTGGTTGTGCCCCGAGCCGATCCGAGTGCTCACGGGGCCGACACGGCGCAGCGGACCGCGAGACCAGCGCGGCGCACGCGTCCCCCGGTGAGCACGGAGCCGCCGGGCCGGCCGTCCCGGGCCGAGGAACCCGCATCGAGCGGGGATCCCGCATGTCCACCCGGGCTCGGCGTGACCTGGAACGACTCTCGGAGGTACTCGACATGCGACGCATCAAGCACAACCTCGGCCGACTCCCGCAGGTGCGGATGGGCCACCACCGCATGCCCGACGCCGTCCTCGGCCTCGGACTGCTCGGCGCCATAGCCGTCGGCACCGTGCTGCCCGTCTCGCAGGCGATCGCCGACCCGGCGTCCCACCGCGCCGACGCAGCCGCGGTCGCCACGGCGGACACCCAGGACGCCAACCGCGACGGCGGCCAGGCCGCCTCCCGCGGCGAGGAGCGCCAGCCCGTCCAGCAGGACCAGGCCCAGCCCCAGCCCCAGCCCGACCAGGGGCAGCAGGCCCAGGCCCAGCAGGACCAGCAGGCCGCCGACCAGCAGGCGAAGCAGGCTGCGGAGCAGCAGGCGCAGCAGGCGAAGGCCGAGCAGGAGAAGCAGGCCGCCGAGCAGCAGGCCCAGCAGCAGGCCGCGGAGCAGCAGGCGCAGCAGGCCAAGGCCGAGCAGGAGAAGCAGGCCGCCGAGCAGGCCGCCGCCCCCGCGAAGAAGACCTACCCGAACAACCTGGACGGCTGGATCGAGGAGGCCCGCGACGTGCTGGCCGCCAACGGCAAGCACGTCCCGTCCGCGAAGGCGATGCGGGCCGCCGCGATCGCCGAGTCCTCCGGCAACCCGAACGCCCAGAACAACTGGGACTCGAACGCCAAGATCGGCACCCCGTCGATCGGCCTGACCCAGATGATCATGCCGACCTTCAAGGCGTACGCGCTGCCCGGCCACACGGACATCCGCAACCCCGTCGATAACCTGGTCGCCAGCTCGCGCTACTGCGACGCCCGCTACGGCAACATGGACAACATGGCCGCCGCCCGCGGCTACGGCTCCCACTGGCGCGGCTACTAGGAACCGCCCGCCCACGCGGAACCGCCTCTCGGCCCCCTCGGTGCACCCCGCGCCGCAGGGGGCCGCGGCGTGCCCGGAGAGCGGGGGAGCCCGGAGAGCGGGGGAAGGGGGGTGTGCGGGGGAAGGGGGGTGTGCGGGGGAAGGGGGTGCGCGGGCGGTCAGGGCCGTTGCGGGGTGCCGGTCGCGGCGGAGCGTTCGACGGCGGCGAGCAGGCGGTGGTGGGCCGCGGCGGTGCGGAAGTCCGGGTGCGGGGGACGGTTCGCGGCGGCGGCCGCGGCGAACTCCCGGTAGAGGGCCGCGACGTTGGCGACCGGTCCGTCGGCAGGGTGGAAGGGGACGGTGCGGTAGGCGGCGGGCACCTCGAGCGGTTCGCCGTCGAGCCGGATCTCCCAGTCCGTCCAGTGCGGGTAGCCGCCGGGGCGGGTGCGGGTGGCGGGGGTGGCGGTCAGGGTGCCCGCGGAGCCGACCAGCCGGAGCAGGAAGCCGTCCGGGGTGCCGCTGCCGCCGTGCACGGTGACGGAGGCGGCGGCGCCGTTCTCCAGGGTGCCGAGCAGCATCAGGTGGGCGGGCACCCCGTTGCGGACGGTCCGTCCGGTGCCGACGACCTCGACGTGCTCGCGCGCGCCGGGCAGCCGGGCGGAGAGCTCGACCAGCGGGCCCGCGACCCGGTGCAGGACGGCCAGGAAGTGCCCGGCCATGACCGTCAGCAGCGAGGTGCCCCCGGCGGGGTCGGTGGACCACTCCAGCTCCGGGGCGATCCGGGCGCCGCCCAGCGGGTCGCCCGCGGCGACCAGGACGGCGGCCTCCAGGCGGCCGATCCGGCCCGCGGCGAGCAGGTCGGCGAGGAACCGGGCGTCCGGCGACCAGTGCCCCTGCAGGTTCACGGCGTGCCGGACGCCCGCCGCCTCCGCGGCCCGGGCGAGGTCCTCGGCCTCCGCGGCGTCCACGCCCAGCGGCCACTCGGACAGCACGTCCTTGCCCGCGGCCAGCGCGGCCCGGATCACGGCCGCGTGCCCGGCCGCCCGGACGGACACCACCACCAGGTCCACCTCGGGGTGCGCGACGAGCGCGGCGGTGTCGGTGAGGGCGTGCGGGACGCCGTGGGCGGCGGCCACCGCCTCCGCGCTGGCCCGCCGGGTGGTGGCGACCGCGGTCACCGCGTACTCGTCCAGCCCGGCGAGCGCGGGCAGGTGCGCGGCGTTGGCCCAGCCGCTGGCTCCGACGATCCCGACCCTGATCATGTGTCCTCCCGAGGGGTCCGCGCCCAGTTTCTAACCGAACGGTTAGAAACTAGGGGGCGGAGCGGCCCGGGGCAAGGGGTTCCGGGGCGGGGGAGGGGTAACGTACCGATCGACCGGGGTGGGGAGACGGAGAGGAGGCGCGGCATGCCAGGCGGTCGCCCGCGCGGGTTCGACCCGCGGACCGCGCTCGACCGGGCGCTGGAGCTGTTCCGGCGGCAGGGCTACGAGGGCACCTCCCTGTCCGACCTGACCGCGGCGATGGGCATCAACCGCAACAGCCTCTACGCCACCTTCGGCAACAAGGAGCAGTTGTTCCGGCAGGCCCTCGACCGCTACGCCGCCGGGCCCGCCGCCTTCGCCGCCGAGGCCCTGGAGGAACCGACGGCCCGGGCCGTGGTCGAGCGGACGCTGCTCGGCGCCGTCGAGCTGACCTGCGGCGAGCGCGCCCCGTCCGGTTGCCTGAGCGTCAACGCCGTGCACGCCTGCGGCCCGGAGTCGGAGCCGGTCCGCGCGGAGGTGGTCGCCCGGCGGGCGGCCGGGGAGGACGCCCTGCGCCGCCGCCTCGAGCGGGCGCCCGACCTGCCGCCCGGCTGCGACCCGGGCGCCCTGGCCCGGCTGGTGCACACCGTCACCGACGGCATCGCCGTGCAGGCGGCGAGCGGACACGACCGCGAGCAACTGCTGCAGGTCGCGGAGCTGGCGCTGCGCGCGCTGTTCCCCGCGGGGGAGGGCTGAGAGGAACCCCTTGGAGGTTCGTACGAGCGGGTTCCGGAATCCGGCGGCCCCGGTTGTGTCGATCTTCAGGATTCCGGCGTGAGCTGGCTCGGAACGGGGGATTGAACGAGAATCGAACGTTGGGTGTGCGCGGTTCGACCGCGGCGCGCCGTAACGTTTCTCCCCAGCCAGAGAGCCCCTTCATGCGCTTCCTGAACGACCTCAAGCCCGCGTACGACCTCACGTACGACGACGTCTTCATGGTCCCCAGCCGCTCCGCAGTGGGCTCCCGGCAGGGCGTCGACCTCTCCTCGAACGACGGCACCGGCACCACCATCCCGCTGGTGGTGGCGAACATGACCGCGATCGCCGGGCGCCGGATGGCCGAGACGGTGGCCCGCCGCGGCGGGCTGGTCGCCATCCCGCAGGACATCCCGATCGAGGTCGTCTCCGAGGTGATCGGCTGGGTCAAGCAGCGCCACCTGGTGCACGACACCGCGCTGACCCTCGCCCCCGGCGACACCGTCGCCGACGCGCTCTCGCTGCTGCCCAAGCGCGCGCACGGCGCGCTGGTCGTGGTCGAGGGCGGCAGGCCGGTCGGCGTGGTGACCGAGGGCGACTGCCAGGGCGTGGACCGGTTCACCAGCCTGTCCGAGGTGATGTCGCGCGACCTGCTGCTGCTGGACGAGGGCATCGACCCGCGCGCCGCCTTCGACCGCCTCAACGAGGCGCACCGCAAGCTCGCCCCGGTGGTCGCCGCCGACGGCACCCTGGTCGGCATCCTGACCCGCAAGAACGCGCTGCGCGCCACCCTGTACACCCCCGCCGTCGACGCGGCCGGCCGCCTGCGGATCGCCGCCACCGTCGGCATCAACGGCGACGTGGCCGGCCGCGCCAAGTCGCTGCTGGAGGCCGGGGCGGACGTGCTGGTGGTCGACACCGCGCACGGCCACCAGGAGTCGATGATCAGCGCGCTGCGCGCGGTGCGCGGCCTCGACCCGCAGGTGCCGGTCGTCGCGGGCAACGTGGTCTCCGCCGACGGCGTGCGCGACCTGGTCGAGGCGGGCGCGGACATCCTCAAGGTCGGCGTCGGCCCCGGCGCGATGTGCACCACCCGGATGATGACCGGCGTCGGCCGCCCGCAGTTCTCCGCCGTCCTGGAGTGCGCCGCCGAGGCCCGCCGCCTGGGCAGGCACGTCTGGGCCGACGGCGGCGTGCGCCACCCGCGCGACGTGGCGATGGCGCTGGCCGCGGGCGCCTCCAACGTGATGGTCGGCTCCTGGTTCGCGGGCACCCTGGAGTCCCCCGGCGACCTGCAGACCACCGCCGACGGCCGCCAGTACAAGGAGAGCTTCGGCATGGCCTCGGCCCGGGCCGTGCGCAACCGCACCTCCGACGAGTCGGCCTACGACCGGGCCCGCAAGGGCCTGTTCGAGGAGGGCATCTCCACCTCGCGGATGTTCATCGACCCGGCCCGCCCCGGCGTCGAGGACCTGATCGACTCGATCGTCGCGGGCGTCCGCTCCTCCTGCACCTACGCGGGCGCGGGCGACCTGGAGGAGTTCCACCAGAAGGCGATCGTCGGCGTCCAGAGCGCGGCGGGCTACGCCGAGGGCAAGCCGCTGCACTCCAGCTGGGCCTGACGGCGGGACGACGGGGGCCGGAGCACCGCTCCGGCCCCCTTCCCGTGCGCGCGGCCGGTGGCCCCGTCATCGGACACCGGCCCCGTGATGCCGGTCGGTGGCGCCGGTCGTGGGCCCGGAACGGTCGGTCGGCGAAAAGGCGTTGTCCCTCCGGGCGCGGATCGGTGACCATCGTGCTCCGTGCACCCTGACCGCCGGACGGGTGGACTGCCGCCGCGCTGGAGGGAGCTGGAATGGCGACCGAGGAGACCACGACCCGGCCGGACGTGCTGGAGCCGCTCAGGTCCCATCTGCGGGACCCCTCGTACGAGTTCGAGGTGGGTGCGGGCTGGTGGCCGCTGGTGCTGCAGTGTCACCTGGCAGTGGTCGCGGAGTTCCCCGGGTACGAGCTCCTCGCCGTCAAGCAGAAACTGGGGTCGCTGGCCTTCCAGGCGTCCCCCAGCCCCGCGGCCCGGACGTCCGCGGAGTTCGCCCGGCTCGCCGAGGTGATCGGGATCTTCGCCCGCCGCAGCGCTTCTGTGTGCGAGCGGTGCGGCGGGGTCGGCATGCTGCGCCGGAGCAGGCCGCGGATCATGCTGGTCCTCTGCCACGCGTGCGAGTCGCTGGTTCCCGGCCGCCGCCGGGCGGCGGCCGGGGCGGCGGTGCCCGGGCGGGCTGTCAGTTCGGGCTGAGCGGGGTGAGCAGGGCACGGCTGACCATGCCGACCGAGCCGGAGAGGGCGTCGGTGACCAGGGTGCGGGCGGGTGGGAGGTGGCGCAGTTCCCAGAGGGCGAGGAGGGAGGCCCAGGCGGCGTCGCGGGCGCGGTCGATGCTCCAGACGGAGAGGACGTGCAGCAGCGGGCCGTCGATCGGGAGGGGGAGGAGGGACGTGCGGACCTGGGCCTCGACCTGGGCGAGCAGGGTGTTGATGCGCAGGTAGTCGGCGTGCAGTCGGTCCGGGGTGCGGTCGGTGAGGCGGCAGGTCTCCAGGACGGCGAGCGGGAGGTCGTTCTCGATGTGGGCGTTCATCCCGGCCAGCGCGAACTGCAGCGGGTGGACGTCCGGGGCGGCGCGCAGTTCGAACAGCGGGCGCCAGCAGGCGGCCGGGCGGCGGCCGGCGCGGTCCTCGTCGACGGCGGTCAGGTAGCGGGCGGCGAAGACCGCGTCGAGTTCGGCCATGGTGGCGGGGTCGTCGAAGTACGCGGTGGCGAGGTGGTCGCGGACCAGGCGGGTGACCGTCAGGTACATCGTGTTGAACACCGCGACCCCGTCCCCCGGCGGCAGTTCGGCCGCGAGTCGGGTCATCCGTTCGACCACCTGGTCCACCGTCAGCACGGGTGCGGTCATGGGGAACCTCCGGGGTGGGCGGTCGGACAAGCGGATGGTGGGCTGATACTCCGTCACCTTCGCAGGCGGGCCCGCCGCTGCCAAGGCGTACACGTGGGGCGGGCGGGTGGAAAAGGCGGGGGAGGCAGGGGGAGGACGCCGGTGGGGGAGGGGTGGGAAAAAGCAGGTGCGCGGGGTGGGGGCGGTGGGGCAGCATGGGCGGCGGCGGCGCTGCCGGGCGCAGTTCGCGCTCGCGCCGTCCCCTGTCCCCGGAGGCTCGCGTGGTGAAGCGATATTAGAGGCGGTGCACACCGCCCTCCGGCCTGCCCCTCGACCTGCGGGCGGCCGAGCCTCCCGGTCCTTCCCGGACGACCCCGCTGACGTACTGATGCGCTGACGTGCCCCCCGTGCGGGTGCGCCGTCCGCTGCCGGTGCGGTCGTCGACACCCGCCGTGAGCCGTGGGCGGCCGTCCCTTCGCGGGTCGGCCGGCAGCCGCTGCCGTCCGGCCTCCTCCGAGCCCCCGCACCCCCGTTCGCGCCGCGCGGCCCTGTCCTGCCCTGCCGCCGTGCGTCGACGCACCCCCGAGAGGATGCCCATGTCCGCCACCGCATTCGACCGCAGTACCGCACGGCTCCGTGAACTGATCGAGGACGAGGGGGAGTTGCGGGAGGGGCCGGAGCTCGGCCGACTGCTCGGGCTGCTCGCGGAGCGGCGGGGGGCCGACCTGTCCGGCCTGCCGCCCGGGCGGCAGGCGGAGCTGCTCGGGGCCCGCGCCGCGGAGGTGCTGCCCGGTGTCGGCCCGTTGGCCGAACTGCTCGCCGAGGGGCGGCCGTTGACGGTCAAGTTCGGCATCGACCCGACCGGCGCCGAGGTGCACCTCGGACACGCCGTGCCGATGATCCTGGCCAGCCGCCTGCAACGGATGGGCCACCGGGTGGTCTTCCTGGTCGGCGACATCACCGCCCGGATCGGCGACCCGTCCGGCCGCAGCGCCGAGCGTCCGCCGCTCACGGCGGCGGACGTGCGGCGGAACGTGGCCACCTACCGGCAGCAGGTCGGGCCGTTCTTCGACTTCGAACGGGCGGAGTTCCGGTTCAACAGCGAGTGGCTGGAGCCGATGACGCTGCCCCGCTTCCTGGACGTGCTCTCCCGGCTGCCCGCCTCCGCCGCGCTGCAGCGCGAGGACTTCCGCACCCGGCTCGCCGAGGGCAGCGGGCTGACGCTCGCCGAACTCGTCTACTCGGTGGTGATGGCGACGGACTCGGTCGAGCTGGCCGCCGACGTCGAACTCGGCGGCCTCGACCAGTTGCTCAACCTCCAGATGTGCCGCCGGGTGATGGCCGCGGCCGGGCAGCGGCCCGAGGTCGTGCTCGCCACCGGCCTGATCGAGGGCACCGACGGCACCGGCGCCAAGATGAGCAAGTCCGGGAACAACTACGTCGGGCTGGGCTTCCCCGCCGAGGAGATGTTCGGCCGACTGATGTCCTGCGCGGACCGGCTGCTGCCCGGGTACCTGCGGGCGCTCACCGAACTCCTCGACGAGGAGGTCGAACTGCTGCTGGCCCAGGTCGACGACGGCCGCCGCCACCCGATGGCCGTCAAGACCCTGCTGGCCGCCGCCGTCACCGCCACCGTCCACGGCGAGGCCGCCGCCCTCGCCGCGCGGGACGCCTTCCGGGCGCGGTACTCGGTCCGCCGGTACTCCCAGGCGGGGCCGCTGCCCGTCGTCGACCCGGCCGTGCACGGGGCGGCGACGCTCGGCGAACTGCTGGTCAAGGTCAGCGGCGAACTGCCCAGCCTCAACCAGGTCCGCCGGGTCGCCGAGGCGGGCGGCCTCAAGCTCGTCGTCGAGCACACCGACGGGGCGCAGCGGACGGTCCCGCTGAGCCGCGCGGAGGCGGACGAGCGGCTGCTCGTCGTGCTTGGCGCGCACGAACTGGCCCGGCCGGGGGCGCGGCGGCGGGTGTTCCTGCGGTGCGGGCGGAAGGTGGTGGAGGTGAGCTGAGCGGGGCTCCGGCGGAAGGGAGGAGGAAGGAGGGAGGGGCCGGGGAACGGCGCGCGGGAGCGGGGAAGTGCGGGCGGACTCGTGGCTGCCGTTCCCCGGACCTCCCCGGGCGGGTGCCCTACCGGACGTGGAGGGTGATCGGGTTGGTGAGGGCGGCCATCGGGCCCCAGGGGAGGTCGGGGCCCATGGAGTTGCCCTTGCCGGGCGTGCCGTCGGGCTTCGGGCGGCGGACCTCGGCGCGGACGTAGGCGGCCAGGGAGGCGGTGGTGCGCCAGCGGACGGTGGCGGGGCCGGTGGCGGGGAGGGTCTCCTGGTGGAGCTGGCCCTCGTCGGTGAGCAGCCGGGCGGTGCCGCCGGGCACGCCGGAGACGGTCAGTTCGACGTCGACCGGGGCGTCCGCGGGCACGGTCAGGCGTTCGCCGATGCCCGCCCCGCGGCCGTGCCCGGTGGCGGTGAACTCCAGCTGCACGGCGGCGGACTCGGCCAGCCAGCTGCGTCCGGCGCGCAGGCCGTCGAGGACCGCGGCGCGGCTGAGGTCGTCGGCGAGGACGACGTTGTGCGGGCTGCCGATCGGTTGCGGGGCGCTGTGGGCGTCGCTGTTGCCCATCGCGGGGAGCCAGTCGCGGCCCTCGCGCAGGGCGGTGGCGAGCTGGGCGTCCCAGGTGTCGACGGCGGACTCGTCGTCGTACGTCCAGGGGCCGTTCCAGACCTCGACGGCGTCGGCGTCCCGGTGGCCGAACTTCCACTGGCAGCCCACGTACGGGCAGTAGGGGTGGGCGGGGACGACCAGGCCGCCGCTGCGGCGGACCTGGCGGGCGAAGCGCGGGAACTGCTCGTCGCGGGAGCGGTAGCGCCAGTCGACGAACTGGCCGGGGTCGAGGCCGAGGGCCAGCCAGTGGCCGTTGCGGGTGGTGACCTCCTCGCCGAGGACGATCAGCAGGTCGTCCCCGGCGAGCGGGCCCCAGACGCCGTGCGCGGAACTGGTGTTGTGGTCGGTGGAGACGATGAAGTCGAGTCCGGCGGCCCGGGCGCCCGCGGCGACCTCCTCGGGCAGGCGGCGCCCGTCGGAGTGCACGGTGTGCAGGTGGCAGTCGCCCCGGTACCAGGCGCGGCCGCGGCCGCGGCCGCGCTCGGCCGGGTAGTGCGGGGTGAAGGCCGGGCCGGGGGCGCCGAAGCGGAGGGTGACCTGCACCGAGTAGTTCAGCCCCTGCGGGGCCACCTGGTAGGGGCCGAGCACCACGTGCCAGGTGCCGGGGTCGACCGGCCCGGGCAGGTAGCCGGGGGTGGCGGCGGTCGCGGAGATGCTGAAGGAGGTGCGGAACCCGCCGGACCAGCCGCGGAAGCCCCGCCCGCCGAGATCGGTGCCGCGCTGGTCGAAGACGCCGATGTCGCAGGAGTTGCCGGGGGTGCCGGCCGGGACGGCGGGCCGGTCGTAGTCGTAGGACACCGCGATCTCCCGCACCCCGGGCGGGACCTCCACCGGGAGGAGGACGAAGTCGGGCGCGCCGGTGGGCAGCCACCCGGTCAGCGTGACGACCCGGTCGGCCGGGACGGAGGGGGCGGGGGACGAGGGCGGGAGGGCGGGGACGGCGGCTGCGGCGCCGGTGGCGAGGCCGGTGCGCAGCAGGGCGCGACGGCCGGGCCGGGCGGACGGGTCGGCGGACGGGTCGGTGGGCATCGGGGCGGACCTCCGGGGCGGGTGCGGGCGGGTCGTCCGCGTCCCTACCCGGCGGGGTGAACCGGGGGTGTGCCGGGGCGCACGGGTGTGCGGAGGATGCGTGAACGGGGCGTGGGGGAACGTCGGACTAGCACTGTTGACCGGAAGTGGTCAGGGGTTTGGCGGGAGTGCCGCTCTTCCGGGTGAATCCGGCACGCGGGGCTACTGCGGGGGCGCGTGGTGCGACAAGCCTATGAGTCGGGCGCTGGGCGGTCGGAACCGCCCCGCGAAGCCCGGTGCGGAGCCCCATGGCGGCACAACTCTCCTGGGGGAAAAGAATTCTGACGGAACGTCAATTGCATCGGGCACCGGCTATGCTGCTTCGCGCCCCGGGCCCCGCCGCACCGCCCGGCCCCGCCCGCCACCCCGTCCCCACGAGCGTATGAGGATGCTGATGCTTCGAGCCGGATCGTCACCAGGCGGATCGTCCGCGGGAGGACGGCTGCCCGTGACCGTACTCCTCTGTCTGCTGCCCGCGGCGGTGATCGGCGTGGCCGTCGGCCTGGCCGCCGCGGCGGACCCGGGCGCGGCGACCTCGGGGATCATCTGGTGCGGCCTGGTGGGCGCCGCGGCCGTGGCGGTGGCGGGGTTCGAGGCGGTGCGCCGGGGCCGCGCGCTGGAGCTGGCCCGCGAGGAGGCCGACCGGCGGGAGGCCGAGCAGCGGCACCGGCTGGCCCGGCAGCAGGAGGGCATGCTCGAACTCGCCAAGGAGGACCTCCCGCGGGCCGTCGCCCGGATGCAGGGCGGCGAGTTCATCACCGACGTGCTCCGCTCCTACGAGCAGCAGCACGTCAACAACGCGGGCGACGAGTTCCACGACTTCCGCTACGCCGTGCTGCGCGCCGTGCTGGACGCGGTCGACAACGAGGAGGCGATGCGCGAGTCCGCGCAGCGCGCCTTCGTCAACATCGCCCGCCGCGTCCAGGCGATCGTCCACCGCCAGGCCATCGACCTGCGCAAGATGGAGGACCGGCACGGCGACGACCCCGCGGTCTTCGACGACCTGCTGGTCATCGACCACGGCAACGCGCTGATCGGCCGCCTCGCCGACTCCATCGCGGTGCTCGGCGGCGCCCGCCCCGGCCGCCAGTGGAACAACCCCGTCCCGCTGTACAGCGTGCTGCGCGGCGGCATGTCCCGGATCCTCGACTTCCGCCGGGTCGAACTGCACCCGGTCTCCGAGGTCGCCGTGGTCGGCCCCGCCGTCGAACCGCTGATCCACGCGCTCGCCGAACTGCTCGACAACGCCACCCGCTACTCGCCGCCGCAGACCACCGTCCACCTCACCGCCGTCGAGGTGCAGACCGGCATCGCGATCGAGATCGAGGACGGTGGCCTCAGCCTCGGCGAGGAGGGCCGCGCCCGGGCCGAGCGGATGCTCGCCGAGGCCGAGTCCGGCATCGACCTCAACGGCCTCGGCGAGGCGCCCCGGCTCGGCCTCGCCGTGGTCGGCCGGCTCGCCCGCGCCTACGGCTTCCAGGTCTCGCTGCGCCCGTCCGCGTACGGCGGCGTGCGCGCCGTGCTGATCGTCCCCGACGTCTACATCACCACCGCGCCCGCGCCCAGCCGCGCCCACGGCATCGGCCGGATCGCCACCACCACCCCGCTGGCCTTCCCCTCCCACCCCGGGCAGCCCGACCACGAGGCGTACCCGGCCGGGAGCGATCCGGTCGACACCCCGCCGCGCCCCCACCCCGCCGCCGCGACCCACACCCCCGCCGGGGGCTTCGCGGCCGCCGGGGCCTTCCCGTCCGCGCCGTTCGCCGGGACGTTCCCGCACGCGGTGCCCGCGCCGTCCGCGCCGTTCGCCCCGTCCGCGCCGTCCGCCCCCCACGAGGAGGACGTCCCGCTGGTGCTGGAGCGCACCGCGAACGGGCTGCCCCAGCGCCGCCGCCACGCCGCACCGTCCCGCTTCGGTGCGGGCGCCGCCCCCCGCACCCCGCGGCCGGCCCCGAGCCCGGCCGCCCCGGCCCCGGTCGCGCAGCCCGCGCCGGTGCCGCAGACACCTGCCCCCGAGCCGGTCCAACCCGGCCTGTGGCTGGCCGCCTTCACCAACGGCGTCAACGGCACCGCGCCGACCGCCGGACCGGACGGCGGCAGCCGCGCCAGTGACGAAGCAGCAGGGAAAGGCGACAAGTGATTCAGCAACGGACCAACATGGACTGGATGCTCAGGGACCTCGCGGAGACCGTCCCGTGCATCCGGCACGTCATCGTCCTGTCGGCCGACGGCCTGCGGCTGGCCCAGCACGGCACCGACCCCGACACCGCGGACCGGCTGGCCGCCGCCTGCGCCGGGCTGCAGAGCCTGGCCAACGCGGTCGGCCACGAGTTCCCGCACGGCGACGGGCGGATGCGGCTGGTGGTGATCGAGGTCGGCGGCGGGTTCTTCTACCTGATGGCGGCCGGCTCCCGGGCCTACCTGGCGGTCCTCGCCGACGAGGGCGTGGACGCCGGGCTGGTCGGCCAGCGGATGCGTGACCTGGTCGCCCGGATCGGCGAGCACCTGACCACCCCCGTCCGCGGCAGCGAGCAGATCGCGTGACCCGCACCGCCGCCGACCGGGACACCGGGCGCCGGGCCGCGTTACGCACCACCCGGGCGACCGCCACCGTCCGCGCGGCGGCGAGCGTCCGCACGGCGGCGACCGTCCGCACGGCAGCGACCACGACCGTCCGAGCGGCAGCGACCACGAGCGCCCGTGCGGCGGCGCCCGGCGGCTCGGGAACGACCGGAACACCGCCGACGCGCCGACCGGCCGCCGGCCACACCGAGGTGCGGGGATGAGCAACCAGGACTGGGCGAACGCCAACCCGGAGCGGCTGTACGTGATCAGCGGGGGGCGCGACCGCAAGTCCGCCACCGCCGGGTTCGACCTGGTCACGCTGGTCATCGCCCGCGCCCGGCCCGAACCCACCATGCAGCCCGAGCACGCCGCGATCCTGCGGATCTGCTCCTCCCCCCTGTCGGTCGCCGAGATCTCCGCCTACCTGCGGCTGCCGAACAGCCTGGTGACCGTCCTGCTCGCCGACCTGCTCGCCGAACGCCGGATCGAGGTCCGCGCCCCCGTCCCGCCGGCCGCCCTTCCCGACCTTTCCCTGCTGGAGGCAGTGATCCATGGACTTCAACGGCTCTGAGCCGCGCGGGCCGCGCGAGGCCGAGCTGCTCCCCGCCACCGTGGCCACCGCCGTCAAGATCGTCGTCGTCGGCGGCTTCGGGGTCGGCAAGACCACCCTGGTCGGCGCGGTCAGCGAGATCCGCCCGCTGACCACCGAGGAGACCATGACCGAGGCGGGCGTCGGCATCGACGACCTGGCCGGGGTGGAGCGCAAGAGCTCCACCACCGTCGCGATGGACTTCGGCCGGATCACCATCAGCGACGAACTGGTGCTGTACGTCTTCGGCACGCCCGGCCAGGAGCGCTTCTGGTTCCTGTGGAACGGCCTGTTCGAGGGCGCGCTCGGCGCGGTCGTGCTGGTCGACACCCGCCGCCTGGAGGTCTCCTTCGACGTGCTGGGGCGGCTGGAGGACCGCGGGGTGCCGTTCGTGGTCGCGCTCAACGGCTTCCCCGAGTCGCCCGGCTACCCCGTCGAGGAACTGCGCGCCGCGCTCGACCTGCCGCACCACGTGCCGATCGTCCACTGCGACGCCCGCTCCCGGGAGTCCAGCCGGGACGTGCTGATGGCCCTGATGCGCTACCTGTACGACCTCGCCGCCCAGCCCGCGGGAGCGGCCGCGTCCGCCCAGCCGGTCGGCTGACGAACCGTCAAACTACTTCACCTGCACCGGAGTTGCCCCGTGACGTACGAAGACCACGCGTACCAGGGCGGGCCCGTCCCGCCGCCCGGCTGTCCCGCCCACCGCGCCGGCGGCGGGCCGCGGGGCGACGGGCTGGCGCGGCTGTTCGGCCCCGAGGCCGAGGCCGACCCGGCCGGCTTCTACGAGAAGCTGCGCGCCGAGTACGGCGAGGTGGCCCCCGTGCTGCTGCACGGCGACCTGCCCGCCTGGCTGGTGCTCGGCTACTCGGCCAACCTGACCGCGATGCGCACCCCGTCCCGGTTCTCCCGGGACTCGCGCCGCTGGACCGAGTTCCGGGAGGGCCGCGTCCCCGCCGACTCGCCGGTGCTGCCGGTGATCGCCTGGCAGCCGACCTGCTCCTTCGTCGACGGTGAGGAGCACCGGCGGCTGCGCACCGCCGTCACCGACGGCCTGAACCGCTTCGACCGGCGCGGCATGCGGCGCTTCGTCACCCGCTTCTCCGACCAGCTGATCGCCGAGTTCGGCGACAGCGGCCGGGTCGACCTGGTCTCCCAGTTCGCCGAGCACCTGCCGATGCTGGTGATGACCCAACTCCTCGGCATGCCGGAGGAGTACGGCCCGCGGCTGGTCGAGGCCGCCCGCGACCTGGTCAAGGGCACCGAGACGGCCGTCGCCAGCAACGAGTACGTGGTCGAGTCGCTGCGCCGCACCGTGGAGCGCAAGCGCAGCGAGCCCGGACAGGACCTGGTCACCTGGCTGATCGAACACCCCTCCGGGCTGAACGAGGAGGAGGTGCTGGAGCACCTGCGCTCGGTGCTGCTCGCCGCCAACGAGACCACCATCAACCTGATCTCCGAGACGCTGAAGATGGTCCTCACCGACAGCCGCTTCCGCGCCCACCTCTCCGGCGGCCAGATGACCCTGCCCGACGCCCTCGACCAAGTCCTGTGGGACTCGCCGCCGTTCATGCTGGTGCCGGGCCGCTGGGCGACCGGTGACACCGAGCTCGGCGGACGCGCGATCAAGGCGGGCGACATGCTGCTGCTCGGCGTCGCCGCGGGCAACGCCGACCCGGCGGTCCGGCCCGACCTGGACACCCCGCTGTTCGGCAACCGCTCGCACCTGGCGTTCGGCAGCGGCCCGCACGAGTGCCCCGGGCAGGAGATCGGGCGGGCGATCGCCGAGTCCGGGATCGACATCCTGCTGACCCGGCTGCCCGACCTGCAACTCTCGGTCGAGGAGCACGAGTTGGTGTGGCGTGGCAACTGGATGTCGCGCCACCTGACCGAGCTGCCCGCCCGCTTTACGCCGATCGGTGAGCTGCACCCGCAGCGACGGGCCGTGGGTGCGAGTGCGGGTGCGAGTGTGAACGCGGGCGCGGGTGCGGGCCTTGGCGGCGCGACGGGGGTGGGTGCGGGGGCGCTGGTGTCGACGCCCTCCGCGGCCCCGGCCGCTCCGGTGGGGGCGGCCGTCCCCGGTCCGCGCTCCGCCGTCCGGCCGCCGCTGCCGCCCGCGCCGCCCGCGCCGCCGGTGGTGCCGCCGCAGCGGCGCGGGTGGTGGAGCACGCTGCTGGCCCGGCTGCGGGGCTGAGCGGGCCGCGGGGCCGGGCGGCGGGGCCGGCGGGTGGCGGGGTCAGAACGGCCAGGGCAGGCCGCCCACCGCCATCAGGCCGAGCAGGATCAGCGCGATCAGCAGCAGGACGACCAGTTCGCCCCGGAGCAGCCGCCGGTCGTGGCGGCGGTCCGCCGCGGTCAGTTCGGCGGACCGTTGCCGGGCCGCCTCGTCGCTGGTGGCGGGGACGGCGACGGTGGCGCCCGCAGTGGTGGTGGCGGCGAGGGCCGCGGCGACCACGGTGGCGTCGGTGCCGCCGCTACCGCCGGTGCCGCTGCCGGTCTCGGCGGTCCCAGCACCGGTCTCAGTACCGGTCTCCTCGGGGGTCATGACCCGATCGCCACCTTCCCGGTCTTCTCGGTCTTGTCCCAGGCGAGTTCGGCGTGCCGCAGTTCGTGGAACGCGGCGGCGACCAGGCAGGCGGCGAGCAGCGAGCCGTAGCCCGCCAGGTGCAGCAGGGGCGGGGCGAGCCGCCGCAGCCGGGTGCCGGTGAGTTCCTTGGCCAGCCAGGCGACCGGCATGCACAGCGCCAGCCAGGCGTACACCACCAGCATGACCAGGTGGACGGTGAGCGTCCCGGTGCCCGCCAGCAGCGGCAGGAACACGCCGGGCAGGGCGGTGACCACCAGGATGACGGTGGCGACCAGGCCGGGGTAGACCAGGGCCTCGCGCCAGCAGCGGCGGAAGGTGCCGGGGTCGACCAGGGCGGACATCAGGGTGATCAGCAGGTAGCAGACCAGATTGGTGACCCACAGCCAGTGGAACAGCGTCCAGGCCGCGCCGGTCGGGGCGGTGAGGTAGAGCAGCAGCAGGGCGCCCGAGCAGAGCGTCAGCAGCAGCGGGGTGGCCAGCAGGGTGAACCAGATCAGCCCGAACAGCCAGGAGCCGAGCCGGTGTTCACCCTTCGCGCTGCGGCCGCGGAACCACACGTGCCGGTAGCGGCGGGTGACCTGCAGGTTGCCGCGGGCCCAGCGCAGCCGCTGCTTCCACAGGCCCGCGAGGTCGCCGGGCTCCTCGGCCAGCACCGTCGCGTAGCCGTCGAACACCACGCGGCGGCCCGCGAGTTGGGTCTCGAAGGTGGTGACGGTGTCCTCGGCGAGGGTGTCGGTGTCGATCCGGCCGCCGAGGTCCTCCAGGTTGGCCCGGCTGTGCAGCTGCGCCCCGCCCGCCAGGCAGGCGACCGCGCCCAGCACGTTCTGCGCCCGGCGGGCGGCGGCCTGTGCGGTGATGTACTCGTAACCGATGTACCTGGTCAGGTAGTTGCCCCGCTTGCCGCTGCCCTCCTTGATGTACGCGGTGACGGCGCCGACCTGCGGGTCGGCGAGGTGGCGGGTCATCCGCCGGAGCGCGTCCCGGTCGAACACCACGTCCGCGTCCATGATCAGGACGGCTTCGGCCCAGTCGTCGGCCAGGACCCGGGCCAGCCCGTGGTTGAGGGTGTGGGCCTTGCCCTGGCCGCCGTGCTCGCGCCGCAGGTGCACCACCTGTCCGGGGTAGCGGCGCACCAACTCGGCCATCACGGCCGGGGTCGCGTCGGTGGAGGCGTCGTCGACCACGTGGACGCGCAGGCGGTCCGACGGGTACTCCAGGGCGAGCAGGCCCGCCACGGAGCCGGGCAGCACCGCGGCCTCGTTCCAGGCCGGGACGAGCACGGCGACGCGCGGCAGGTACGCCTCGCCGCGGTCCTCGTACAGGTGGCGGAAGCGCTGGAAGCCGATCAGCAGGAACTGCAGCACGGCGACCAGCAGCGGCAGTGCGCCGAGGAGGACCACCAGCACGGCCAGCAGGTGCAGGAGCGCACTCATCGCCGGGACCCCGCACGGGCGTCGAGGTGGGCCGCAGTTGCGGCGAGGGCCCCGGCGGCCCAGTCGAACCGGCCGACCTCCGCGGCGCGGTGCGCGTCGCTGCCCGCAGCCAGCCGGACGCCCGCAGCGGCGAGGGCGGCGGCGGTGCGCGGGGAGGGGCAGTGCCACTTCTCGTTGAGTTCGACGGCCACGCCGCGGGCGCGGCAGGCCCGGGCCAGCGGGGCGAGTTCGGCCGGGTCGAGGTCGGCCTCGTCCAAGCCGCACTTGGGCAGCACGCTGAACAGGTGCGCCAGGTGCGCGGTGCGTCCGGCGGGCAGCCGGGTGACGGCGCGGGTGGTGGCGGCCAGCAGCAGGCGGCGGGCCCGGGCCGGAGTGAGGGCGCCGGTGGAGAGCAGGTCGCGGACCCGCTCGGGGTGGGCGGGGCCGTCCGGCAGCGGGAAGCGGTGGTCGGCGAGGGCGACGTGCTCGACGCCGCTGAGGTCCGCGGGCAGGTCGATCCGCCCGTCGGTGTCCAGGACCTTCGCCTCCACCCCGCACACCACCCGCAGGGGTGCCTCGGCCCGCACGGCCCGGACGGCGGCCGTGTACGCGGGCAGGTGGGCGGAGTCGGCGCGGACGTGGTCGGTGACCACGACGGTGCGCAGCCCGGCGGCCCCGGCGGCGGCGACCACCTCCGTCAGCGGGTCGCGGCCGTCGGAGAAGTCGGTGTGGGTGTGCAGGTCGGCCGTGGGGGAGGGGAGTCGGTGGGCGGTCATGCTGCCACGGCCTCGGTGCTGCGGACCGGGTCGGCCGGGCGGGCCTCCGTGGTGTCGGCGAGGTCGCCGAGCTCGTCGGGGCGCAGCACGACGTCCTCCCAGTGCCGGACGACGGCCACCTCGCGGTGCGCGATCCGCCCGGGCAGTTCGGTGCCCAGCAGTCCGGCGACGGCCCAGCGGGCCATGTCGACGCCCGCGGCCCGGGTGAGCGAGAGGCCGCCCGGCGGGCGGGGGTTGACCTCCAGCAGGGCGGGCGCGCCGTGGCGGTCCTCGCGGAGCTGGACGTTCAGCACGCCGCGCAGCCCGAGCGTCCGGACGGTCTCCTCGGCCAGCCGTGCCAGTCCCGGGGCGTCCAGCACCCGTCCGGCGATCACGATGCCCGAGTCGGTCCGGTCCCGGGCCCGCGGCACGGCGGCGACCACCCGGCCGGTGCCGTCGGTCAGCACGTCCACCGAGTACTCGGTGCCGGGCAGCAGTTCCTGCAGCAGGTAGGAGTGGTCGCGCGGCAGTTCGGCCGGCGCGGCCGGGCCGTCCACGAGGCGCACGCCCCGGGAGCCGGAGCCGGTGCGGGGCTTGGCGACCGCGGGGAAGCCGCCGGGGAAGTCGGCGCCGCCTGCGGGGCCGAGCGTCCGGGTCTCGGGCAGGTGCACCGCGCCCGCGCAGGCCCGGGCCAGGCGCCACTTGTCCAGGCAGTCGGCGACGGCCTCGGCGGGCGGCACCAGCACCCGTACCCCGGCCGCGGTGAACCGTGCCGACTCGCTCGCCAGCGGCAGGAGTTCGGCGTCCACGGTGGGCACCAGCACGTCGACGGCGTACCGTCGGCACAGCCGCAGCAGCGCGTCCGCGAAGCCCGGGGCGGCGCCGGGCGGCACCAGCATCCGGTGGGCGCGCGGGACGAGGTACAGGCCGGTGCCGTTCGGGTCGATGTCCGCCGCGTACAGCTCGGCCGCGCCGGTCAGGGCGCGCAGGAAGCCGACGCCGGACGGGCCGCCCGCGCCCGTCACCAGTACCCGCGGGGGGCGGCCGAGGGCGGCCGCCAGGTCCGGCAGCGGGCCGGGGGCGGACGCGGGAGCGGGCGGGGTGGTCTCAGTGGGTGTGGACGGGAGCGGCATCGCGGAGCACCTCCAGCGGTTCGGCGTAGCGGCAGCGGGAGTAGCGGCCCCAGTAGCGGGCGGTCGAGCGCAGCAGGTCCTCCTCCAGGTACCAGCGGGTGGCGGCCTGGGAGCCGTGCGCGCGGATCGAGGCGAGCTTGGCCTCGACGTCCTGCTCGCGCAGCGCGACGAAGCGGTTGGGCCGGTAGTCGACGGTCGCGGACGGCGACTGGTAGCAGAACACCCGCGGCACCTGGCGGCAGGCGACCCGGGTGGAGCGGTGCACCGCCCGGTGGTCCTGGTGGGTGTCGTGGTCGGAGTGCACCAGCACGAGGTCCGGGGCGGTCTCGGCGACCGTCCGCTCGATCACCCGCACCGTCGAGCTGTCGTCGCGGATCGAGCCGTCCGGCAGGTCCTCCAGCACCAGCCGGGCGCCCATCGACTCGGCGGCCCGGTGCGCCTCGCGGCGGCGCTCGGCGGGGTCGCCGCCGCCTCCGCCGGGGGAGAGGGTCAGTACGGTGATGTCCCAGCCGTCGTCCGCCCGGCGGTGGATGGTGCCGCCCGCGGCGATCTCCACGTCGTCGGGGTGGGCGCCGACCACCAGCATCCGGACCGGCTCCGGGGCCGGGGCCGGGGCCGCGGCGGTGACGGCCTGCGGGGCGTACGGGGGGTGGGCGAGGGCGTGCGCGGCGGAGCGCGCCAGGGCGTCCGGGTCGTGCCGGGGCACCAGGTCGGCGGCCCGGCCGCGCAGGGCGGCGACGGCGCGGTCGGCGCTGGGCCGGTCCTCGGTGACGATCACCGGGGCAGCCGGGTGGTGCGCGTGCCAGTCCTCCAGGAACGCGGTCAGTTCCGCACCGGCGAAGGCGCTGTCGCACACCGCGAGGTCCCAGACCTGGTCGGCGTGCTCGGCGGCGCGGAACTCGCGCGGCGAGGCGGCGGTGCGCACGTGCGCGGCGCCGCGGGTGCGCAGGGCCTCGGCGGTGGCCGCCGCGGTGGCGGCGTCCCGGTCTCCGACCAGCAGGCGGGCCCCGGTGAGCGGGGCTCCGGCATCAGGGGCGGAGGGGCGCTGGTCGTCGCCCGTCCCCCTCGAGGATGATTGGAACATACAACCGATCCTGCTCCGGCCGGGGGCGCGGCGACCACGGTCGGGAGACCCGGGCCACGTGGCTTTGGTCCCGGTTCACCCGGCGCGGCCCCGGGAGGACCGCAGCTCGCGGGCGGCTTCGGCCCGGTGGGCGGCGGCCTGCACCGCGGCCCGGGCGAAGGCCCGGACGAACGGGTGCGGGCCCTCGTGCTCCGGGGTCAGCTCCGGCTGGAACAGCGTCGCCAACCAGAACGGGTGGGACGGCAGTTCGGCGACCCGGACCTCCCCGTCCAGGTCGTGCCCGGTGAACCGCATCCCGTGCGCCCGCAGCACCTCCAGGTAGCCGGGGGCGAGTGTGTAGCCGCAGTTGTAGCGGGCGGTGGCCCGCTCCGCGCCCAGCAGCCGGGCTGCGGCCGAACCCGGCACCAGTCGGATCCCGCCCTCCTGCCGGTACAGCGAGCAGGACAGCGGGACGATCACCAACTCCCCGGCGTCCGGCTGCTGTTCGGCGTGCGCCGCCCCGGCGATCCCGCACGCGTGCCGGGCGAACTCCAGCACCGCGTGCTGGAACCCGCCGCACGTCCCCAGGAACGGCACCCCCCGTTCCCGGGCCGTCCGGGCCGCCACCACCGCCCCCGCCTCGCTCCGGTACGGGCTCCCCGGCACCAGCCACACCCCGTCGAACCCGGCCAGCTCCCCGGCGTCCACCTCCTCCGTCCCGATCCAGTACGGTTCGACCCCCGGCCCGCCCTCCGCCGCCAGCGCGGCCAGCATCCGCGGCCCCTGCCGGTGCGCCGGAACGTGCGGCGAACGGTCGCCCACCAGGGCGATGCGGGCGGTGTGCGTGCAGTCTCCGGTCTCCATGGCCAGCCATCCTGACCGCGCCCCGCCGCGACGGTCCAACGCGCGTTCCTGCTGGCCCATCAGCGCCGCTGATCGGCCCGCCCGGGCGGCCCGCACACTGGTGGGCGTGGACTCGCACCTGCTCAAGACGCTCGTCACGGTGGCCCGGCTCGGTTCCTTCTCCGCGGCCGCGCTCGAACTCGGCTACACCCAGTCCGCGGTCTCGCAGCAGATCGCCGCGCTGGAGGGCGAGTTGGGCGCCCCGCTGCTGCACCGGCGGCCGGTCGGGCCGACCGCGGCCGGGGAGCGGATGATCGAGCACGCCCGGTTGCTGCTGGAGCGGATGGACGCCGCGCGGGCCGACGTCCGGCGGCTCTCCCGGCCCGAGCGGCCCGAACTGCTGCTCGCGGTCTCCCCGTCGGGCATGGACGCCGCGGTGGCGCGGGCCCTCGCCCGGGTGCGGGAGGCGGAGCCGCGGGTGCGGGTCAGGGTACGGGTGCTGGCGCGGCGGGCGGTGGCCGTCGAGGTCGCGGCCGGGCGGTGCGCGGTCGGCGTCACCGACGGGTACGCCGCCCCCGGCGGGCCGCTGGCGCTGGGCGACCTCGGGCCGGTCCGGCAGGCCGGGGTGGGGGAGGAGCCGTGCGCGGTGCTGCTCCCGGCGGGGCACCCGCTGCGCCGCCGGGCCTCCGTCGACCTCACCCGGCTCGCCGACGCGGGCTGGCTGGACGCCTCCGGCATCGCCGCCCCGCTGGCCGACCTGCGGGCGCTGACCGGCGGCGCCTTCCCGGCCGCCGCCGGGTACGAGGGCCAGGACGCGGCCGCGCTCCTCGCCCTGTGCGCGGCGGGCCACGGCCTCGCCGTCCTGCCGCGCACCCTGGCCGCGAGCGCGAGCGCGGGTACGACGGCGCTCCCGGTGCGCGCGCCCCGACTGGTGCACCGCCGCGAGGCGCTGTTCACCCCGGCGCTGGACGGCCCGGCCCGGACCTTCCTGGACGCGCTGCCGCGCGGGGTGTGAGGGGAGGAGGGGCCGGGAGGTGCCAGGAGGGGCGGGGAGGTGTCAGGCGGCGCCCTCGACCGTGCCGGAGAAGCGGTACGCGGTGGAGGTGTCGGTGCCGAGGGCCGCGAGCAGGCCGAGGGCGGCGGTGAAGGACGGGGCTCCGGCGAACCGGGCGGCGGCGAGGCGGGCGGGGAGGCGGCCCGCGGCGGTCAGGGCCTCCCACTGGTCGCCGGAGAGGGCGAGGTAGCGCAGACCGGGGAGGTCGGCGAGGAGCGCCGGATCGGCGACGGGGCAGCGGGACAGGTCGAGGGAGCGCAGCGCCGGGAGGCTCCGCAGCGGGGCGAGGTCGATCGGGGCCGGGGAGGCGACGGCGAGCGAGGCGAGGTGCGGGTGGCCGGTGAGGGGGGCGAGGTCGGCCCCGGCCGCGAGGTCGACGGCCAGGTCCTCGACGGGGAGCGCGGCCAGGGGGGACAGGTCGGCGGTGGTGCAGCGGTTGAGGTGCAGGCGCCGCAGGTGCGGGGCGGCGGAGAGCGGGGTGAGGTCGGCGGGCGAGGGGAGGTCGTTGAGGTGGAGCTCCTGGACGTCCGGCGCCAGCCGCTCGCCCAGGGCCCGGACCGCCGGCTCGCGCGCGTCGTCGTCGGTCCGCCGCGGGGCGTGCGGGTCCGGCAGGCCGAGGGCCTGTCCGAGCCAGGCGGTGACGGAGGAGGCGACGTAGCGCGGACCGCGGTCGAAGTCGCGGCCGACCTCGATCACCTGGCCGAGGCGGCCGTCCGCGGCCGGGGCGAGGTCCACCGCGAGGAAGTTGCCGTCGAACCCGGTGGCGAACGGGAGCCAGCCCGGGTGCCCCGAGCAGCGGCGCACCGTGTTCGGCGGGTCGGCGTCGAACACCACCTTGTCCCAGCCGAGGCTCCAGCCGTACCAGGCCGGCACGCCGATGAACTCGTCGCGCTCGGCCAGGGCCCCGTCGAGCGACAGCCAACCGTACCCGGCCAGGACCCCGCTGCCGCCGTCCCCGTCGGCTTCCAGGTAGAGCGCCCGCAGGTCGGCGGGCAGCGGTCGGCCCAGGCGGAGCTCGGCCGCGGCGAGCTGCTCCTCGGTGACGGGCGCCGGCAACTCCGTTCCCGCGCCGGAGCGTTCGACGCGCTGACGCAGGACGGCCCGCAGCCGCTCGACCGCCTCGGCCGGGTCGCCGACCGGGCCCCGGGACGGCTCCGCGCCCTCGGCCGCGCCCGGTTCGGGCGGTTCGAAGGTGGGGTCGAGGGTCAGCGTCCAGCCGCTCTCGGGACCGCCCCCGGGCTCCAGGTCGTCCCGGAACACCACCAGTTCGAAGGCGCCCGAGGGGCGGCAGGTGAACTCCAGGGCGATGCCCCGCCAGCCGTGGCTCTCCCGGAACGCGGAGGACAGCGAGGAGATGTGCGGGTGCGGGTTCAGGCGCGGGAACGGGGCCAGGTGCGCGGGCAGGTTCAGGTGCGCCAGCAGCTCCACGGGCGCAGGCAGGCCCGGGAAGAAGCCGTCCGGGCGGCCCGGCACCACGTACCCGCCGCCGGACATGGAACTGCCGCCGCCCTCGCTCCCGCGCCCGCGCAGCCGGTACTCCGTCCAGCCCTCCGGCGCCGCCGCGACGACCTCCGCCGCGAGCTGCCGTGCTGTCCGTTCCACCGTCAGGTCCATGTCCGCCCCTCCGTGTCCGCGTCGTCCGGAGGATCATGCCAGCGGACTGCGACAGGACGGCGGGGGACGGTGGCGGCGGGCGGGGACGCGGTGGCCCCCGGCCGCCGCTGCCGGGTTGGGGCCGGGGCGGTGGTCGGGGGCCGGGTGCGGGTCGGTCGGCCGGGTCGGGCGGCCCTCCCCCACAGGGGGCCGTCGGCCGGTCGGTCGGCTCGCGGGTGGTTCAGGGGTGGGTCAGGGGCGCGTCAGCAGGCGCCGAGGTCGTCCCAGACGCCCCACTGGCCGGTGGTGCCGGGCTGCTCGCCCTGGGTCCACCACTTGGCGCGCCAGTTGTGGCCGCCGTAGGAGACGGTGGTGCCGCCGCTGTAGGCGGCGGTCGAGTTCCAGGCGGCGGCGGTGCAGCTGCCGGTGCCGCCGGTGGTCCCGCCGGTCGTGCCGCCGGTGGTGCCGCCGGTCGTGCCGCCCGTGGTGCCGCCGGTCGTGCCGCCGGTGGTGCCGCCGGTCGTCCCGCCCGTGGTGCCACCCGTGGTCCCGCCGGTCGTGCCGCCCGTGGTCCCGCCGGTGCCGCCGATGTTGACGTCGATGCAGGAGTAGAACGCGTTCGCGGTGTCCGAGACGTTCCACACCGCGAGGACCTTCTGGCGGCCGGTGAAGCTGCCGAAGTTCACGGTCTGGCTCAGGTCGGCCGGCGGCTGGGCGTTGTTGCCCGGGAACGTGGCGATCAGCTTGCTGCCGATGTAGTACTGCCAGTTCGAGGTGGAGTGCCGGGCGGTGAAGTGCCAGGTGAAGGTCTGGACGGAGGACACGTTGGTGACCTTCCAGCCCAGGTTGTCGTTGTCGAGCTCGGCGTACTCGGCGTGGCCGCCGGAGCAGCTGGTCAGGCCCTTGGGGCCCTCGACGCTCTGCGGCTCGTACTTGATCTGGCCGCAGCTGACCACGTTGTTGGCGCACTGGTCCTGGCGGCTCGCCGGGTTGGTGACCCAGCCGTGGGCACTGGCGGTGCCCGCGGTCATGGTCAGGCCGAGCAGCGGGGCGACCAGCGCGCCGACGACGGTGGTCACCTTCCTCTTGGTCTGCATGTGGGGTGCCTTCCTGATGTGGGGGTTCAGGTCCGCCCGGGCCGTCCGGGCACGTCGGAGGCCGCCGTGGCGCGGTGGGGCGGACACGAGCGGTACTCCTCCGTACGACCGGTGCGACAGGTCGGGAGACGGCCATAGGTCTAGACCGGATACTTGAGGGAGACGATAGCGATGTACCGGTCGCGGTCAAGTGGTTGAACGAAATGTCCGTCTCGGTCGGACGCAGTTCGCCGAGGATCTGACCGTACGTCACCGGACCTGCGTCGAAATGTGCGTGACGGTGACCGGGTCGGCGAATCCGACGGCCGGTGGACGCGGCGCCCACGATGCGGACCGCCCCCGGCCCCGACCGGCCGGGACGTGGTAGCTTCCGGCGCATGCCGCAGCGCGTCCTGCTCACCACCCGGGGTCACATCGACCTGCTCAGGGTGTGCTCCGCGGCCTGTCGCCGCGGCTGAGCGCCGCCGCCCCCTCCCCCCGCCCGTACGGGCACCGCGCCCCGCGTCCGCCCGCCGGTACGTCCGCAGGCGGTGCCGCCGGTACGTCCGCGCCGCCGGGCCCGTCCCGCACCGGCCGTACGACCGCCCGGGCGGGCGTCCCGTTCCCCGTCCCGCCCCGGCCTCCCCGTCCGGAGAAGAGGAGCCCCCGTGTCCGACCGCGCCCCCGTGTTCCACTGGTTCCTGCCCACCGGCGGCGACGGCCGCGACCCGGGCGGCGTCACCGCCGTGCAGGGCCGCACCGGCGCCGCGACCCGCAGGCCCGCCGACGTCGGCTACCTGGCGCAGGTGGCCCGGGCCGCCGAGCAGGCCGGGTTCGGCGCGCTGCTCGCGCCGGTCGGCCTCGGCTGCGCGGACCCGTGGATCCTCGCCTCCGCGCTGACCCAGCACACCAGCCGGATCGGCTTCCTGGTCGCCTTCCGGGCCGGGTTCGCCAGCCCGACCCTGCTCGCCCAGCAGGCCGACGCCTTCCGGCGGTTCGCCGGGGGACGGCTGCGGCTGAACGTGGTCACCGGCGGCGACCCGGCCGAACAGCGGGCCTACGGCGACCACTTGGCGCACGACGAGCGCTACGCCCGCACCGACGAGGTGATGGCCGTGCTGCGCGACCTGCTGGAGGGCAGGCGGGTCGACCACCGCGGCGCGCACCTGCACCTGACGGACGCCCAGCTGGTCGACCCGGCGGTCGAGCACCCCGTCCCGCTGTACTTCGGCGGCGCCTCGCCCGCCGCCGAACAGGTCGCCGCCCGCCGCGCCGACGTCCAACTGCTGTGGGGCGAACCGCCCGCGGCGATCGGCGAGCGGATCGAGCGGCTGCGCGCGATCGCCGCCGGGCAGGGCCGCACCCTGCGCTACGGGCTGCGGCTGCACGTGATCAGCCGGGACACCGCCGGGCAGGCCTGGGCCGAGGCGGACCGGATCCTGGCGGGCATCGACCCGGCGGCCGTCCGGGCCAGCCAGGCCCGGTTCGCGGCCATGGACTCCACCGGCCAGGCCCGGATGACGGCCCTGCACGGCGGCGGCACCGCCGCGGCCCGCGAGCTGCTGGTGGCCCCGAACCTGTGGGCGGGCATCGGCCTGGTCCGGGAGGGCGCGGGCACCGCCCTGGTCGGTTCGCACGACGAGGTCGCGGCCCGGCTCGCCGAGTACCGGGCGCTGGGCGTCGAGGAGTTCGTCCTCTCCGGCTACCCGCACCTGGAGGAGGCGTACCGGGTCGGCGAGGAGGTCGTCCCGAGGGTGCGGGCCCTGCTCGCCGACCGCGCGGCGGGCTGAGCGGCTTTCCGCGGGCGGAACCGGGAGGGGCGGTAAGGGAGTCGGAGAGGCGGGGGTGAAACCGCGACGGGAATCCCGTTGATCAATTCCGCCGGGTGGGGCGGGGGCGGCCGGGAGGGGGATCGCCGGGTGCGTGTGCGTCCTTTTCCCGAAGTCGGCCGCGGTCCTTCGAATGTCCATTTCCGGCCCGCAATTTGTCGACACGGGCATGGAAGAGAGATGACCTTGAGTGGTACGTTGGGCCTGCCTGCGGCACTGCTCCGTTGCCGGAGCGGGTGGCCGGGAAACCGGGATCCAGCGCAGCCCTCGGCGCGCGGCGGCCCGACCGGCCGGTAGCAAAACCCCGTACCTCGCACCTGTTCTGCCCGCAGTCGTCCCACCGAAGTGAGAACACGGAACGGCACCGTCGGCCTCGCCGAGTACCACTCATCCTGAACTCCTAGCTGCAGTGGGGGACTTGCAGTGCCTGAACGGTGCATCGCAGCGGCGGCGACGGCCTCCGGCGCGGCCCCCCGGTGGAACGTTCCGCGGGCGGCGCGCCCGGGCCGGTGCGCGGCCCCCTCCCCACTACCGTCGCCGGCCCGGTCGGCCGGCGGGACGGACTGAACTCCCCGTTCCCGTCGGCCCGACCGGGCCGGCGCCCCCTTGCGCGGGCCCGCCGGGCGCGGCTCCGGGCGCGGTCCCGGGCACAGCTCCGACACACCTTCGATACGTCGCCGACACGTCGTTGACGCGGCTTCGATGCAGTCGGGTGCTGGACTGCGAGGGCCGCTTCGTCGGTCGATCGGGTGTTCTGCACCACTTCGCCCGTACGGGACGGATAAGCTGCCGATGCGGTGCGGCAGTGCAAGTGCAAGTGCACATGCGGGTGCAGATGCAAGTGCAGGTATCTCGGGGGAGAGCGTGACGGGAAGAGGCGATCCAGCACCGGGGGCGGAGCGGCACCGTCCTCGGCCTGCCGTGGGGCTGTCGTGCGGCGACGGCGGCGACGGCGGCAGTGGCGGCGTGGACGGGCGGGCGGGTGTGGCCGGGGGTCCCGGCGCCGACCGGACGGTCCGGGGCGGCCCCGTCGGACCCCACGGGGACTTTGCCCGGGCTTGGGGGAACCGGCTGACGACCGGTCACCTCCCGCGCCCCGCGCGGACCGGGGCGGGCCCGGCCCCGGTGCTGCGCCCGGCGGGACCGGGCCACCGATTACCCGGGCCGCGTCGGCGCCGGGACCCCCGACCACAGGGGACCGCGTCGACGCCGGGCCCGCAGGGCCGGCCGAGGGTCGGAGCGAGCGGCGGAACGCTCCTGGGGAACCGGCGCGGGGGCGCCGGACGGCACCGGGTTTCCCACCCATCCATTGGCAGACACTCTCTGAACCCAATGAGTAGGATCATGCTTTCGATCAATACGGGCGAGTATTCCAGACTCCTGCGAGAGCGCGGGCTGCGCCTTGTTCCAGGCCCCGCGAACGGACGGGCCGCCTGGTCCTTCGAACCCGAGCAGGGCCTGGAATTCCTCAAGGACCTGTTGCCCGGCACCGCCGCCGGGCCCGGGCAGGTCGTTCTGGTCAGCGGCGGCATCGCCAGCGGCAAGACCCAGTTATTGCACGAATTCGGCCACGCGGCCGCCCAGTCGGGCGCTCTGACGCTGTACGCCACGGGGGCCGCCGACGAGCAGTACACCTTCGGCGTGATCGAGCAGTTACTCGCCTCCTCCAGGCTGTCGGCGGAGGCGGCGCAGCAGGTGGCCGCGCTCCACGGCCCGGCCGGCCGACGGCTGGAGGACTGGCAGGGACTGCACAGCGCGATCGACCACGCCTCGGTGGTCCGCGGCGTGCGCCAGGTCCTGCTGGAGCTGGCGGAGGAGCGGCACACGGTCGTCCTGGTCGACGACCTGAACTTCGCCGACCGGCTCTCGCTGCAGATCCTGGTGCAGCTCCAACGGCGGATCAAGTCGACCAGGCTGCTGATGGTCCTCACCGGTCCCGACCGGCCGACCGGCGGCTCCCGCACCCAGTGGGTCGGCACCGGCCTCCACCCGCAGCACCACATCCGGCTCGCCCCGCTGGCCGAGTCCTCCATCCGCGCCTGGGTGCACACCGCCCTCGGCGGCGCCCCGGCCCCGGCGGCCCCCGTGCTCAAGCCCGTGCAGACCGCCGCTCCGTACGGCTCCGGCGCCCCGTACGGCCCCGGTGACCGCGGCCTCGGCGACCGCGGCCCCGGTGATCTCGTTCCCGCCCAGGGCACCCGTCCCGGGAGCAGCCGTGACAGCGGCCCGGACGGCGGCCCGGACGGCGGTTCGACCGAGGCCGTGGTGTACGCCGTCGGGACCGGCTCCGGCCGCCGCCGCGTCGACCTGCCCGCCCGGATCCGCGAACTCAGCGGCGGCAACCCGCTGTTGGTCGAGGCACTCGTCGACGACTGCACCGACCTCGACGGGGACGACCCCGACGCCCTGCCGGGCGCGAGCTACGCGCACGCCGTCTCCCTCCTCCTCGACCGGCGCGACCCGCTGCTGCCGATGGTCGCCGGAATCCTGGCGGTGCTCGACCGGTACGGCTCCCCGGACGCCGTCGCCGAACTCGCCGGGCTGGAGGCCGACTCCGCGGCCGAGGTCCTCGACACCCTGACCGGCGCCGGACTGCTCGCCGACGGCGCCTTCCGCCACCCCGCGGCCGCGGCCGCCGCCCTCGGCTGCCTCGCCCCGGAGGTGCTCTCCGACCTGCACGTGCGGGTCGCCGAGCTGAAGTACCGGCGGGCGGCACCGGTCGGCGAGATCGCCCGGCACCTGGTCGCCTCGGCCGACGCGCCCGGCGACTGGGCGTTCCCGGTGCTGTGCGCGGCGGCCGACCACGCGGTGCTCGGCGACGAGCTCGACTTCTCCCACCGCTGCCTGAAACTCGCCCTCGACCTGGCCGCCGGGCACGAGCAGCGCCGCGAGGTGCTCAGCCGGCTCGCCAGCGGCACCTTCCGGATCAACCCGCTGATCACCCAGTCCTACCTGGCGGCGCTGCGCCGGGCCGCCGCGGAGGAGCGCGCGGAGCGGGCCGCCCGGGCGGCCGCCGCGGGCGCCCGCGGCAGCACCGCCCCGTCCGCCGCCGCCCCGTCCGCCTCCTACGGCGCCACCGGCACCGGTTCGGGCTCCGCGTCGGCCGTCCCCTCCGACGCGGGCCGGATCGAGCAGGCGATGCTGGCCCGGATGGCGCTGTGGAACGGCGACGAGGCCGGGTTCAAGGAGGCCCTGGAGGCGCTGCGCAGCGGCCCCGAGGCGCTCGACCCGCAGACCGAGGCCGTGCTGATGCTCGCCCACCAGTGGTACTTCGGGCCGCCCCGCGGGCAGCGCGGCGACGACGCCGACCGCGCCGACCCCGCCGACCTCGACCCGTGGATCGGCACCGCCCGCACCCTGTCCGGGATCTGGTCGTACGGTGGCCCGGCCAACGCCAGCGCCAAGCAGATCCTGCGCAACTGCCGGCTCTCCGACCTCACCTTCGAGGCGCTGCTCACCGCGATCACCGCCCTCGACCACGGCGGCAAGGCCGAACTCGCCGAGCAGTGGTGCGCGGTGCTGAGCAGCCGGGCGGTCGCCCACGGCGCGGTCACCTGGCAGGCGATGATCGACGGCGTCTGGTCCGGGATCAGCCTGCGGCGCGGGGACGTCCCCACCGCGGTCGCGCTGGCCGAGTCCTCGCTGCGGATGCAGAGCTGGGGGGTGCCGGTCGGCTACCCGCTGACCACCCTGCTCACCGCGCACACCGCGACCGGGGACTTCGACAAGGTCGAGGAGACGCTGCGCCACCCCGTCCCGGACTCCGTCTTCAACACCGTCTGCGGCCTGCGCTACCTGCGGGCCCGGGCCCGCTACCACCTGGCCGCGGAACGGCCGTTGGCCGCGATCACCGACATCCACGACTGCCGCCGGATGATGATCCGCCGGGACCTCGACCTGCCGGTGCTGGTGCCCTGGCGCAGCGACCTGGCCGAGGCCTACCTGAAGATGGGCGACACCGCGCTGGCCCTGCGGCTGGCCCGGCAGCAGCTCGAACTCTCCGCCGAGTCGGACGCCTGCTCGCGCGGCGCCGCGCTGCTCGTGCTGGCCCGGGCCGGGGCGGGGGACGGGCACCAGGAGCCCGCCAGCCAGGCCGTGGAGTGCCTCACCGCGGGCGGGGACCGGCTCGAACTGGCGCGGGCGCTGAAACTGCTCGGCCTGTCCGCCCCGCAGCAGCCGCAGCCCGCCGCGGCGCCCGACGTCGACCTCGACGACACCCGCCGCAGGCTGCAGGCCTCGGCGCTGATCTCCGACGTCACGGCCGAGCCGGAGGGCGAGCAGACCGACTCGGCGGCGCTGAGCGAGGCCGAGCTGCGGGTGGCCCGGCTGGCCGTGCTCGGCTGGACCAACCGGCAGATCAGCAACGCCCTGTTCATCACCGTCAGCACCGTCGAGCAGCACCTCACCCGGATCTACAAGAAGCTCGGCATCCGGGGCCGCAGCGACCTGCCGGCCTCGCTCACCGTCTGACCCCCGCACCCTCCCCTGTCCGTGCGCCCCCGGCCGCCGGGACCCAAGGTCCGGCCGGGGGCGCACCGCGTGGCGCGGCGGTCGGTCAGGAGGCCTCCAGCTCCTCGTCGAGGATGCCGAACAACTCCTCGGCGGTGACCGCGTCCAGGTCCTCGGCGGGCGCCGGGTCGAACGGGGCGCCCGCGCCCGCGTCGGTGCCGGCCGCCGCGGCGGCCAGGGCGCGCAGCGCGGCGGTGGCCTCGGCGCGCTCCGGGCCGGTGAGGGCCCCGGACTCCAGCAGGGCCCGGACGGCCGCCAGGTGGTCGGCCAGCGCGGAGCCCGCCCGGGGCAGGTCCTCGCCGAGCCGGGCCGCCAGGGCGGAGACCGCCGGGTAGTCGAAGACCACGGTGGCGGGCAGCCGGTTGCCGGTGACGGCCTCCAGCCGGTTGCGCAGCTCGATCGCGGTCAGCGAGTCGAGGCCGAGCTCCAGGAAGCCCTTCTCCGGGTCGACGGCCCCGGGGCGGTCGTGCCCGAGCACCGCCGCGGTGAGGCCCCGCACCAACTCGACCAGGGCGTCCTGCCGTTCGGCCCCGACCAGGGCGCCGATCCGCGCCCACCCGCCGCTCGCCGGGGCCGACCCGTCCGCGCCGTCGCCACCCGCCGCGGCCCCGGCCGCCGCCCGCGGGCGCACCGGCCCGCGGACCAGGGCGCGCAGCGGCGGCGGCACCTCGCCGGTGCGGGCCGCCTCGGCGGCGAACGCCGGGAGGTCGAGCCGGGCCGGCACCAGGACCGGTTCGGCGCCGCGGACCGCCGCGTCGAACAGGCCCAGGCCCTCGTCGACGGCCAGCTCCAGCACGCCGCCCCGGGCCAGCCGGGCCCGGTCGGCCTCGCGCAGCGCGGCGCCCATGCCGCCGCCCGCCGCCGCGTCCGCCCACAGCCCCCAGGCCAGGCTGTGCGCGGCCAGGCCGTCGGCGGCCCGGTGGGCGGCCAGCGCGTCCAGGAAGGCGTTGGCCGCGGCGTAACTGCCCTGCCCGGCGGCGCCGAGGGTGCCGCTGACGGAGGAGAACAGCACGAACGCGGCCAGGTCGCGGTCGCGGGTCAGCTCGTGCAGGTGCCAGGCCGCGTCGACCTTCGGGCGCAGCACGGCCGCCAGCCGCTCCGGGGTGAGCGAGCCGATCACGCCGTCGTCGACCACGCCCGCGGCGTGCACCACGCCGGTCAGTGGCCGGTCGGCGGGAACGGCGTCGAGCAGCCGCCGCAGCGCCTCCCGGTCGGCCGCATCGCAGGCGGCGACCGTCGCCTCGGCGCCCAACCCGGCCAGTTCGGCGGTCAGTTCGGCCGCGCCGGGGGCGTCCGGGCCGCGGCGGCCGGTCAGCAGCAGGTGCCGGACGCCGTGGCCGGTGACCAGGTGCCGGGCCAGTGCGGCCCCGAGCGCACCGGTGCCGCCGGTGACCAGGACGGTGCCGGACGGGTCCAGGCCGGGCCGCGGCGCCGGTTCGGGCCGGGCCCGCACCAGCCGCGGCACCAGCAGTGCGCCGCCGCGCACCGCGAGGCCGGGCTCGTCGCCGCGCAGCGCGTCGAGCAGGCCGGGCGGCAGGGCGGGCGGGGCGTCCGCGGGGCCGCCCTCCAGGTCCAGCAGCACGAAGCGGCCCGGGTACTCCTGCTGGACGGTGCGCAGCAGGCCCCACAGCGGGGCGTGCACCAGGTCCGTGACGCCCTCCCCGGGGGCGGCGGCGACCGCGCCCCGGGTCACCACGGCGACCCGGTGCCCGGCCGGGCCCGGTTCGGCGGCCCACTCCTGGACGAGGGCGAGCACCCGCTGCGCGGCGGCCCGGGCGGCGGCCGGGCCCTGCTCCTGCGGCGGCGCCCAGCACGGCACGAGGGTCAGCGGCCCCCGGGCCCCGGGCCCGGTCGACACGGTGTGCCCGGCCGCCGTCAGCGCCGGGCCGAGCCCGAGCCGGTCGGGGCCCAGCACGGTGCAGGCGGCGGGCGCGCCGCCTGCCGGGGCGGCCAGCGGCACCCAGTCGAGGCGGAACAGCCGGTCGGCGCCGGTGGCCCGGTCGGCGGGGGCGGGCAGGGCGCGGAAGGCGAGTTCGGCGACGCTCAGCACGGCCCGGCCGTCCGGGTCGGTGGCGGTGAGGGACGCCGCGTCGGGGCCGCGGAAGGAGACCCGCACCCGCAGCGCGGCGGCGCCCGCCGCGTGCAGGCGCACGCCCGTCCAGGAGAACGGGACCATGCCGCCGTCGGTCTGCGGCCCGGTGTGGGCCACGGCGTGCAGGACGGCGTCCAGCAGGGCGGGGTGCAGGCCGTAGGCGTCGGCCTCCGCCCGGGCCGGGTCGGGCAGGGCGACCTCGGCGTACAGGTCGTCGCCGTCGCTCCAGGCGGCGGTGAGGGCGCGGAAGGCCGGGCCGTAGCCGTAGCCCCGGGCGGCGAGGGCTGGGTAGGCGTCGGAGAGGTCGAGGGCGGTGGCCCCGGCGGGGGGCCAGGCGGGCAGCGGGGGAGCGGTCGCCGGGTCGGCCGGGGCGGCGGCGAGGGTGCCGGTCGCGTGCCCGGTCCAGGGCGCGTCCGCGTCCGCCGCCGGGCGGGAGTGCACGGTGACGGCGCGGCGCCCGGACCCGTCCGGGCCGCCGACGGTCACCCGCAGGTCGGTGCCGCCGGGGGCGTCCAGCGGCAGCGGGGCCTCGAGGGTGAGCTCCTCCAGCAGCGGGCAGCCGACCTCGTCGCCCGCCCGGACGGCCAGCTCGACGAACCCGGTGCCGGGCAGCAGGACGGCGCCGTGCACGGCGTGGTCGGCCAGCCAGGGCGGGGAGGACGGGGAGATCCGGCCGGTCAGCACGACCCCGCCGGTGCCGGGCAGCTCCACCACCGCCCCCAGCAGCGGGTGGGCGGCCGCGCCCTGCCCCGCCCCGGCCGCCGCCCGGGCGTCCTTCGCGGGCCGTTCCAGCCAGTACGCGCGCCGCTCGAACCCGTACGTGGGCAGTTCGGCCCGGCGGGCGCCGCTGCCCGCGTAGTAGGCGGCCCAGTCGAGCGGCGCGCCGTGGGCGTGCAGGGCGGCGAGGGCCGCGGCGATGGTGGCCTCCTCGGGGCGGCCCCGGCGCAGCAGCGGCACGGCCAGCACCTCGGCGGCCGCCGGGTCGGCGTCCAGGCACTGGCCGACCAGGGCGGTCAGCACGGCGTCCGGGCCCAGCTCCACGAAGCGGGTCGCGCCCTGTTCGCGCAGCGCGGCGACGGCGTCGGCGAAGCGCACCGCCTCGCGGGCGTGCCGCACCCAGTACTCCGGGTCCTGGAGCTCGCCGGGCCCGACCAGGGCGCCGGTCAGGGTCGACACCACCGGGATCCGGGCGGGCCGGTACTCCAGGCCGCGGGCGACCTGCCGGAACTCGGCGAGCACCGGCTCCATCAGCGCCGAGTGGAAGGCGTGCGAGACGGTCAGCGCCTTGGTGCGTTCGAAGCCTGCCGCGACCTTGGCGACGGCCTCGGCCTCGCCCGAAACGACCACGGCGCGCGGCCCGTTGACGGCGGCGATGTCCGCGCCGGGGACGAGCACGGCGCGGACGTCCGCCTCCGCGGCGGCGATCGCGACCATCGCGCCGCCGGACGGCAGCGCCTGCATCAGGCGGCCGCGGGCCGCGACCAGGGCGCAGGCGTCCTCCAGCGACCAGATGCCGGCCGCGTGCGCCGCGGCCAGCTCGCCGATCGAGTGCCCGGCGACGAAGTCCGGGCGCAGGCCCCAGGACTCGGCGAGGCGGAACAGCGCCACCTCGACGGCGAACAGCGCGGGCTGGGCCAGGCCCGTCGCGTCCAGCTCCGCGCCGCCCGCCGCGAGCACCTCGCGCAGCGGCCGCTCCAGGTGCCGGTCCAGGGCGGCGCACACCTCGTCGAAGGCGGCCGCGAACGCCGGGAAGGCCGCCGCCCCCGCGCCCATCCCGGCCCGCTGCGCGCCCTGCCCGGTGAACAGGAACGCCGTCGCCGCGCCGGGCCGCACCACGCCGACCGGCACCGCCGGGGACGGGCGTCCCTCGGCGAGCGCCGCCAGGCCGTCCAGCAGTGCGCCGCGGTCCGCGCCCAGCACCACCGCGCGGTGCTCCAGCGCGGCCCGGCCGGTGGCCAGCGAGAACCCGACGTCCAGCGGCTCGGCCGCCGCGCCGGGCCGCAGCAGCGCCGCGCGCAGCCGGGCGGCCTGCACCGGCAGCGCCTCGGCGCTGTGCGCCGACACCGGCCACAGCAGCGGCCCGGCCGGGGGCGTGACCTCCCGCGCGGGCTGCTCGGCCCGGAACTCCTCCAGCACCACGTGCGCGTTGGTCCCGCTGATCCCGAACGAGGACACCCCCGCCCGGCGCACCCGCTCCCCGGCGGGCCACGGCACCGGCTCCCGCAGCAGCTCGACCCGGCCCGCCGCCCAGTCCACCTGCGGGGACGGCGCGTCGCTGTGCAGGCTGCGCGGCAGCACCCCGTGCCGCATCGCCAGCAGCATCTTGACCACGCCCGCGACCCCCGCCGCGGCCTGGGCGTGCCCCATGTTCGACTTCACCGACCCGAGCCACAGCGGCCGCCCGTCCTCCGGCCGCTCCTGCCCGTACGTGGCCAGCAGGGCCTGCGCCTCGATCGGGTCGCCGAGCCGGGTGCCGGTGCCGTGGCCGTCCACCGCGTCGACGTCCGCCGCGGACAGTCCGGCGTCGGCCAGCGCCGCCCGGATCACCCGCTGCTGGGACGGCCCGTTGGGCGCGGTGAAGCCGCTGGAGGCGCCGTCGGAGTTCACTGCCGTGCCGCGCACCAGGCCCAGGATCCGGCGCCCGTTGCGGACCGCGTCCGACAGCCGCTCCACCACCAGCACCCCGGCGCCCTCGGCCCAGCCCACCCCGTCGGCCGACGCCGCGTACGACTTGCAGCGCCCGTCCGCGGCCAGGCCGCGCTGCCGGGAGAACTCGACGAACGCCTCCGGCGTCGCCATCACCGTCACCCCGCCGACCAGGGCCAGGGCGCACTCGCCGCGGCGCAGCGCCTGCCCGGCCAGGTGCAGGCCCACCAGCGAGGACGAGCAGGCGGTGTCCACCGTCAGCGACGGGCCCTCCAGGCCCAGCGCGTAGGAGACCCGGCCGGAGACCACGCTCAGCTCGGTGCTGGTCAGCAGGTGGCCGCCCGCGTCGCCCGCGTCGGCGCCGCGCACCCCGTAGTCGGAGAAGCTGCACCCCGCGAACACGCCGGTGGCGCTGCCGCGCAGGCCGACCGGGTCGATGCCCGCGTCCTCCAGCGCCTCCCAGGAGCACTGCAGGAACAGCCGCTGCTGCGGGTCCATCGCCAGCGCCTCCCGGGGGGAGATGCCGAAGAACCCGGCGTCGAAGCTCGCCGCGTCCGCCACGAACCCGCCGGACTTCGCGTACGTCCGGCCCGGCTGCCCGGGCTCGGGGTGGTAGATCGCCTCGACGTCCCAGCCGCGGTCGGCCGGGAACTCGCCGACCGCGTCGACGCCGCCGTCCACCAGCTCCCACAGCGCCTCGGCGCCGTCGACCCCGCCCGGGTAGCGGCAGCCGACGCCGACCACCGCGAGCGGCTCGGCCGCGGCGGCGGCCAACTGCTGGTTCTGCCGCCGCAGCCGCTTGGCCTCCTTGAGGGACGCCCGCAGCGCCTCTTCCAGACGTTCGGTGGAGCCGGTCACGTGCGGGCCTCGCAATCTTCAAGGGGGACGATCGGGGGGCGGTCAGCGGGAGGTGCCGTCGCTGAGCGCGAGGTCGATCAGGCTCTGGGTGTCCAGGTCGTCGAGGTCGTCCTCGTCCTCGTCGTCGTCCGGGGACGCGACGGCGACGGCGGCAGCAGCAGCGGGGGAGGCGGCGGGCGCCGGGGCGCCGTCCGGCCCGACCAGGCCGAGCAGCGCCTCGTACACCCCGGCCGCGCGCAGCCGCTCCACCGGGATGGAGCCGAACGCCCGGCGCAGCGCCGCGAGTTCGTCCGGATCGGCGGCGGACGGACCGGCCGCGTCCGGGGCGGGCCCGAAGCGCTCGCGCAGGTGGGCGGCCAGCTCCACCGGGTTCGGGTAGTCGAAGACCACCGTCGCCGGGAGCCGCAGGCCGCTGGCCGAGGCCAGCCGGTTGCGCAGCTCCACCGTGGTCAGCGAGTCGAAGCCCATGTCCTGGAACGGCTGGCGCGGACCGATCGCGGCCGCCCCCTGGTGCCCGAGCACGGTCGCGGCCAGGCCGCGCACCAGGTCCTCGAACACGCGCTGCGCACCGCCCGCGTCCAGGCCCGCCAGCCGGGCCGCGAGCACCGCCGGACCGTCGTGGGACGCGGCCGCCGCCGGACGGGCCGCCCCGCCCCCGGACGGCGGACCGGCCAGGTCGTTCAGGATCGCGGGCAGCTCCTCGCCCTGCGCCCGCAGCGCCCCCCGGTCCAGGCTGATCGGCACCAGGACCGGCGTGCCCAGCTCCAGTGCCGTGTCGAACAGGGCGAGGCCGTCCTCGGTCGACAGGCCCAGCACCCCGGCCCGGGCCATCCGGATCAGGTCGGTCTGCGGCAGCTCGCCGGACATCCCGCGCTCGGCCCACATGCCCCAGGCCAGCGACTGCCCGGCCAGGCCGGCGGCCCGCCGGTGCGTGGCCAGCGCGTCCAGGAAGGAGTTCGACGAGGCGTAGTTGGCCTGCCCCGGCGCGCCCCAGGTGCCGGCCGCCGAGGAGAACAGCACGAACGCCGCCAGGTCCAGGTCCTTCGTCAACTCGTGCAGGTGCCAGGCCACGTCGGCCTTCGGACGCAGCACGGTGTCCATCCGCTCCGGGGTCAGCGACCCCAGCACGCCGTCGTCCAGGACGCCCGCGCAGTGCACCACGCCGGTCAGCGGCCGGTCCGCGGGCACCGCGGCCAGCAGCCCCGCCAGCGCGGCCGGATCGGCGGCGTCGGCCGCCGCGAAGACGACCCGGGCCCCCAATTCGGCCAGCTCCTCGGCCAGTTCGGCCGCACCCGGCCCGTCGGCGCCGCGCCGGCTGACCAGCAGCAGGCTGTCGACGCCGTGCCCGGTGACCAGGTGACGGGCGATCAGGCCGCCCAGCACGCCGGTGCCGCCGGTCAGCAGCACCGTTCCGGAGGACAGCTCCGGCCCGGCCGCCGGGGCCGGCCACGCCGTCGGGTCGTCCGCGGCCCGGGCCAGCCGGGGCACCAGCACCCGGTCGCCGCGCAGCGCGACCTGGTGCTCGTCCAGCGCGAACGCGGCGGCCAGCGCCTGCGCGTCCTCGCCACCGGCCAGGTCGACGAGCATCGCCCGGCCCGGGTTCTCCACCTCGGCCGTGCGGACCAGGCCCCAGACGGCCGCGGCCGCCAGGTCGGTGACCGCCGGGTCGTCCGGCCCGGTCGCCATCGCCCCCCTGGTCACCACGACCAGCCGCGAACCGTCCAGCAGCTCCTCGTCCAGCCAGCCCTGCACCAGGGCCAGCATCCGGTGCACCGCCGCGTGCACCCCCGCGATGCCCGACCCGTCGCCCGCGGCGGGCAGGCACGGCACCACGACCAGCTCCGGCGACGGCGCCCCGGCCGCCAACGCGGCCCGCAGGGACGGCAGATCGGCGTGCACCGCGCCCGCGCCCGACCGCTCCAGCGCCGCCGCCAGGCCCACGGCGTCCGCGCCGACCACCGCCCAGCCGCGGCCCGCGCGCCCGGTCGGCGCCGCCCCGGCCGGGACCCAGTTCAGGACCAGCAGCGAATCGTCCGCGGACTCCCGCACCGGCTGCGGTGCCGGGCGCACCGACAGCGACTGCGCCGAGAACACCGGCGACCCGGTGCCGTCCGCGCAGTGCACGCTCACCGCACCGCCCCCGGCCGGACGCACCCGCACCCGCAGCGCACCCGCGCCCCCGGCGTGCAGGGCCATCCCGCCCCACGAGAACGGCACCATCGGCGGCCCGTCCGCCGCCTCGGCGTCGCGCAGCGCACCCGCGTGCAGCGCCGAGTCGAGCAGCGCCGGATGCACGGCGAACCCCTCCGCCCGCGCGCCCTCCGGCAGCGACACCTCCGCGAACAGCTCCTCGCCGCGCCGCCACGCCGCCCGCAGCCCCCGGAACACCGGGCCGTAGCGGAGCCCCGACGCGGCCAGCACCGGGTACACCTCGGAGACGTCCAGCTCCTGCGCGCCCTGCGGCGGCCACACCGCCAGGTCCGTGAACCCGTCGACCCCGGCCGCCGCGAGCCGACCGCTCGCGTGCCGCAGCCACTCGTCCGAGGACGGCGCGTCGGCCGCCCGCGAGTACACCGCGACCTCCCGGCCGCCGTCCTCCTCGGCCGCGCCCACCCGCACCTGCACGGCCCGCGCCGAGGAGACCCGGCCCGGAACGTCCGCGCCGAACACCAGCGGGGCCTCCAGCACCAACTCCTCCACCTGGCCGCAGCCCACCCGCGCACCCGCCGTCAACGCCAGATCGGCGAACGCGGTACCCGGCAGCAGCACCTGACCCGACACCACGTGGTCGACCAGCCACGGGAACGCGTCCAACGACACCCGCCCCGTGAACACCCAGCCCTGCCCGTCCGCCAGCGCGGTCCCCGCCCCCAGGAAGGGGTGCGCGACCGCCTCCAGCCCCGTGCCGGTCACATCGCGCCCGGACTCGGAACGCAGCCAGTAACTCTGCCGTTGGAAGGGGTAGGTGGGGAGGTCGGCGAGGGGGCTGGGGTGCGGGTAGAAGGCGTGCCAGTCGACGGGGGTGCCGTGGGTGTGCAGGGTGGCGAGGGCGGTGACGGCGGTGTGCGCCTCGGAGCGGTCGCGGCGCAGGGCCGCCACCAGCAGGTGGTCCTCGGTGCTCTGGGCGGCCATGGCGGTCAGGACGGCGTCGGGGCCGAGTTCGAGGAAGC
>NZ_JBIAVO010000048.1:0-5242 GCF_042894345.1 Kitasatospora sp. NPDC001540
AGCTACCTCGCCGGCCTCCAGCTTCGCGGCGCGATGATCTGGATCAAGGACCTCACCAGGACCACCCCTTGATCACGACCAAATACGCTCCCTAGTGCCAGTCGCTGATCCGGACGTCGTGGGGCGAGGGCTCGCCCCGGCCGGTCTCGACCAGCTTCTTGAGGCTCATCAGGTAGATCGCCCACTTGGTGCTGCAGTGGTGCATGAACTCCACCGGCTCCCGCCAGCCTTCGTGCCGGAACAGGACGATCGTCCAGCCGTCCTCCTGCCGGAGCTCGAAGACGATCCGGGTGCCGATCCACTCCTCGGGGCCGTCGACGACCTCCCAGCGCACGCGCCGCGCGGGCTCGGTGTCCAGCACCTTCATGTCGAACCCGCCGGGCGGGAAGCGGAAGCGGACGACGCCACCGGTGGCGGGGTCGCCGTCCGTGTCCTCCGTCCACCAGCCGGCCAGGCCCTGGACGGTCGTCAGGGCCGTGTAGACGTCCTCGGGGGACGCCGTGACGCCGATCCTGTGCAGGATGTCCACCATCTCGGGCACCTCTTCCCGGTGCGGGCGCCCGCGGGCGGGCGCGGTCCGTCGGCGCCGCCACGGTGGTGGCGCCGTTCCGTGCGGTCGTGCGGTCGTGCGGGTGCGGGGCGGGCAGGGCGGGTGGGGCGCGGGGTCAGCCCTGGTGGCGCTGGATCGTCTCGGCGATGCGCTTGATGCGCCGCAGCCTGGCGTCCCAGGCGGCCCCGACCGAGGACAACTGGGCTACCGCGCGGGCGAGTTGGGCCTCGTCGACCTCGTAGCGGCGTTCGCGGCCGGAGGGCGTGCCGTGGACCAGGCCCACCCGGTCGAGCACGCCGAGGTGCTTGGCGACCGCCTGCCGGGTGACCGGCAGTTGCCCGCTCAGCGTGGTCGCCGTCCCGCCGCCGTCGGCCAGCAGCAGGTCGAGCATCCGCCGTCGCGTGGGGTCCCCCACCGCGGACCAGAGGTCGTCGTCGACGGTGGCGCTCACGGGGTCGACACCAGCCGCGCGACGTACGCGCCGAGGCGGGGCAGGAAGAAGTTCCAGCCGTTGGCGTGGTCCTGGTACCGCTCCTCCAGGACGGCCGCCTCCCATCCCCGCTCCCGGAACCCCGTCTCGGTGAAGCGCAGCAGCGTGCCGGTGCCCGACGGGGCCAGTTCGAAGACCACCAGGAGCGAGTTGGCCGAGGTCGGGGCCTCGTCCCGGTCGTGGGTCCACCGGAACGAGAACCGCCGGGGCGGGTCGGCCTCGACCACCGTGAGCGGGACGACCTTCGCGTCCGGTGCGGACCGGTCGCCGAAGACGACGGCTCCGGTGCCGCCGGGCACCGGCTCGAACTCCGCCTCGTCCGGCCACCACTCCCGCAGGTGTTCGGGCGTGCTGATCGCCTGGTAGACCACTTCGGGCGCGGCGTCGATGTGGATCTCCCGCTCGATGCTGCCGAGTTCCATCGGGCCCCTCCGTTCTCTCGCAACCTCTGGTTGCTCATTACGGTAGACCGGTCCGCCGCGATGTGCAACCTTCGGTTGCTCAATTCACCACCCTTTCCGAAATGGTCCAGACCCTCGCTATTGGTCCAGACCTATTGACGGCCCCTGCCCCCGCTCCTACGATCCGGCTGGGCACAACCCCCCACATGTCCCACCTCACCCGCAGCCGGGCACCGCGCCCCCACAGCGCTGGTCATGCCCATGACCAGGTGTTTCGGCGGGAAGGGAGCACGATGTTCCGTCGAAGGTCGTCCACGCCCGTGGAGCGCGCCGCCCAGGCGTCCCGGGTCAGCCACGCCCGCTCCGGCCCGAGCGCCGCCCGGCGCACGCTGGCCGGGGTCAGCGCCGCCGCCGTGATCGGCACCGGCCTCGCCGTGGCGGGCTCGGTCACCGCCTCCGCCGACGTCGCCAACCTGATCGCCAACCCCGGCTTCGAGAGCGGCCTCGCCAACTGGACCTGCACCAGCGGCTCCGGCGCGACGGTCGTCAGCACCCCGGTGCACGGCGGCACCTCCGCGCTCAAGGCCACCCCCGGCGGCCAGGACAGCGCGCAGTGCTCGCAGACCATCAGCGTGCAGCCCAACTCGCAGTACACCCTGAGCGGCTTCGTCCAGGGCAGCTACGTCTACCTCGGCGCCACCGGCACCGGCGTGAACGCCTCCACCTGGGCCCCGGGCAACGCCTCGTACGGCCAGCTCAGCACCACCTTCTCCACCGGCGCGTCCACCACCTCGGTGACCGTCTTCGTGCACGGCTGGTACGGCCAGCCCGCGTTCTACGCGGACGACCTGGTGCTCAGCGGCCCCGGCGGCAGCGGCAGCCCCTCGCCGTCGCAGTCCACCGGCAGCTCGCCGAGCCCGTCCCCGTCCCCCTCGCAGTCCACCGGCAGCTCGCCGAGCCCCTCCCCGTCGAACTCCACCAGCACCTCGCCGAGCCCGTCCAGCAGCGCCACCTCGGGCGACGTCACCTGCGCCACCAAGCCCCGGCCGACCGGCAAGGTCCTGCAGGGCTACTGGGAGAACTGGGACGGCGCCTCCAACGGCGTGCACCCGGGCCTCGGTTGGACCCCGATCACCGACAGCCGGATCGGCCAGCACGGCTACAACGTGCTCACCACCGCGTTCCCGGTGATCCTCTCCGACGGCACCGTGCTCTGGCAGGACGGCATGGACACCGGCGTCAAGGTGCCCACCCCCGCCGAGATGTGCCAGGCCAAGGCCAACGGCGCGACCGTCCTGATGTCGATCGGCGGCGCCGCCGCGGGCATCGACCTCAGCTCCAGCGCGGTGGCCGACAAGTTCGTCGCCACCATCGTGCCGATCCTGAAGAAGTACAACTTCGACGGCATCGACATCGACATCGAGACCGGCCTGTCCGGCAGCGGCAGCATCGGCACCCTGTCCGCCTCGCAGTCCAACCTGATCCGCATCATCGACGGCGTCCTGGGCCAGATGCCGGCCGGCTTCGGCCTGACCATGGCCCCGGAGACCGCGTACGTCACCGGCGGCAGCGTCACCTACGGCTCCATCTGGGGCTCGTACCTGCCGATCATCAAGAAGTACGTGGACAACGGCCGGCTGTGGTGGCTGAACATGCAGTACTACAACGGCTCCATGTACGGCTGCTCCGGCGACTCCTACTCGGCCGGCACCGTCCAGGGCTTCACCGCCCAGACCACCTGCCTCAACAACGGCCTGACCATCCAGGGCACCACGATCAAGGTCCCCTACGACAAGCAGGTCCCCGGCCTCCCGGCCCAGTCGGGCGCGGGCGGCGGCTACATGACCCCCAGCCTGGTCTCCCAGGCCTACGGCTCCTTCAACGGCCAGCTGAAGGGCCTGATGACCTGGTCGATCAACTGGGACGGCTCGAAGGGCTGGACCTTCGGCGACAACGTCAAGGCCCTGCAGGGCCGCTGACGCCCGGTAGCCGGCAGGAAGTACGACACGGGCCGGGGCCCCGGCGCGGCGGGGGGGGCCCGGGGCCGCCCCCCCCACCGCCCCCACCCGCGCCCCACAACCCCCCGGGCCGGCCCCCCCGGCGGGGGGGGCCCCCCGGCCCCCCGGCCCCTCCCGTTCCGGGGCTCACCGCCAGGCACCGACCACCTGGTCGGGGCCCCACAGCAGGTCGACCCTTCCCTCACCGGCGTCCGGGGCGGCACCGGACAGCGAGGCCACCACCAGGCCGGTGCGGTCCGGGTCGAAGCCGGGCACCTGCGGCGCCGCGCGGGTCAGGGCCGCCAGGTCGTGGCGGTCGAAGGGGCTGAGCAGCCACTTGGTGGAGCCGACGAAGGAGATCCGTCCCGCGACCGGGGACCGGTCGGCGCCGACCAGGTCGACCTCCGGGTCGAACTGCCGGTTCCACCAGCCCCCGACCGCCTCGACGCCCTCCCAGGGCAGCGCCCCGTCCACGGCGGCCAGTTCGAGGGACTGCCGGACCAGCGGCTCGACGGCCCGCCCCCGCCAGGCGGCCCACCGACGCTCCACCACCCGGAAGGCCGCCTCCGGCCGGCCCCGGCGGACCTGTTCCTGCGCGCTGCGCAGGACTGCCAGGTAGAGGCGGAGGTTGCTGTCGGCGATCCGGTAGAGGGCCGGTTTGCCCGGCCGGGTGGACACCGGCTCGTCCACGGCCAGGACGTGCTTCTCCTCGACCAGGCGTCGCAGCAGGGGCGACAGGGAGCCGGAGGCCAGCGCGCCCTCGCGGCTGCCGGCCGTCGCGGCGATGTTGGCGTGCGTGCGGTCGCCTCCCCCGACGGCCTCCAGGACCCGGCGGGCCTGGTCCGGGGCCGGGAACTCCGCCAGCAGGGAGGACTCGGGGACGGAGAAGACCGGGGAGGCCGGGTCCGCGCACTCCTGTTCCAGGAAGGGGAGAGCGGGGGTGGCGTGCGGCCAGGCCCGCAGGATGCCTGGCAGTCCGCCCGAGACCAGGTGCGCGTCGACCGCGTCGGCCGGGTCCAGGCCGAGGGCCTCGCCGACCTCGGCGGGGTTCAGCGGCCCCAGCACCAGGTTGTCGGCACGGCCGTAGAAGGGCCGGTCGTAGGAGGTGAGGCGCTCCATCATGTGCAGGTCGCTGCCGAGCAGGAGGAGCAGGACGGGCCGCTTCGCCAGGAGCCGGTCCCACGCCGTCTGGAGGGCCCCGTCGAAGAGGCCGTCCTGTTCGGAGAGCCAGGGCACCTCGTCGATCACCACGATCGACGGCCGGTCCGGCAGGGCCGCCGCCAGCGCCCGGAACGCGTCCGGCCAGCTCCCGGAACCGCCGGAGGGCACCAGGTCGGCATCGCGGGGGAGCGCGGACTCCCGCAGGTCGGACAGGAACTCGGCCACGGCCTCCACCGGCGAAGCGCCTTTGGTGGCGGTGAAGAAGAGGTACGGGACGGCCGCCCGGTCGCAGAACTCCTGGACCAGACGCGACTTGCCGACCTGACGGCGGCCCCTGATCGCCACCGCCGCGCCCGCCCCCGAGCCCGCGACCCGTTCGAGCCGCTTGCCCAGCAGGGCGAGCTCCGTCCTCCGCCCGACGAACGAGGGGACCACGCCGAACCCCGATCAGGTAGTTCCAATCTACGTAGATTCAATCTACCCAGACCGGCTCTCCCCCGCACGGGGCGACACGGGCCGGGCCCCCGGGGCGGCGGGGGGGGCCCGGGGCCGCCCCCCCCCCCCCCCGCGGGGCGGGGGGGGCGGGCGGGGGGGGGGGGGGGGTGGTGGGGGGGGGGGGGGCCGCGGGGCGGGGGGGGGCGGA
>NZ_JBIAVO010000048.1:5252-55373 GCF_042894345.1 Kitasatospora sp. NPDC001540
CTTTTTTTTGTTCAAATAACAGTTGATTCAAAACCCCCCCCCCGGCCCCCCCCCCGGGGGGGGGCGCGGGGCCGGCCGGGGGGTGGGGGGGGGGGGGGGGGCCCCCCGGCCCCCTCCCCCTCGGCGGGCCGTCAGGCGCGGGCGCGGTGGGCGGCGATGAGTTGGGCGTAGCGTTCGCCGCTGGCCTTGAGGGTGCGGACCTGGGTGTCGTAGTCGACGTGGATCAGGCCGAAGCGCTTGTCGTAGCCGTACGCCCACTCGAAGTTGTCGAGCAGGGACCAGGCGAAGTAGCCGGCCAGCGGGGCGCCCTTGGCGACGGCGCGGGCGCAGGCGGCGAGGTGGGACTCGAGGTAGGCGGTGCGCTCGGGGTCGTCGACGCGGCCGTCGGCGGTGACGGTGTCGCGGTAGGCGGAGCCGTTCTCGGTCACGTAGATCTCGCGGACGCCGTAGTCCTCGGTGAGGCGCAGCAGGAGCTCCTCGATGCCGGGGGCGTGCACCTCCCAGTCCATGGCGGTGCGCTCGGGGTTGGGGCCGGGGACCTGGCGGAAGTGCGGGACGGGGCCGGTGGGGTCGTCCTCGACGATCTGGCGGAAGTAGTAGTTGAGGCCGACCCAGTCGAGCGGGGCCGAGATCAGCTCCAGGTCGCCGTCCCGGACCGGGAGTTCGACGCCGTAGAGGTCGACCATGTCCTGCGGGTAGCCGCGGCCGAGGACCGGGTCGAGCCACCAGCGGTTGATGTGGCCGTCGGCGCGCCGGGCGGCGGCGAGGTCCGCGTCGGACTGCGAGGCGGGCTCGATGGTGGAGAGGTTGTTGACGATGCCGATCCGGGCGCCGGGGACGGCGGCGCGCAGCGCCTGGACGGCGAGGCCGTGGCCCAGGTGCAGGTGGTAGGAGGTGCGGACGGCGGCGGTGAGGTCGGTCAGGCCGGGGGCCATCTTGCCCTCGAGGTGGCCGATCCAGGAGGAGCAGAGCGGCTCGTTGAGGGTGCACCAGTCGCGGACCCGGTCGCCGAGGCGCTCGGCGACCACGGCCGCGTACTCGGCGAAGCGCTCGGCGGTGGCGCGCTCGGGCCAGCCGCCGCGGTCCTGCTGGGCCTGCGGGAGGTCCCAGTGGTAGAGGGTCGGGAACGGGGTGAGGCCGCGCTCCAGCATGCCGTCGACCAGGCGGTCGTAGAAGTCGAGGCCGGCCGCGTTGACCCTGCCGTCGGCCAGCGGGACGACCCGGGGCCAGGCGATGGAGAAGCGGTAGGCGTCCAGGCCGAGCGAGGCGGCCAGGTCGAGGTCCTGCGGCCAGCGGTGGTAGTGGTCGCAGGCCGTGTCGCCGGTGTCGCCGTTGTCGACCTTGCCGGGGGTGTGCGAGAAGGTGTCCCAGATCGACGGCGCGCGGCCGTCGGTGCTCGCGGCGCCCTCGATCTGGTAGGCGGCGGTGGCGGCGCCCCAGCGGAAGTTGGCCGGCAGCGCGTCGAGGTGGTTCACGGGGGGTCCTTTCGAGGGTGAGGGGGCGGCGGTCCTGGCGGCGCGTCAGTTGACGGCACCCTGACGGTGCCTCACTTGACGGCACCGGCGGTCAGACCGGCCACCAGGTAGCGCTGCAGCAGCAGGAATCCGGCGACCACGGGGAGGCTGACGACCAGCGAGGCGGCCATCACCTGGTTCCAGTAGACGTCGGTCTGCGTGGCGTACCCCTGGAGCCCGACGGCCAGCGTGCGGGTCTGGTCGTTGGTCATGACGGAGGCGAACAGCACCTCGCCCCAGGCGGTCATGAAGGCGTACACGGCGACCGCGATGATGCCGGGCAGGGCGGCCGGGACGATGATCTGCACCAGGGTGCGGATCGGCCCGCAGCCGTCCACGGCGGCGGCCTCGTCGAGGTCGCGCGGGATGGAGTCCAGGTACCCGGCCAGCATCCAGATGGAGAACGGCAGTGAGAAGGTCAGGTAGGTGAGGATCAGGCCGCCGCGGCTGCCGTAGAGCGCGACGCCGGTGGAGTTGCCGATGTTGACGAAGATCAGGAACAGCGGCAGCAGGAACAGGATGCCGGGGAACATCTGGGTGGACAGCACCGTGATGGTGAAGACCTTCTTGCCGCGGAACCGGTAGCGGCTCACCGCGTACCCGGCCAGCAGCGCGATCAGCACCGACAGGCCGGTGGCCGAGCCCGCGACGATCAGCGAGTTGGTGAAGTACTTCGCCAGCGGGACGGTCTTCCAGATGTCGACGTACGGCCGGAAGGTCAGGTGGCTGGGCATCCAGCGCCACGGGCCCTGGACGTCCTGCAGCGGCTTGAGCGAGGAGCTGAGCATCACCGCGACCGGGGTCAGCGTGAAGACGGCCAGCACCAGCAGCACGACGCGGCGCAGCCAGCGGAAGGAGGCGGGCGGGTTGATCATTCTGCTTCCCCCCGGCGGCGGTTGGTGGCGAACAGGTAGACCGCGGTCACCAGCAGCAGGAAGAGCAGCAGCAGGACCGACATCGCCGAGCCCTGGCCGAAGTTCCAGGTGATGAAGGAGGACTGGTAGATGTGGATCGAGATCAGGTCCGCGGCCTGCGGGGCGGACTTGCCGAACAGCACGAACGGCGTGTTGAAGTCGTTGAAGGTCCACAGGAAGAGGACCAGCACCAGCACCAGGTTGACCGGGCGCAGCGAGGGCAGGGTGATCCGGCGGATCTGCTGCCACACGCCCGCGCCGTCCAGCGCGGCGGCCTCGTACAGCTCGCGCGGGATGTTCTGCAGGCCCGCGGTGAGGGTGAGGAAGGCGAACGGCCAGGACTTCCAGACCGAGACGGTCAGCAGCGCCCAGAAGCTGTTGTCGCCGATCAGCCAGAACGGCTTGTCGTCGGTCAGGTGCAGCTGGTCGTGCAGCACGTGGTTGATCAGGCCGGTGTCCCGCTGGAACATGAACGACCAGGTGATCACGGCCGCGAACACCGGCAGCGCGTACGGCAGCATGAAGGCCGCGCGCAGCAGGCCGCGGCCGCGGAAGGCGTCCTGGGTGAAGATCGAGGCGGTGACGCCGATCAGCCAGGACAGGCCCACCGACAGCACGGTGAACATGCAGGTCACCCAGAACGAGTGCAGCAGCGCCTTGCCGACGGGGGCGTTGAACTCCAGCGCCACCTTGAAGTTGTCGAAACCGGACCACGGGGCCGAGGACCAGTCGCGGATGAAGAACTGGGTGAGCTGCTTGAACGCCATCACGATGCCGGTGACCATCGGCACCAGGTGGATCAGCAGTTCGGCCAGCAGGGCCGGGAGCAGCAGCAGGTAGGGCAGCGCGTTGCGCCCGAACCTGCCGCGGAGGCGTCGGCGGGCGGGGGCCGCCCCCTGCGGGGCGGCCTCCTTGCCGACGGTCGGGTGGTCGATCACTTTCTCGGGCACGTCGGTCAGCTCGCCGGCATCTGCTGCTGGGCCTTGGACAGCTCGTCCTTGACCGTGGCCTCGGTGATCGGCTTGCCCGCGGCGGCGGACGCCAGCAGGTTCTTCACCGCGGTGCCGATCAGGGTCTCGAACTGGCTCTCGGTGGGGACCTGCGGGAGCGGCGCGGCGCTCTTCTGCAGGACGCCCGCGAGGGTCTGCAGCTCCGGGGTGGAGAACGCGGCGTCGGACTGGGCGGCCTTCACCGGCGGCAGCGAGCCGTAGGTGCCGTTGAGGGTCTTCTGCTCCTCGTCGCTGGTCATGAACTTCACGAAGTTCAGGGCGCCGTCGAGGTTCTTGGTGTTCTTGAACACCGCGAGGTTGATGCCCGCCACCATCGAGGTGGTGGCCTTGTCGCCGGTGGCGCCGGCCGGGGCCGGGACGGGGACGACGCCGTAGTCGTCCGGGTTCATGCCGTGCGACTTGAGGTTGGCGCCCGCAGACTGCCACATCAGCATGGCGGCCTTGCCGGTGGCGAAGTCGGTCACCGACTGGTTGGCGGCGTACTCGGCGTTGCCCGGGGCGGCGATCTTGTCGTTGGCGATGAAGTCGACGTACTGCTTGACCGCGGCGACGGCCTCCGGGCTGTCGAAGGTCGGCTTGCCCGAGGCGTCGTAGAAGCCGGTGCCGTGCTGCATGCCCAGGGTGAAGGCGTGGTGGACGTTCTCCGAGACGTTGCCGCCCTCGATCGCCAGGCCGTACTTGTCGCCCGAGGTCAGCTTCTTGCCGTCCTGGACCAGCTCCTCCCAGGTGGCGGGCGGGTTGGCGATCCCGGCGGCCTGGAACAGCTTCTTGTTGTAGTAGAGGCCGTAGGCCATCGAGTACAGCGGCACGGCCGCCGGGTCCTTGCCCTTGGCACCCGCGGAGGCGATGGTCGACTCCAGGAAGCGGTCCTTGCCGCCGATCTTGTCGAAGGTGGCCTGGTCGAACGGGAGCAGCGCCCCGGTCGCCTGGAGGGAGGCGGACCAGGTGTTGCCGATGTTCAGCACGTCGGGGCCCTGGCCGGACGCGGTGGCCGCGAGGATTCTGTTCAGCAGGTCGGACCAGGGGATGACCTCCAGGTTGACCTTGATGCCGGTCTGCTGCTCGAACTTCTTCAGCTCGGGCTCCAGCACCTGCTTGTCGTTCTCCAGGCTGCTGCCCTGGTTGGAGGCCCAGTACGTCAGGGTCTTCGGGCTGGAGTTGCTGCCGCCGCCGCTGTCGCCGCCGCCACAGGCGGAGGCGGTCAGGACGATCGCGGCGGTCAGGGCGAGGGCGGCGGAGATCCGGTGGGTGCGCATGGGAGGAGCCCCTCTCGGGCTGTCGTCTCGTGGGGGTGAAGAGGCAGTCTGCGCTGCTTACTTCACGCCGAGATTTAACGTCTGAGAAAAGTAGACGTCAAGAGGCGTGACGGCGTAGATTCTGCAACGAAGAAGGGAAACCGATGACACCGCGAGGCAAGCAGACCGTTCGCGACCTGCGCCGGAGCAGCCGTTCCACGCTCCTTCGCCACCTGTACTTCCACGGTCCGCTGAGCCGCCAGGAGCTGGGCACCGCGACCGGACTGAGCGCCGGATCGGTCAGCAACGTCACGGGCGAGTTGCTCACCGACGGGCTGATCGAGGAGTGCGGGTCCGTCGACTCCGACGGCGGCCGCCCCCGCATCCTGCTGCGCGTCACCCCCAGCCAGGCCCACCTGGTCGGCATCGACATCGGCGAGACCCAGGTCCGGGTCACCCTGTTCGACCTCGCGCTGACCGAACTCGCCTCCGCCGACCAGCCGCTGCTCGCCGCGCACGACCCCGAGCGGGTGGTCCGGATGATCGCCGGCGGCCTCGACCAGGTGCTCGCCGCCGCGGGCGTCCCCGCCGAGAACGTGCTCGGCATCGGCATCGGCGTCCCCGGCATCGTCGAGCAGGGCACCGGCGCCGACCCCGGGGCCGACACCGTCGTCCACGGCCAGACCTTCGGCTGGGACGCCGTCCCGTTCGGCCGGATGCTGCGCGAGCACACCCCGCTGCCGCTGTACGTCGACAACGGCGCCAAGACCCTCGGCCAGGCCGAGATGTGGTTCGGCGCCGGGCGCGGCAGCCGGCACGCCGTGGTCGCCCTGTTCGGCTCCGGCGTCGGCGCCTGCGTGATCGCCGACGGCGCCCGCTTCCGCGGCGCCACCAGCTCGGCCGGCGAGTGGGGCCACACCAAGGTGCACGTCGGCGGCCGCCCCTGCCGCTGCGGCTCCCGCGGCTGCCTGGAGGCGTACGTCGGCGCCGAGGCCCTGGTCGAGCGCTGGGACGGCACCGTGCCCGGCACCAGCGAGAAGGCCGGCCTGGCCGCGCTGCTGCGCGCCGCCGAGGAGGGGCAGCCCGGCGCCGTCGACCTGCTCGACGAGGCCGCCGAACTGCTCGGCGCCTCCATCGCCGACCTGGTCAACCTGTTCAACCCCGAGCGGATCGTCATCGGCGGCTGGGCGGGCCTGCTGCTCGGCCCCCGCCTGCTCCCCGCGATCGGCGAGGCCGCGACCCGCCACGCCCTCGCCTACCCCCGCTCCCGCACCACCATCACCCTCTCCGACCTCGGGCCGGACGCGGTGACCCTCGGCGCCGCGACGCTGCCGCTGACCCACTTCCTGGACAGCGGCGGCGAACTGCCCGACCACCTCGCGGCGGTCGCCGTCGTCTGACCCCGCCCCGCGCCGTCCCGCGCCGTCCCGCACCACCCCGCCCCACCCCCCGAGACGCCGTCCCGCCCGCGCCCCGTCCCGCTCAAGACGGCGCGGGCGGGACGGTCCGTTCCGGGCCCCGGCGGTCCGCTCCCCCGGCTGGACGGTTTGTGCCACGGCATGAAACGACCACTCCCGAATCGTTCGGGCACCGAGGGGAATGGTCGAAGATGGGAGCATGTACCTCATTCATGCGCGCATTCGGATACCGGACGGCGGCGGAGTCCCCCCCGGCCTCGCGGGAATGGTCCGCTCCCACGCCTCGGAGGGCGACGCGTTGGAGCACGTGAGCGTCCATTCGGAGATCCCCGGCGAGGTCACCGTCGGGCTGTTCAGCCTGGCCCCCGGCCTGGTCGAGGCCGAGTCGCTGGCCGCCGCACTGCTGGAGCGGGTGGTGGCGGTGGAGCCCGAACTCGTCGGCTTCGCCGTGCTGTCCGTGGGCGCGGCACCGGTTCCCGGGCCCTGGTGGGGCTTCGAGTGAGGCCGGCGTGGACGGCTTAGGTCAGTGCATGTTCCGTCCAGCCGTCCGCTGTTCCCTCCGGAGCGCGGGAGGCGCACAGTAGTGGTGTCGGCAGGGGCGAGCGCCCCGGCCGGGAAATCCCGGAGGGATTTCCCGGGAGAAACCACTGATTCCGAGGAGAATTCCGTGCTGGTCACCCGTGTCTCCAAGTTCGTGCTTTCGCTGGCCGTTGCCGCCGCCGCACTGACCGTTTCCGCGGGCACCGTGGAATTCTCCGGAAACCTCGCGGACGGCGCCGGGGCCGTGCAGGTCGACCCGACCGCCGCCCCGCACCCGGCCGTCACCCCGCACCCGGCCGCCTCCCCGCAGGGCGACGTCACCTGGGGCGGCTGAGTCCCGTCCGCACGACAAGCACGGCCCATAGGACCCGATCGCGTTCACGGGGGTGAAGGACGATGGAATTCCTGGTACTGGGCGCCCTGGAGGCCCGCCAGAACGGTGCCCCCGTGGACGTCCGGGGCATGCGGCAGCAGCGGCTGCTGGCACTGCTCCTGCTGAACGTCGGCCGGGTGGTGTCGATGGACTTCCTGGTGGACGAGCTCTGGGAGGACCCGCCCTCCTCGGCCCGGCCCCAGGTGCACAACGCGATCCGGGACCTGAGACGCGTCCTGGCCGTCGGCGAGCACCGGCTGGTCACGGCGGACGTCGGCTACCGGCTGGCCGCCCCGGAGGACGCGGTAGACGCCAACCGGTTCGCCCGCAAGGTCCGGGAGGCCCGGGCCGCGGAGCGGGACGGGCGGACCGCGGAGGCGATCTCGCTGCTCCAGTCGGCGGTCGACCTGTGGCGCGGCGAGGCCTTCGCCGGCATCCACTGCCCGGCGGTGACCAGCGCCGCCGCGAAGCTGAACGAGCAGCGGCTGACCGCCGTCGAGGACCTGATGGCGCTTCGGCTGAAGGCCGGTGAGACCTCCTCGCTGGTGGGCGAGTTGACCGCGCTGCTGGCCGAGTACCCGCTGCGCGACTCGCTGCGGCGGAGCCTGATGACGGCGCTGTGCCGCAGCGGCCGACAGGCCGACGCGCTGGCGGTGTACGACGAGGGCCGGCGCTTCCTGGCCGACGAACTGGGCCTGGAGCCGAGCCCGGGACTGCGCGCCCTGCAGGCCGAGATCCTGGCCGACGGCCCCGGCGTGCACGGCGCGGAACCGACCGGCACCTCCCCCCAACTCCCGCCCGTGGCACGGGAGTCGGCCGGGCGGCCGAACTGCCTGCCGCACGACCTGGCGGACTTCACCGGTCGGCGCGCCGAGTGCGCGCTGCTGCTGGAGGCCGTCGAGCGGCGGGCGCCGGGCGCGCCGCTGATGCTGGTGGTCGACGGCATGGGCGGCGTCGGCAAGACCACCCTGGCGGTGCGGATCGCGCACGAGCTGACCGACCGCTTCCCGGACGGGCAGTTCTTCGTCGCGCTGGACGGCTTCGACGAGTCGCGTCCGCCGGTGCCGCCGCTCCGGGCGCTGGCCGCGCTGCTGCGCGCGGACGGGCTGCGGCCGGAGGAGGTCCCGGCCTCGCTGGAGGAGCGCAGCGCGCTGTGGCGCTCCCGGCTGGCCGGGCGGCGCTGCCTGCTGGTGCTGGACGACGCGGCGGACAGCGCGCAGGTCCGTCCGCTGCTGCCGGGCGCCGGGGAGACCCTGGTGCTGGTCACCAGCCGCCGCAAGCTGGGGGCCCTGGACGGCTCGGTGGCCCTCCCGCTGGACGTGCTGCCGCCGTCCGACGCGGTGGAGCTGCTGGCCCGGGTGGCCGGCCGGGCCCAGGTGGCCCGGGAGCCGGACGCGGCCGCCGAGGCCGTCGCGCTCTGCGGCCACCTGCCGCTGGCGGTGCGGATCGCCGCGACCAAGCTGCGCGACCGCCCGGCCTGGACGGTCGCCGAGCTGGCCGCCCGACTGGCCGACCCGGCCCGGCGGGCGCACTGCCTGCGCACCCCCGACCGGGACCTGATGGCGCTGCTGCGCGCCTCCTACCAGTACCTGGACCGCTCGCAGCGGCGCTTCTCCCGGCTGATGAGCCGGCAGGGGACGGAAAGTTTCGACGCCCGCCGGGCCGCCGCGGTCACCGGCCTGAGCCCGGACGAGGCCGAGGGGGTGCTGGACGTGCTGTTCGAGCACAACCTGGTCCGGCAGGAGGCGTCGGCGCTGTTCTCCTTCCACCGCCTGCTCCGTGACTGCTCGTCTGCCCTTCCCGAGCCCGCCGCCGAGGCCTTCCCGGAGCCGCTCCCCGAGGTGGCCGAGCTGGTCGGCCGGCTGCGGGTGCCCGCCGCGGTGTGAACCCCGTACGCCCGTCACCTGCTCGTCCGTTGTCGGTCGTCCTTCCGGAAGGTCACCGTAGGTGCGCGGTTCCCCCGAATCAGTAAGCTCTGGCTCCGAGCAAACGTTACTGGCGCTGATCGAAACGGGGATCGATTCATGCTGGAGGCATTGGGGCTCGACACCGAGGCCGAATCCATCTACCGCCGGATGCTGGCCGAACCGCAGTCCGGGGTCCTCGCCCTGGCCCTCGGCCTGGGCATCAGCGAGGAGCGGGTCCGCCGCGGGCTCGACCGGCTGAGCGAACTGGCCCTGGTCCAACCGTCCGCCCGGGAGGGCATCGGGTTCCGGGCGGTCGGCCCGGAGACCGCGATGGAGATGCTGCTGGCCCGGCAGCAGGCCGAACTCGCCGCCCAGCAACTGCGGGTGGAGGCTTCCCGGGCCGCGGCCGCCCAACTCATCGCGGAGTGCTCGGCGTTCCGGCCGACCGCGACCGACGCGGCCTCCGAACAGCTGAGCGGGCCGGAGGCGATCCGCGAGAGGCTGGCCGAACTGGCCGGCTCGGTCTGCCACGAGGTGGCGACCTTCGCCCCCGGCGGCGCGCACTCCGAGGAGGACCTGCGGGCCAGCCGGTCGCCGAACGCCGCCCTGCTGGAGCGCGGGGTGCAGATGCGCACCGTCTACCTGGACAGCGTCCGCAACCACCGGCCCACCCTGGAGCACGTGACCTGGCTGAACCAGCACGGCGGCCAGGTCCGGACGGTGCCGGAACTCCCCATCCGCATGATCATCTTCGACCGGCGGCAGGCCGTCCTCCCGATCGACACCGAGGACGCCCGGGCCGGAGCGGTGGTGCTGCGCGGCGCGGGCACGGTCGCCGCGCTGTGCGCCCTGTTCGAGAGCGTGTGGGAGAACGCGATCCCGGTCGGCAACGTCCCCAGGTGCGGCGCGGACGAGATGCCGCCGCAGGAGCTCGCCGTCCTGAAGATGCTCGCCCAGGGCCACACCGACGAGGCCATCGCCAAGCGGATGGGCGTCTCGCCGCGCACCGCCCGCCGGTTCGCCGCCAACCTGATGGAACGCCTGGACGCCCGCAGCCGCTTCGAGGCCGGGGTGCACGCCGTCCAGGACGGCTGGCTCCCCGCCACGCGCTGACCGCGGGCGTCCCCCCGACGCGCCGTCAGACCGCCCGCGCCGCCCGGCGCTTCTCCCGGAGATCGGCCAGGAGGAGCGCCAGCGCGGGCAGCAGCGTCACCCCGTACACCCCCAGCAGCCACCCGAAGGTGTGCGCGAACGCCGCCGGCACCATGCCGCGGTGCGCCTTCGCCGAGTCGGACAGCACCACCGTGACCACCGCGACGGCCAGCGCGCCGCCGATCCGCTGGGTCAGGTTGAGCTGCGAGGAGGCGTCCGGGATCGACTGCTGCCGGATCGACTGGAACGCCCGGGTCATCGTCGGGACGATGGTCAGCCCGGTGCCCAGGCCGCGCACCACCAGGCTCGCGCAGATCAGCGGGTACGCGGTGGTGCCGGTCAGGCCGGTCATCGGGACGGTCGCCAGCATGGTCAGGCCGATGCCGATCAGCACCGTCGCGCCGCCGCCGATCCGGCGCAGCAGCACCCGGGACAGCCAGGCCGCCGTCACCACGCCCAGGCCGCCGGTCGACATCAGCAGGCCGGTGGCCACCGCCGACTCGCCGCGGGCGTCCTCGAAGTACAGCGGGATCAGCATCATCGGCGAGTACAGCACGAAGCCCAGGCAGAAGACGTTCACCACCGCGGCCGCGTAGACCGGGATCCTGAAGAGCCGCAGGTCCAGCAGCGGCGCCTGCGCCCGCAGTTCGCGCACCACGAAGACCGCCGCGCCCAGCACCGCCAGGCCCACCGGCACCAGCAGCGCCGCCTCGGCCCGCGCCCCGTGCTCGGCGTACTCGTGGATCGCCAGCACCGTCGAGACCGTCGCCGTCGCCGAGGACACCAGGCCCAGCACGTCCAGCGGCCGCGCCCCGCCCTCCGCCGGCGCGTCCCGGCGCACCCAGCGCAGCGCCGCCGCCAGCAGCACCGCGCAGAACGGCACGTTCACCACGTACACCGCCGACCAGCCGCCCCATCCCACCAGCAGGCCGCCGATGGTCGGGCCCAGCAGCGGACCGATCAGCATCACCGAGCCGTTCAGCGCCTGCACCCGGCCGAGGTGCTCGCGCGGCACCCCCCGGGTCAGCAGGATCGTCGACACCGGCGTCAGCACGCCCGCCGCCGCACCCGACAGGCCGCGCGCCGCGACCAGCTGGTCCAGCGACTGCGCGGCCGCGCAGCCCGCCGACCCCAGCGCGAACAGTGCGACCGCCGCGACGAACACCCGCTTCGTCCCGAACCGGGTCGCCAGCCAGCCGGTCGCCGGCATCACCGCCGCCAGCGCCAGCAGGTACGCCGTCACCACCCACTGCACCTGGTTGAGGCCGCCGAACCGGGCGGTGGTCTCCTGCATCGAGACGTTCACGATCGTGGTGTCCAGCAGCGCGATGAAACCGCCGGCCATCGCGATGACCATCGTGAGCAGCGCGGCCTTCGACGGCGCCTCGGCGGACGCGGGGGCCGCCTGCTCGGGGGCTGCCTGCTCGGGGGTCGGCGTCGCGGCCGCGGGCGTCTCGGCCGCGGCGGGGCGCTCCTCGACCGCGACGGGTGCCTTCGCGGCGGACGCGGACGTCTTCGCGGCGGACGCGGGCTTGGGCCTGGACGCGTCGGCGGTGGGCTTCGGGGCGGGCTTCGGGGCGGGCTTGTGGCCCGGCCCCGGCTTGCGGCGGGCCTTGCCCTTGGCCGCGTTCACCGTGGTGCGGGCGGGTGTGGTGGGCATCTTCGCAGGTCCTTCATCAGCGGGGAGGAGAGGATCGGGGGCCGGGCCGGGGTCAGTCGGCCGCGAGCAGGGCGCGCTCGACCTCGTCCAGCACGGCCTCGGCGGCCGGGCGGGCGTCGGGACGGTTGCGGCAGGACAGGGTGAGCTCGGTGCGGTCGTCGACCTGACAACTGCTCAGGAACATCTCGGCGTACGGGACGAGCATCGGCAGCGTGTGGTAGCCGGTGGGGCGGAAGTCCGCGGTGCGGTACAGCCCGGTGTCGATCCGGCCGTGGTCGGTGAGGATCGCGGTGCACGGGAAGCGGCTGCCGTCCAGCTCCCGGGCCTCGCGCAGCGAGTTCGCGAACGGGTTGTCGCGCAGGAAGTCCCTTGCCAGAGAAGCGACTTCGCGCTTGCGGAGCATCGCGGCGAGCAGCTGGCTGTGCAGCCGGTTCCAGCGGTCCTCGCGGTGCAGGTCGAGCACCAGCTGGGAGGTCAGGTTGGCGGTGGAGCGCACCTCGCGGTCGTGTCGGCGCAGGTCCACCGGGATGATCAGCCGACCGCCCTCGGCCGCCAGCAGCCGGGAGATCGCGGCCCCCACCCGGGCGGTCACCGCGGACGGCGTCGCCGCGACCGAGCGGCGCAGCCACAGCGCGCCGCCGTCCGCCGCGCCCTGCCCGAGGATCGCCGGGAACCCGGCCACCCGGGCCGGGACGGGCGCCGCCGGGACGGGGGCGGCGGCGGCCCGGAAGTGCGTGTCGTCCACCGTGGAGTCCGCCCCGAGCAGCGGCTCGCCGCGCAGCGCGCGGAACAGGTCCTCGATCCAGTACCGCAGCCCCCGGCCGTCGGTGACGATGTGGCTGGCCCGCACCACCAGCCGGGTCACCGGCCCGTTCGCCAGGCCGAGTTCGCACACCGGGCCGGTCACCACGTCCAGGTCGCGGTGGAAGAACGGGTGCGCGTACCCGGCCTCGGCGGGCAGTTCGGTGATCGGCGGCAGCGCGCCCTCGGCCCGCCAGTTCGCGCCCTTGCGGCGCACCGCGAGACCGGGGTTGGCGGCGGTCGACCGCCGTACGGCGTCGGCGAGTTCGGCCGGGTCGATCCGGCCCTCCCCCTCGATCACCATCTGGATCAGCTGCGGGGTGCCGGTGGCGTTGGCGTTCAGGTAGCCGCGCTCGATCTGGGAGATCCGCCGGGTGTACGCCTTCCCCGGGGCGGCGGTGGCGGTGGCGGTGGCGGTCATGCGACGGACTCCAGGGACGGGGTGGGGAGGGGGACGGCCGGGGGGGGGGGGGGGGCGGCCCCCCCCCCCCCCCCCCGCGGGGGGGGGGGGGGGGGGGGGGCCGGGGGGGGGGGGCGGGACCCGCCCGCCACCACCAGCGGACGTGGGCGGGGGCGTCGGTGGCCAGGGCGAGCTGGAGGCCGCCGCCGAGGTCGGCGGAGCGGACCAGGTAGCCGACGTTGGTGGGTCGCCAGCCGGGCGTCCAGTCCGGGAGGCGGACGCCGGCGAAGGTCTCCTTGCGGATGTGCGAGGCCTTGATCAGCGCCTCGCACTCGGCGAAGTCCCGCATGGTGGCGGGTTCGCCGTCCGGGCGGCCGAGCAGCGCGCCCAGCCACTGCATCGCGAACGGCCGGTCCCGGTGGTCCTGCAGGTCCACCCCGACGCTCTGCCCGGCCACCAGCGCCACCGTCGAGTAACCGGCGCAGTGCGCGACCGAGGCGGTCAGGCCCAACTCCGGCACGCTCCACCGCCGGTGCTCGTCCCGGGCCAGCGCGCGGGGCGGGATCCGGACCCCGTGCAGGTCGTCCACCGCCTCGGCGATCAGCCACCGCCCGGCGTCGTTCAGCCGGTTGCCCATCCGGTCCCGGGGCAGGTGCGGGTGCCGGGTGACCAGGCAGTCGACGACCGCCTCCGGCTCCGCGCCCGGCACCGCGGGCGCCGCCGCCGTACGGGGCGCGGACCGGGCGGGGCCGCCGCCCGGCCGTCCCGCCGCCCCGCCGCCCACCAGCCGGACGGTCAGCCGCCGGGCCGCGAGGCACGCCGCGGCCAACCGGCCGCCGGCCCCGCCGACGCCCGCAGGGGCCGTCGGCAGGCCGGGACTCGCCAACGCTCCTTCGAGCGAAGCGAGTCGGCCCACAGGCCACCCGACGCCGATCGGAGCGAGCACCAGGCCAGCACCTTCCGACCTCCCGCGGTCCGAAGCGGGCCAACCCACAGGCCCCCCGACGCCAGCCGGAGCCGCCGGGAGGCAGGTCCCCGCCGAGGAACCACCGCGCGGGGCAGGACGCTCGGCACCCGCAGGGGCCGTCGGCCGACCGGAACTCGCCAACGCCCCTTCGAGCGAAGCGAGTCGGCCCACAGGCCCCCCGGCGCCAGCCGGAGCCTTCGGCAGGCCGGGACCCGCCAGCGGAGCCGGGCTCCCGGCGTCGGCCGGAGCCGTCGGTAGGAGGGAGCCTGCCGACGTCCTGGCGCCCGAAACGAGTTGCCCCGCAGGGACGTTCGCGTCGGCCGGAGCGAGCGCCGGGAGGTCGGGGCTCGTCGGCGACCCTTCGAGCGGAGCGGGTCGCCCGGCCGGGCCCGCCGCGTGCTGGAGCGGGCCGAGGCTGGGCGACCGGCCGGCCGTCAGGGCGGTGGAGCCGGTGGCGGTGCGCAGGGTGGCGCTCATCAGGACCTCGCGTCGAACACCGCGGCGGCGTAGGAGCCGCCGTAGGCGAAGCTGGAGAGGAGCAGGCGGCCGGCCGGGGCGTCGCCCGCGAGGGCGGCGACCAGGCCGAGGGCTCCGGCGGAGCCGTAGGTCTCGCCGAGTTGGGCCTTGGGGGTGCGGGTGGGGCGGTCGGCGAGGCCGGCCAGGGCGAGGGCGCGGCGCTGGGCGAGGTCGACGAGGCGGTAGCCGGAGGCGGCGGAGACCACGGTGTCGATCTGCTCGGGGGTGGTGTCGGCCTCGGCGAGGGCGGCGCGCAGGGCGCGGGCCCAGGCTTCGCCGTCGCGGCCGATCCGGCCGATGCCGACGGACTCGCCGGAGGCCCCGAAGCCGCGGACGTCCGCCAGGACGGTCGCGCCGCGGGCGGCGGCGGAGGCCTCGGACTCGAGCAGGATCGCGGCGGCGCCCTCGGCGAGGACGGTGCCGGTGCCGCCGTCGGGGACGACGTGCGCGGTCTTCGCGTACCCGGGCAGCCGGGCCTGGGTGGCGAGGGCCTGCTCGGGGAACTCGTCGGCGACCACGACCATGATCCGGTCGGCCATGCCGCGGGCGATCACCCGGGCGGCGAGTTGCAGGGCCAGGACGGAGGAGGTGCCGCCGTTGGCGATGGTCGCGGTGTAGCCGCGGTAGCGGTGCAGCATCGCGACGTGTCCGGCGGCGGCGTTGACCACGGTGTTGGCGAACATCGCCGGGTTGGCGCCGGTGATGCCCTGTTCCAGCACGCCCTGGTGGAAGTTGAGCACCGAGGTGACCGGGCCGTAGCCGGTGGCGAAGACGATGCCGGTGCCTTCGGCCTCGGCCCGGGAGGGCTTGCCGTGGCGCTCGTACAGGTCGCCGACGGCGCCGGCCGCCAGCACGCCGAGCGGGTCCATCCGGCGGGCCTTGCTGGGGTTGAGGCGCTTGGTGACGGCCTTGACGTCGACCCGGCCGATCGGACGGTCGCCGATGCCGGTGACGTGCTCCACGGCCTCGAAGCCGACCCGGCCCTCGGCGAGGGCGGCGGTCAGTTCGGCGGTGGAGCCGGCCGAGCCGGCCAGGCCGGCCACGCCGGTGACCACGACGTGCTGGACGGGCTGGGTGTGCCGGGCCGAACGGGCGGGCCGACCGGGCTTGTTGAGGACGACGGTGGCGTTGTTGCCGCCGAACGCGAAGGAGTTGGAGGCGACCACCTCGAGCGGCGCGGGCCGTCCGGTGTCGGGGACGATGTCCAGACCGAACGGGGAGACGGTGCCCCGGGTGTTGACAGTCGGCGGGATGACGCCCCGGTCGATGGCGAGGGTGGAGACGATCGCCTCGACCGCGCCGGCCGCGCCCAGGGTGTGGCCGAGCATCGACTTGGTGGAGCTGGCGGGCGGCAGCTCGGTGCCGAACAGCAGCTTGACGGCCTTGGGCTCGGACACGTCGTTGGCGGGGGTGCCGGTGCCGTGCAGGTTGACGTAGTCGACGTCCTCCGGCGCCAGTCCGGCGGTCTTCAGGGCCTGGGCCATCGCGGCGGCGGCGCCCTTGCCGCTGGGGTCGGGGGCGGTCTGGTGGTAGCCGTCGCAGGAGAGGCCGTAGCCGCCGAGTTCGGCGAGCGCGGTGGCGCCGCGGGCGGCGGCCCGTTCGGCCGACTCCAGGACCATGAAGCCCGCGCCCTCGCCGAGGGTCAGCCCGGTGGAGGCGGACATCGGCGCGCAGGGCTCGGGGTCGAGCGCGCCGAGGGCGGAGAAGCCGTACGCGGAGAGTTCGGCCAGCGGGTCGACGCCGCCGCAGATGACGTGGTCGACCTCGCCCTTCCAGAGCAGTTCGGCCGCGTAGCCCAGGGCCACCGCGCTGGCCGCGCAGGCGTTGGAGAGCACGATGCGCGGGCCGCGCAGGTCGAACTCGGCGGCGATGTAGTCACCGACGCAGGGGAGTTGGGAGGCGGCGGCGGCCGGGGCGTCCAGTTCGCCGTCCTTGACCAGGCCGCGGTGGACGCTCTCCAGGGTCGGCATCGCGCCGAGGCTGGAGCCGACCACCACGGCGACCCGGTCGCGGTCCACGGTGTCCAGGTCGAGGCCGGAGCTGCGCAGGGCCTCGCGGATCGCGGTGGCGGCCAGCGCGTAGCAGCGGTCGAGGTCGGCGGGCTGCTCGGCGGTGACCATTCCGGCCCAGTCGGTGAGCAGTTCGGTGGTGTCGAAGAGGGTGTTGGTCTTGATCCCGGAGATGCCCTGGGAGATCGCGGTCCAGCTCTTCTCGGCGTCGTCGCCGGCTCCGGTGATCAGGCCGATCCCGGTGAGGGCGATCCGTTCGGTGGTGGTGGTGTCGGTGTCGGTCATCAGTGGATCCGGGTGGTGAGGGAGCGGGCGATGACGCGGGGCTGGGTGACGGTGCGCAGCGGGGTGGCGGCGTCGTCGGCGGCGGCGAGCTCCAGGCCGGGGACCCAGAACGGGGCGTCCAGCAGGGCGACGACCAGCTCCTCGTCGGCGTTGGCGGACGGGGCCTGCCAGAGGACGGTGCCGACCCGCTGCCCGCCCGCGGTGACGGCGGTGCCGGGGGCGACACCGGCGCCGGCGGGGGCGACCAGGGCGGTGGTCCTGGCGGTCTCGGCGGTGGGCTTGACCAGGTCGTCGGAGCCCTGGAACTCGCCGATCCGGTTCCAGTCGACCATCCAGGCGAGGTCGGCCTCGTGCACCGGCAGCCCGGCGAAGCCGGTCGCGTAGACGGCCATCCCGGCCTCGGCCTGGACCCGGGCCAGGCCCTGCGGGCCGACCTCGGCGCCGCCCTCGGCGGTGACCGCCTCGACGACGGCGGCGTGCGCGGCCTCGGGGGCGTTGGAGAGCAGCAGGTAGCCGTACTCGCCGGTGGTGCCGACCCGGGCGAGGTGGGCGAGCGCGGCCGGCTCGCCGGGGACGGCGGACTCGGTGACGCCGTGCAGGGTCAGGCCGGAGATGTCGAGCTCGACGAACTTCGCCGCGGCGGACCAGGCCTGCGGGCCCTCGAAGGCGCTGGCGCCCCAGCCCTCGGGCTCGACCTCGACGGTGACGTCGGACGGGGCGTCGACGGCGTCCAGGTAGGCGGTCAGCTCCGCGGCGGTGACCGGGGTGCGGGGCAGCAGCCAGGAGTCGTCGCCGATCTCGAAGTGCAGCAGGATCGCGAACGGCGAGCCGTCGGTGTTCAGCGCCAGGGCCTCGCGGACGGTGTCCGGCTCGACGTACTCGCTGGACTTGGCCAGGAACAGGTCGAGGAACTCGTAGCGGTCGCCGCCGGAGATCCGGACCAGCGGGGCGGTGATCCGGTAGGCGCCGATGGTGGTGCGGACGGTGGTGTAGTCGTCCTGCGCGGTGCGGGCGGGGGCGGTGGTCATGGTCTCTCGGTGTCCTTTCGGGGAGTGGTCAGATCGCGGGTGCGGGGTGGACGGACAGCTGCCAGGCGGCCTCGGGGTCGGCCGAGGCGCAGCCGACCAGCAGTCCGGAGGAGGTGGTGCGCAGGACGAGCTCCCGGGTGCCGACGGGGTCGGCGGGGTCGGCGGGAGCGATGTGCAGCCAGTGGCCGCCGCTGAGCCGGACGGAGGCGGCGGCGGCCCAGACCTGCCGGAAGGCGCCGCTCTCCAGTTCGTGCCGGGTGCCGGCCGTGTCGATCACCACGGTGGTGTCGGCCGGGGTGTCGGGGGTGAGCCACAGGACGGTCTCCTCGTCCGCGCCGGGGGCGCGGACGTCGATCCGGACCGGTTCGGCGGTCCGTTCGGGGGCGGTGACCTCCCAGCTGACGCCCTCCTGCGGGGCGGCCAGGCCGAGCGGGTGCTTCTGCTCCCACTCCGGGGTGGCGACGCCCCAGCCGAGGCCGGTGGCGAGGCTGTGCCGGTGGTGTTCGCGGGTGACCCATGCCCCGGCGCGCCAGCGCGGGTTGCAGCCGAAGGCGCGGGTGCGGGGGGCGGGGCTGCGCAGCACCTTGGTGCCGGCCTCGGTCCAGCCGGTGATCCCGCCGGCCGCCGCCTTGACGGTCACCTTCCGTTGGCCGTCCAGCGGTCGGCCCTGCGTGGCGACGCGGGGAGCGGCCGCCGCGGTGCCGGTGGCGAACTCGGTGCGCAGCCGGGCGGTGCCGTCGGCGTCGGGGACCAGGTGGCGTTCGACCAGGGTGGCGGTGATCAGCCGGACGGGGTGGTCGGCCGGGAGCGCGACCCGGGTGGTGCCGTCGGTCCAGGCGAGCGCGCTGCCCGCCGGGACGGTCCGGGCGGCGGCGACCACCTCGGAGGTGTCGCGGACGCCGATGCCGGTGCCGATCGGGTGCCGTTCGGCGCCGTCGGGGCCGGTCAGGGCGAACTCGCCCTGGCGCAGTCCGACGGTCTGGAAGATCCGGCCGGGCCGGGTGGTGTACGTGAACCGCTGCTCCAGCACGCCCCGGTGGAGCGTGAGGGTGCCGGTGACCAGGTTGCCGTCGGTGCGCTCGGAGACCTCGACGCCGTGCTCGACGGGCCTGACCTCCAGCGTGCGGGCCTGGCCCTCGCGCCAGCCGGCCGAGCGGTCGGCCTCGGCGCTGGGCCAGGTGGAGACGAACACCGGACCGTGGTGGCCCTCGGCGTGCACGGTGAGGGTGCCCTCGGCGGGGTCGAGTTCGGCGGTGAGGCCGTCGTCGCCGAAGCGGTGCGGCGGTCCGCCGGCCGACTCCTCGACCTCGTACGGGGCTTCGGCGATCCGCAGCGGCCGGGTGGCGCCGTCCGGGTCGGTGAGCGTGGCGCCCAGCAGCAGGCCGCGGTCGACGTCGATGTCGGCGGTGAGGGTGAAGCCGCCGAGCGCGAGGGCGTAGCCGACCGTCCGGACGCCGTCCACCAGCCGTACGTCGGAGCGGAGTTCGCCGTCCCGGCCGTGGGTGACGCTGCCGAAGCTGCTGAGCTTGCCGAGTTCCGCCACGGCCTCGGGGCCGAGGTCGTGGAAGACGCCGCGCAGGATCAGCGGGATGTAGTTGTGCAGTTCGACGTTGCCGTCCTCGCCGGGGACGGTCTCGCCGACCGAGACGCAGCCGACCCGCCGGTAGAGCTTGAAGGCGACGGTGTTGGCCGGGTTGACGGTCAGCCGCAGGACGAGGCAGCCGCAGCGCATCATCCACTCGACGGCCTCGGTGAACAGCCGGCCGGTGATGACGCCGTTGCGGTAGGCCGGGGCGACGAAGAACATGTCGGCGATCAGTTCGCCGGCCCGGGCGGAGCGCCGTCCGGTGCTGTGGAACAGCCCGAACGTGCCCACCACCCGGTCGTCCTCGACGGCGACCAGGAACGTCGCGGTGTCGCGCTCGGCGAGTTCGCGTTCCAGTTCGGCGCCGGTGATCCCGCCCGCCACCGGGTTGGGGTTGTCGCGGTGCCGGTTGTAGAGCTCGGCGATGTCGTGCGCGTCGCCCTCCTGGTAGGGGCGGATCGTGATGGACATGGCACACCTCCTTGTCTGTGCTGGGGCGGGTCCTACGGGGGGCGGGGTCAGCCCTTGCGCTCGGTGGTGACGATCAGCGAGCCGGCGGCGGCGAGTTCGGTGCCGACCGAGGCCCGGACCGAGACCGAGCGCAGGCCGCCGAGCCGCTGGCCGAGCTTGGCCTCCAGGGTGAGCTGGTCGCCGGGGACGACCAGCCGGGAGAACTTCATCGAGCTGATCGAGCCGAGGTAGCCGACGCTCGCCGACGGGTCGGCGGGGCCGTCCTGGGCCGGCGGGGCCTCCAGCAGCTCGGCGACGTAGACCACGGCGACCAGCTGGGCCATCGCCTCGACGATCATCACGCCGGGCATGATCGAGTGGTCGGGGTAGTGGCCGGCGAAGAACGGCTCGTTCACCGAGACGCTCTTGACGCCGCGTCCGGAGACGCCGGGGACCACGTCGTAGGCGCGGTCGATCATCAGCATCGGCCAGCGGTGCGGCAGCATCCGCTTGATGTCGTCGGAGGAGTAGGCGAAGGTCTTCGGCTTCTCCCGGACGGCGCCCCGGGCGGGGGCGGCGGCGGTGGCGGGGGTCACGGTCAGACCTCGCGGGCTTCGATGAAGTCGACCAGGGCGTTGACGGAGCCGAAGGCCTCGAAGTCGTCGTCGCTGATCAGCACGTCGTACTCGTTGTTGATCATGACGACGATCTCCAGGGTGTCCAGCGAGTCCATCTCCAGGCCGCGGCCGAACAGCGGCTGGTTGTCGGAGACGACCTCGGCCTCGGCGTCCAGGCCCAGGCGGTCGATGATCATCGACTTGATCTTCAGGTTCCGCTCCAGGCGCTGCTCGGCCTGGGCGCGGACGTCCTCGAAGGTGGCGGTGGACATGGTGGGGGTTCCTCTCGATCGGAATGAATGGAACGTGAGTTCGATTGCGGGGGTCAGCTGTAGAGCATCCCGCCGTCGACGGTGAGCACCTTGGCGGTGATGTACGAGGCCGCCGGACTGGCCAGGAAGACCGCCGCCCGGGCGACCTCCTCCGGCGTGCCCATCCGGCCCAGCGGGATCGCCGCCGCCGCCTCCTTGAGCTGGGCGCGCGGCACCTTCTTCACCATGTCGGTGTCGATGAAGCCCGGCGCGACCACGTTGACCCGGATGTTCTTCGGCGCGCCCTCGTAGGCGAGGGTCTTGGCCATCGCGATCACCCCGCCCTTGGAGGCGGCGTAGTTGGCCTGGCCGACCCGACCGGCGATGCCCGAGGTCGAGGCGATGAAGACGATCGAACCGCCGGAGGCGTACATCTGCTTGGTCGCCTCGCGGGCCGTCAGGAAGGCGCCGGTCAGGTTGGTGGAGATCACCTCCTGCCACTTGGCGGCGCTCATCGCCGCGAAGTGCCCGTCGGCGGTGATGCCCGAGTTGAGGACGGCGACGTCGACCCCGCCCCAGGCGGTGCGGATCTCCTTGTACATCGCGGTGACCTGCGCCTCGTCCGAGACGTCGGCCTTCACCAGCAGGGCGCGCCGGCCCAGGCCCTCGATCTTCTCCGCCAGCTGCTCGGCCTTCCCGGCGCTGGAGCGGTAGTTGAGCGCGACGTCGCAGCCGTGCTCGGCGAGCTGGAGGGCGATCGCGGCGCCGATGCCGCGCGAGGCGCCGGTGACGACGGCCCGGGTGCCCTCGGGGAACAGTCCTGTCACGCCGGGCTCCCGGTGAAGTGCGAGGTGACCTTGTGGGTGCCGGGGTCGAAGCCGTCGACCTCGGTGCCGAGCCCGGCCTTCTCCGCGGCGGTCAGCACCGCCTCGGCGACGGCCAGGTCGAGCACCCCGAGGCCGAACGGGGAGAACACCACGGTGCGGGCGTCGCCCGGCAGTTCGGCGGTGCCGTCGAGCAGCGCGCCGATCTCGGCGGTGACGAAGCGGCGGTGGCCGACCTGCTGCTCGGCCTTGTGCAGCGAGGTCTGCTCGCGGATCGCGTGCTCGGCGTCGTCGACCACGTTGACCGCGCCGAGCACCGACTCCACCGACAGGTCGCGCAGCGACAGGTGCAGCACGACCTGGCCGTGCGGGCGCTGCGGGTGGGCGGCGAGGTCGAGCCAGTACGTGGAGTCGGTGGTGGCGACCGAGACCGTGTCGGCGGTCAGCACCCGGCCCAGCGGGACGGCCCGGAAGGCGATGTGCGGGTACTCGGCGGCGAGTTCGGCGGCGAACACCTCGGCCCGCTCGGGGAAGGCGTCCTGCAGCAGGACGGTCTCCAGGCCCTCGTGCACCTGGGTGAGGAAGTGCACCACCCGGTGGTTGATGGTGCCGCAGCCGACCAGGCCGACGGTGCGCACCTCGCGTCCGGCGTTCAGCAGGCCGGACGCGAGCGCCGCGCCGGCCGCGGTGCGGACCGCGGAGATCTGGCTGCCCTCCATCAGGGCCAGCGGGTAGCCGGACTCCAGGTCGTTCAGGATGCACAGCGAACTGGCCCGCTGCATCCCGCGCTTGACGTTCTCCGGGAAGGACGAGATCCACTTCAGGCCCATCACCGGGGCCGGTCCGCCGAGGTAGGCGGGCAGCGCGATGATCCGCGAGTCGGAGCGGTGCAGCGGGCGCAGGAAGGTCGAGAAGGGAAGGTCGGACTTGCCCTGGCCGTGCAGCACGTAGGCGTCGCGGACCAGGTCGATGACGGCGGGGTCGAGGTCGGTCAGGGCGCTCCTGACGTCCTCCCGCCCGAGGATCCTCATGGCGTGTCTCTCTCTTGCTCGGTGGGCGGCAGGTACTGCCGGAGGTAGGACTCCACCCAGTGGTCGTCGTAGATGGTGTCGAGGTAGCGGTCGCCGCCGTCCGGGAGCACGGCGACGCAGGTGGCGCCGGGTTCGATCCGGGCGGCGGACTGCTGGAGCGCGGCGATCACCGCACCGGAGGAGCCGCCGGCCAGGATCGACTCCTCGGCCAGCAGGCTGCGGCAGCCCCGGATGCACTCGGAGTCGGTCACCTTGACCACCCGGTCGGCCAGGCCGGGCCGCAGCAGCGCGGGGACGACCGCCGCGCCGTGGCCGGGGATGGTCCGCTTGTGGGCGGCCTCCCAGGGCTCCGGCGGACCGAAGATCACGCTGCCGACCGCGTCCACCGCCACCACCCGGGTGGGCAGGCCCTCGGCGCGCACGTACTCGGCGCAGCCGCGCAGGGTGCCGGTGGTGCCGGCCGCCAGGAACAGGTAGTCGGGGGCGGCGGGCAGCGCCTCGACGATCTCCCGCATGGTGTCGTGGTGGGCGCGGGCGTTGTCCTCGTTGGCGTACTGGTTGGGCCACCAGGCGTCGGGGACGGTCTCCAGCAGGTGCCGGACCCGGGCGATCCGGGCCGGCAGGTACTCGCCGGTGGCGGGGTCGCGGTGCTCGACCACCTCCACCTTCGCGCCGTAGGCCCGCATGATGGCGAGGTTCTGCGGGGTGGTGCGCGGGTCGACCACGATGACCAGGCCGAGCCGGTGGAAGTTGCACAGCTGGGCGAGCGCGATGCCCAGGTTCCCGGAGGAGGACTCCACCACGGTGGAGACGCCGGGGACGATCCGGCCGCTGGCGATGGCCCGCTCGACCATCGACCTGGCGGCGCGGTCCTTGATGGAGCCGCCGGGGTTGAACCGCTCGCACTTGGCGTACACCTGGAAGCGGGCGGGCGGGAAGAGGCGGTCCAGCGCCACCAGCGGAGTTCCGCCGATCGTGGCGACGATGTCGGGGTCCGACGGCCGGTGCGGGCGGGCCCGTACCGCGGCGCCGTCGGGGACGAGCACGGTCATTGCGGCACCTCTCGGCTGATCTGGAGCCGAAGCTCGCTGACGTAGCGCTCGCCGTCGGCGTCGGACAGCCAGGACTCCTCGGGGGCCGGCAGCGGCTCGCTGACGGTCACCACGGCGTCCGGGTCGGACCGCACCGCGCGGCGGACGAGGTTGGCGAAGGAGAGCACCAGCACGGGGCTGGTGAAGTCGACCAGGGAGGGCTTGGTCTCCTCGGGGAACTTGACGAAGGCCCGGTCCGGCAGGCCGTTCTCGCTCACCCAGCGGCGCACCGCCAGGTAGTCGCGGTGCCGGTCGGCCTTGGCGGGCAGGTCGACGCCGGTCGGCGGCAGCCGCCAGGTCTCCCGGAACAGCACCAGGCCGTCCAGGGTGACCCGGGGGGCGTGCGGCCGGTCCAGGCCGATCTTGAAGGCGTCGCAGGCGATGATCGAGATCAGGACCGCGAGCAGTTCGGGGAGCGAGCGGGTGCGGCCGTCGGCGGTGGTCGCGGTGACCCGGCCGTCCTGCTCGGCGAGCGTGACGGAGACCGCGGGTTCGATCCGGTCGCGCTGGTCGAACGGGGCCCGGGTGAAGCCGATCAGCCGGTCGCCCGCGCCGATCGGGGCGGGCACCATCCGGCCGCTGTTGCGCTTCCAGCCGACCGGGAGCAGCGGCACCAGGCGTTCGGCGCCGATCACCCGGTTGACCCTGTCGCGGACCGAGCCGTCGGGGCCGGCCGTCCAGTCCAGGAAGGGCAGGTCGAGGGTGGCCAGGCAGGCGTGCATCTCGCCGAGCACCACCAGGTGCTCGCCCGCGTTGACGGCGTCCGCGGAGCGGGCCACCACCTGCAGGTCGGGGCTGTGCACGGCGAGGTGCGGGGAGCGCACCGGGCCGGTGGCGAAGACCTCCCGCACCCGGGCGGCGATCCGGTCGGCGGACAGCTCGACCCGGGTGGCGTCGGCGGGGACCTCGCCGATCACCTCGCGCCACTTCACCGCGAGTTCGCCGACCGCGCGCCGGACGGGGTGGTCGTGCTCGCCCCAGAACAGCGCCAGGGTCTGCGGCCAGACGTCGGCGAGCGTGACGGCCGTACCGGCCGGCTGCTTGGCCGCGGCGGCCCGGACGAATCCGGCCACCTCGGCCTCGACGAGTTCGGCGAGCCGGTTGCCGAACCAGTCGGCGGCGTCGGCGACCAGGGCGAGCGGACGGGCCAGCGCGTCCAGGAAGTCCCGGCCGAGCTCCATCCGGCAGTCCCGCAGCGCGTCCTGGTAGCTCAGGGTGCGCCCCGCGTAGGCCTTGCCCTCCTCGCGGGAGGCGGCCTCGCCGGTGGTGGCGACGAAGTAGGCGTCCAGTGCGTCCAGCGCCTCGACCAGTTGCTCGGCGGTCTCGGCCCGGCCGATCTCCCGCTTGTGGCGGGCGAGTTCGGTGAGCACCGCGTCGTAGCGGACGAACAGGGCGGGGTCGCCGATGCCGTCGACGCGGCGGCGCAGCACCTGCTCGGCGCGGACGTCGACCGGGATGTTGGCGTCCCAGCCGAGGACGCGCCGGCGCAGCAGTCGGCCGAGGGTGCGCTCCACCTTGTCGCGGGCGGTGGCGGCGTCCCAGCCGTGTTCGGCGACCAGCAGCTCGGTGATCCGCTCGGCGTTGCGGTCGCCGTCGGCGAGGCGCAGCAGCTGGGCCTCCTCGGGGCGCAGCCGGAGCACCTTGCGGGTGGGCAGCACCAGCCGGTCGCCGTCCAGGTGGACGTCGGGGCGCAGCACCGGCGGGAACCACCAGCGGGCGCCGGGCTGTTCGGCCATCCAGTCGGCGACGGCCGCGACCGTCCAGTGCTCCAGGGCGGTGTGGGTGGCGGCGACCAGGTCCGGGCCGTGCTCGATCGCCAGGGCGCGGTCGGTGCGGCCGACGCCGATCCAGGCGGCGGGGCCGAAGAAGCCGATGGTGTCGGCCTTGGCGCAGTAGCGCAGCCAGTACATGGCGAGGGTGCGTTCGCGCTGGCGGCGCTTGGTCTCCTTGCCGCCGGGGGCGGCCAGCGAGTCGAGGATCCGGTAGACGGTGCGGTTCTGCCAGGCGATGGCGAGGCGGAGCTTGGGGTCGGTGGCGAGGCGGGCGAGGGCGGCGCCCTCGCGGTCGGCGTCGGCGGCGTAGGCGGCGCGGAACGCGTCCTCGGTGCCGTGGCCGGCGGCGAGCGCGGCGGCGGCGGCCGGGGCGCGGGTGCCGCCGACCAGGTCGAGGCCGGAGACCGGGAACCCGGCGTTGCGGAGCAGTCCGACGCCCCAGACCCGCCAGTCGGTGCCGGCCAGCCGGTGGCGCGGGCCGAGGTCCGCCCAGTCGACGGGGGCGGGCCCGACGGCGGCGGGCGCGGTCATCCGGCCACCTCCGCCAACTCGCGTCCTACCGACGACGGTTCGGTGAGCGACGGTTCGGTGAGCGCGGCGGACAGCCGGCCGACCGCCTCGGCGATCTTCTTGCGGGGCACGTTGCTGAAGCACAGTCGCAGGCCGTGGGCGTGCTCGCCGTCGATCGAGAAGTGCCCGCCGGGGACGACCGAGACGCCGCGGTCGGCGGCGGCCCGCGCGTACGGTCCGGCGTCGGCCCGGTCGCGGTGGCGCAGCCAGAGGTAGAAGCCGCCGCCGGGTCGCTGCCAGTGCCAGGGACTGTCGGCGCCGAGTTCGGCCTCCAGCGCGTCGGCCATCAGGGCGCAGCGCTCGCGGTAGCTGTCCCGGTAGCGGTCGATCAGGGTGTCCCAGCCGGAGCGGGAGTGGTAGGCGGCCAGCGCGCCCTGGGCGAGCGCGGAGGGCGACAGCGAGATGATCTCGGCGACCCGGCCCAGGTCGTGCCGCAGGTGGGCGGGGGCGGCGATCCAGCCGGAGCGCAGGCCGGGCGCGAAGATCTTGGAGAACGTCCCGAGGTAGACCACCCGTTCGGGGTCGAGCGCCTGGAACAGCGTGGTGGTGGTGCCGTCGAAGCCGAGCAGGCCGTACGGGTTGTCCTCGACCAGCAGCAGGTCGAGCTCGCGGCAGGCGGCGAGGACCTCGGCGCGGCGCGGGACGGCGAGGGTGGCGCCGGTCGGGTTCTGGAAGGTCGGGTTGGTGTAGAGCAGTCGGACGGTGCGCCCGGCGGCGCGCAGCTCGGCGACGACTCTTCTGAGTCCGGCCGGGTCGAGGCCCTCGGCGTCCTCCGGTGCGGCGTGCGGGAGCAGGCCGGCGGTGCGGAAGGCGGCGGTGGCGCCGGGGTAGGCGGGGGTCTGGGTGAGGATGGTGTCGCCGGGGGCGCCGAGGGCGAGGGCGACGGCGGTCAGGCCCATCTGGGAGCCGCTGGTGGGGATCAGGTTGTCGGCGTCGGCCCGGCCGCCCTCGCGGCCCATCAGGTCGGCGACGGCGGGGACGAGGGACTTGGCGACGTGCGGGGTGGTGTACTGCAGGGCGAGTCTGCCGCCGAGTCGCACGAGCCGTCCGAGCTGGGCGGATATCTCGTCCAGCGGGAGGACGTCCAGGTCGGGCAGGCCGCCGGCCAGGGAGATCACGTCCGCGCCGCGCTCGAAGAGCTTCGGCAGCTCGGCCGGGGGTCTGGTGTCGGTCCACATGGCTGCCGGCTCCTCAGATCCCGGCCGGGGAGGCGGTGTTGGCGTGCACGTAGCGCAGCAGGCCGGCCGGGGAGGCGAGCGCCGGGTCGGCGAGGGCGTCGGGGTCGACCTCGAAGCCGAACTCCTCCTCGATCGCCATCAGCAGGGCGATGGTGTGCAGGGAGTCGACGCCCAGGTCCACCAGCGGGGTCTCGGAGTCGGTGACCCGCACGGAGCAGGTCCGCTCGACGAGCTGGTCAAACTGCGACTGGTTCATGGCTGCTCCTCAGGGCGGTGGGTTCGGCGGTCTCGGTGACGGCCTCGGCGGCCTCGGCGGCCTCGACCAGGCGCCGGGCGGCGGCGCGGTCGGGCTTGCCGTTGGCGGTGAGCGGTACGGCGGCGATCGGGACGACCCGGTCGGGCATCCGGCTGTGGTCGAGTTCCGTGGCCAGCAGGGCGCGGGCCCGGTCGGCCGGGATGCTGCCGCACACGGCCAGCAGCAGCGGGCCGCCCTCGGGTTCGGGGCGCAGCGCGACGGCGGCGTTGACGCCGGGGATCCGCTCGGCGGCGTCCTCGACCTCGGTGAGGGCGATCCGCACGCCGCGGCGCTTGACGATGTCGTCGTCGCGGCCGACGAAGTAGAGCCGGCCCTCCTCGTCCAGCCAGCCGTTGTCGCCGGTGCGCAGTTCCAGGCCGCCGTCGGGGTGCGGGACGAACCGGTTCTGCTCGGCCATCGGGACGTTCCAGTAGCCGGCCATCACGGTGGCGCCGCGGACGGCGATCTCGCCGGTGCGGCGGGGGCCGAGTTCGGTGCCGTCGGGGGCCAGGATCCGGATCCGGTCGCCGGGGATCGGCGGACCGACCGAGTCGGGGTGGGCCGCGTACTCGGCGGGGTCGAGGATGGAGATCCGCTTGCACTCGGTCATGCCGTACATCGAGGCGAACTCGGAGCCGGGGAACAGTTCCAGCAGCTCGGCGGTGACGGCCCGACCGGGGCGGGCGCCGGTGTTGGTGAACAGCCGGACCTTCGTCGGCCGGTGCGCCCTGCCCTGCAGCAGGGTGAGGATCTGCGCCAGCGAGGGCACCAGCGGGACGACGGTGACGCCGGTGCGTTCGACCAGCTTCAGCAGGCCCATGTCGTCGCTGCGCCGGGCCAGCACCAGGGTGCCGCCGACCAGCGCGGTCATCAGCGCCTGGTAGAGGCCGTAGTCGAAGGAGAGCGGCAGTCGGCACAGCACCACGTCGTCGGCCCGGTAGCCGAGGCAGGCGTGCACCGCGTCGACGGCGGCGAGCATCTGCCGGTGCGGGCAGACCACGCCCTTGGGGCGGCCGGTGGTGCCGGAGGTGTAGATCAGCATCGCCACCGCGTCCTCGTCGACCTCGGCCCGGTACGGGTCCTCGGCGGTGGCGAGGACCTGCTCCCAGGCCCGCTCGACGTCGGTGCTGCGGGCGGCCCGGCGGCCGGCCCCCGGGCGGCAGACCGCGAGGGCGGCGCCGCTGTCGGCGACGACGTGGTCGATCTGCTGGTCGGTCAGTTCGGGGTGGACCGGGACGAAGACGGCGCCGGCCCGCAGGGTGGCCCAGAACAGGGCGAGGAAGGCCCGGTCGTTGCCGCCCGCGTACACCACCCGGTCGCCCGGGGCGATGCCCTGGCCGCGCAGCCAGCCGACGGCGCGGTCCACGGCGGTGCCCAACTGGCGGTAGTCCATCGGGCCCCGGGCGTCGATCAGGGCGGTGTGGGCGGCCCGCTCCGCGCGCGGGTACTCCAGCAGGTCAGACACCGGCATGGGCGGTCGCTCCTCGGCCGGCGGGGGCGGCCAGCCGCTCCCGGACCCGGGTGACGTCCCGGGAGGTGGTGACGGAAAGGACGTCCAGCTCGGGGTGCTGGCGCTTGAGGATGCCCGCGAGCGTCTTGGCGGGCGGCAGCGACACGGTCAGTTGCGGTGCCACCGAGGCGAGCTGGGTCAGGCAGTGGTCCCAGCGGACCGGACCGACCAGCTGCCCGACCAACCGCCGGCGGATCTCCGCCGGGTCGTCGACGGACGCACCGTCGGCGTTGGAGAGCAGCAGCTGGTTCGGCGCGGCGAAGGGCACCAGGGCGGCGGCCTCCTCGAAGGCCTGCCGGGCCGACTCCATGTACGGGGTGTGGAAGGCGCCGGCGACGGCGAGCCGCTTGACCGTGGCGCCGGTCGGCGGGGCGGCCACGAGCTGGTCGAGGGCGTCGACCAGGCCGGCCGCGACGATCTGGCCGGGGCCGTTGAAGGTCGCCGGGAAGAGGCCCAACTCACCTATTCGGTCCAGGACTTCGCTCTGGTCGCCGCCGACCACGGCGGCCATCGAGGTGGGTGCCTCGGTGCAGGCCACCGCCATCGCCCGGCCGCGGACGGCGGCGAGGCGGACGGCGTCGGCGGGGCTCAGCACCCCGGCGTACGCGGCGGCGGTGAGCTCGCCGACCGAGTGGCCGGCGGCGACCGCGCCGCCGTCCGGGACGGCGTCGTGCAGGGCGTGGTGGGCGAGCAGTCCGGCGGCCACCAGCAGCGGCTGGGTGTGCTCGGTGCGGGCGATCTCGGCGGCCGGGGCCCTGGTGCCGAGGTGGACCAGGTCGGTGTCGGCGGCCTCGGACCAGGCCCGCACCCGCTCGGCGGTGGCCGGGTCGCGCAGCCAGGCGGCCAGCAGGCCCGGGGTCTGGGACCCCTGTCCCGGCGCGATGAATGCGAACATGTGTTCTAACCCCCTTTCGGGTGGGGCCCGCGCCCGAGGAGGCGGGCGCCGGACGGCGGTGTGCTCGGGAAGGCGTACTCGGGAAGACGTACTCGGGAAGGCGTGCCCGGGAGTTCGGGTTCCGGCGCTACGGGCGGCCGGTGGACTTGCGGAAGCGGCGGACCGCCAGGAACGAGAAGCCGGCGAACCAGGCCAGCAGGTTGAACACCGCGCCGGCCACGCTGGAGTGCTCCCCGTGGAAGGAGAAGCCGTCGTTCAGCGGGTACCGGGCAAGCGTCGCCACCCCGTACATCGGGGTGTAGCGGGAGACCTCCAGCATGGTGCCGCTCAGCGGGATGAACAGGTTGCCCAGGAAGGCCAGCGCGGTCATCACCAGGCCCGGCATGTGCATCACCACGTCGGGCTTCATCGCCAGGCCCATCCCGATGCCGAGCGCGGCGAACACCGCCGAGCCGACCCAGGCCACCAGCAGCGACACCAGCCAGACCTCCGGGTCGGCGTGCGCGCCGGTCAGCGAACCCAGCACGCCGACGATCGCCACCGGCACGCCCGCCATCAGCACCGAGCACAGCACCTTGACCAGCAGGTAGCCGGGCGGGGTGAGCGGACTCATCGCGACGGTCCGCATCCACCCGACCGACTTCTCCACCGAGATGGTGGCGGCCGAGCTGACCGCGGCGGTGGCCGCGCCGTACACCGCCTGGCCGATCATCATCCAGGCCGCGAAGTTCCCGTGCGGCAGGCTCGCCCCGCCGGACGGGGCGGTGCGGAACAGCGCCAGGTACAGCACCGCGGGCAGCAGCACCGTGAAGATCGTGGTCTGGCGGTTGAAGCGCCGGCGCAGCTCGTACCGGACGAAGGTCGGGTTCACCCCGTTGAAGACCGAGGTGCGGGCGGCGGCGGGCGCCGAGACGGCGGCCATCAGGCGTTCTCCTTCACGAGGGCGGGCGTCGTGGTGCGCGCCTCGCGGGCGGCACGGGCGTTCTCGGTGATGGCGAGGAACGCCTCCTCCAGGCTGCGCGGCGCGACCTCGACCTCGCGGGCCCGGGTCTCGGCGACCAGCACCCGCAGCAGCGCGTCCGAGTCGGCGCAGGTGAAGTAGGTGCGCTCGCCGCGCACGGTGGTGGAGCGCACCCCGGGCGTCCGGGCGACCAGTTCGGCCTCGTACGGGCTGATCAGCGCCGAGACGGTCCGGCCGCTGATCGCCGCGCGGATCGAGGAGGCCGAGCCGTCGGCCACCACCGCGCCCTTGTCGATCATCACCACCCGGTCGGCGAACTGGTCCGCCTCCTCCATGTAGTGGGTGGCGAACATGACGGTGGTGCCGCGCGCCGCGTCGTCCCGGACGGCCGCCCAGAAGTCCCGCCGCGCCACCACGTCCATGCCGGCCGTCGGCTCGTCCAGCACCAGGAAGTCCGGCTTCGACAGCAGCGCCAGCGCGAACCGCAGCCGCTGCTGCTCACCGCCCGAACAGGCCGCCACCCGGCGGTCGCGCAGTCCGGTGACGCCGGCCCGGTCCATGCAGCGCTCCGGGTCGGCACCCGGGTGCAGCGAGGCCAGCATCCGCACCGTCGCCTCGACCGTGAGGTCCGGCAGCAGCCCGCCGGACTGCAGCACCGCCGCCACCCGGCCGGTCCGCACGGCCCGCTCCGGGTCCGTCCCGAACAGCCGCACCTCGCCCTCGTCCGGACGCGTCAGGCCGAGCAGCATGTCGATCGAGGTGGTCTTGCCCGCGCCGTTCGGCCCGAGGAACGCCACCACCTCTCCCCGCCGGATCCGCAGATCCAGCCCGTCCACCGCGGTGAACACCTCACCCTTCGCGTTGCCGAACCGCTTGACCACACCGGTCAGTTCGGCCGCCAGGGGTTCGGACGCCGTCCCCCTCGACGCCGTTCGCTCCTGATATTCCGTCATCATCCGAGTCCTCACGCTCCGGCGGGATCCCGCCTGCTGTGAGCACCACTCTCCCGGCCGCCCCTATCCCCCCGAACCGCCCCGCCTATCGGCCCCCTATCCCCCGCCCCGGCACGCCGATGGCGGCGCTCCGGGGGCGAGGACCGGGTCGGCGCCCGCTCATCCGCGCGCCCGCGGCCCGCCGTCGGCCCGACCCGCGCCGCCCGGCTCGCCGTCCTCGCCGATCCGGTCCTCGTCACCGAAGAACCCGTCCGCCTCTGCGCGCATCCGTGCGGCGTCACTCGCCGGGGCGCCGCGCCACGCCCGTTCGGGGCGGCTCAGCGGTCGGTGACCAGCTTGCGGACCAGGGCGGTCAGCTGGTCGCGCTCGGCCGGGGTGAGGGGGGCGGTGAGGTCGGCGTTGGCCCGCTCGCCGAGGCGTTCGGCCTCGCGGAGGAGGGTGCGCCCGTCCGGGGAGAGGGTGATCAGGTTCTTGCGGGCGTCGCGGGGGTCGCGTTCACGGGTGACCAGGGCGCGGGACTGCAGTTCGTTGAGGGCGGCGACCATGTCCTTGGGGTCGATCCGGACGGTGCGGGACAGCTCGGCCTGGGCCAGCGGGCCGTGCTCGGCGAGGGCGCAGAGCACCGCGTGGTGGCCCATCCGCAGGCCCGCCTCGGCGAGGCGTTCGGCGACCAGGCGGTGGGCGAGGGCGCCGGCCCGGCCGAGCAGCCAACTGGGCAGGGACTGGAGGCGGGTGAGTGCGGGGTCGTCCATGGCCGGAAGCCTACCTCCGAAAACGTTGGACACTCCAATGAATCCGAGGCTATCGTTGGAGCTCCCAACGACCTTCCGAAGGACCTTGTGCCATGCGCGAGTTCACCCTGCACAGCTACGACGGCCCGGCCGGACTCCGGCTGCAGGACAGCCCCGAGCCCACCCCCGGCCCCGGCGAACTCCTGGTCCGGGCCGAGGCCGCCGGGCTCACCCCGCCCCTGCTGCGCACCCTGCGCGGCCACGGCCGGGCCCCGCTGCCGCACTCCCCCGGCGGCGACCTGGTCGGCCGGGTGCTCGCGGTCGGCGAGGGCGTCACCGGCCACCGGCCCGGCGACCGGGTCGGCGGAGTCGCCTTCTCCGGGGTCTACGCCGAACTCGCCCTGGTGCGGCCCGAGTTCGTCACGCCCGTGGCCGAGGACGTACCCGCCGCCGAGGCGCTCGCGGTGGTCCGCAGCGGCCTGGTCGCCCTCGCCGCCCTGCGCACCGGCGCCCTCGCCCCCGGCGAGTCCGTGCTGATCACCTCGGCCGCGGGCGGTGTCGGCCACCTCGCCGTCCAACTCGCCCGCGCCCTGGGCGCGGAGCGCGTGGTGGCCGCCGTCGGCTCCGCCGCCAAGGCCGGGTTCCTGCACGACCTGGGCGCCACCGAGGTGGTCACCTACGACCGGCTCGCCGACAGCGACGTCCTCGACGACCTCGAACCCGTCGACCTGCTGATCGACAACGCGGGCGGCGGGACGTTGGCCGCCGCCCACGCCGCACTCGCCCCGTTCGGCCGCCTGGTCGTCAACAGCGGCGCCGGGGGCACCCTCGACGCGGGCGCCCTGCTCCGCGGCGCCCACACCGCCACCGGCCTCGCGATGGCCCGACTCTCGCGCCACCGGCCCGACTTCGTCGCCGACTGCCGCACCGAACTCTGGCACCGCCTCGCCACCGGCACCCTCCGGCCCGTCTGCACCACGCTCCCGTTCACCCGGCTCCCGGAGGCCGTCGCCCTGATGGAGCGCCGCGAGAACCTCGGCAAGCTCGCCCTGCTGCCCGAACTCGGCTGACCACCGGCGCAGTTGCCGACCAGCGCCGCCAGGACGGCAGCCGGTGCGAACGCGGCGGCCCGCACCGCACCGTCGACCCCGGCACATCCGGGCCGACCGGCGAGAACGCGCCATGTCCCGTGACCGCCGTCCCCGGAGTACGGGCGCGACCGGCCGAAGGGCGCCCGGACGAACGGCGACGCGGCACGGCAGGTCGGGAACGAACCACCTCAACGAGACAATTGACACGAATTGGCCGCCAATGGGCCCAAAGAAATTCAGAGCCGCCGTCACCACACTTCGCCAGAACACGACTTGACGGGAGATAAGTCGTTGACGTCGCGTCTCCCGCGCCCCGAAACTCTGTGCGAACTTCCCGATCACGGCCCCGGCCCTCCGCACGGCAAGGCCCTTTCCACCTCGACCACCAAGGAATTCCCAGTGAAGATCCGCAGCAGGATTGCCGTCGGCGTCCTCTCCGTAGCCGCGCTCGGCCTCGGCCTGGTCTCCGCGTCGCCCGCGGCCGCGTCCAGCGGCTACTGCGCCAACACGTACGACGCCTGCCTCTTCTACAGCCCCGGCTACGCCGGAGGGTACTTCGGCGACGGTGAGGGCACCACCAAGGGCTACGAGACCTATCAGTACAGCTCGACCTACACCTTCGGCGGCGGCGGCGCCGGGAGCGGCCAGTACGTCCGGAACAACGCGGCGTCGGTCTTCAACTACAACATCAACGACAGCCTGACGATCTACTACAGCCCCGGCGGCTACGGCGTCAGCCAGTTCTTCAGGCCCAACACCGGCGGCAACCTGATCTCGGCGCTCCGGAACAACAACGCCTCGCAGTGCTTCGACACCTTCGACATCTGCCGCTGACCGCCCTGCCGGTGCTCTTGCCGCCCGCGGCACCGCACGGCAGGAGGTGCGGTGCCGCGACCCCTTGCGAAATAAGGCCCAGACCATGCCGCACGTGAGACCGACCCGACCGCTCGGCGCATCAGTGACGGCCGCGGCGGTGATGCTGGTCGGCTCGGCCGCGGGGTGCGCGGCGCCCGGCCCCGGGCCGACCCCGCACGCGCCCTTGCCGACCAGTGCGGCGCCCACCGCGGCGGGCCCGGACGGCCGGATCCTCCCGATCGCCCGGTACCTGATCAGCCCGGACGAGGACCGGCGCATCCAGGCCGCGCGTGCGGCGCTGATCGCGTCCTGCGTGAAGCGGTTCGGACTCGACTACTCACCGGCGAAGACCTCGGAGAAGCCGGATCCGATGGCTCGACGCTACGACCTGACGGACGCCCGGAGCGCGGCCGCCCGGGGCTACCACCGGGAGGGGGACCCGGTTGCGGGAGGGACGGGGCCGTCGCCCCGGGAGCTCCCGCCGGACGTGCAGGCGGTCCTCGGGAACGGACGGGCGGCCCCGGGAGGTCCGTCGGCCGCCCCGCGGCCGTCGACCACTGCGGTCAACGGCACAGCCGTCCCCGAGGGCGGGTGCTTCGGCGAGGCGGACGACGCGCTCACGGCAGGCGGCGGGGTGATCCAGGACCAGCCGCTCGCGGACGAGATCAACGGGCGCGACTACGAGAAGTCCCTGGCCGACAGCCGGGTCCGGGACGTCTTCCGCCGCTGGTCGGAGTGCATGGGGAAGAAGGGCCACCCGTACGGCACCCCGATCGATGCGGTGAGCGACGAGCGGTGGCGCACGGCCTCGCCGAGCGAGGTCGAGATCGCCACCGCCACGGCCGACGTCGACTGCAAGCAGCAGACCGACCTGGTCGGTGTGTGGTTCACGGTGGAATCGGAGTACCAATCCGCCGACGTCCGATCGAATTCCGCAGCCCTTCAGCGGATCAGGAAGGCGATCGACGTCGCCCTCGCCAACGCGGACAAGGTCGCCGCGGCGAAATGACGGTTCCCCTCGAGGGCGCGGTCAGGGCGCCGAGTCGGGGACGCCCTTGCTGCGGTCGTACGCCTGGACCGGGGTCATGCCGCCCCAGTCGGGGAGGGAGACCGTCTTCTCGTGGCCGACCCTGGCGCAGCCGCTGGTGTCGTCGGCGGTGCTGACGTCGGCGCCCTTCAGGGCGGCCGCGGGGTCGGCGGCGGCGGTGGAGGAGGCGGTGCCCCCGGCGGCGGCCGGGTAGCTGGTGCCGGTGGTCCAGTCGGTGCCGATCCACAGCTCGACGGAGGGGCCGTCGCCCGCCCGTACGGCGCTCGCGGGCAGGCCGAGCGCCGCCGCGACCTGCTGGGCGGCGGCCTCCTTGCCCGCCGGGTAGGTCACCGCGCTGTGCGCGGCGGTGACCTTCTGGCCGGCGGCGGTGCCCTTGGCGAAGCCCGCCTGCTGGAGCGCCTCGGCGAGCGCGGTGGCGCGGCCGGTGACGCCGGTTCCGTTGCGCACCACGACGGTGATGCCGCTGCGGGCCGGGCCGTTCGCCGCCGGGGGCGTCGACGGGGCGGCGGGGGCGGAGGCGGGATCGGCCGGAGCGGACGGGGCGGTGGACGGCGCGGCGGGGGCGGGGTCGCCGGTGAGCGGCCGGTCGTCCTTGATCATCCGGAACAGGTCGGTCGCGCCCGGGCCGATCAGCCGCCGGTTGTCGTCCGCCGGGTCGTGGATGACCTGCATGGTGGTGAAGGTGATCCGCTCGGAGGGCACCTTGCTGATGTCCTGGCCGAGGCCGACCAGCTTGGTGACGCCGTCCAGCCCGGGGTCGACGGTGAGCGCCCTGGTGGCCGCGTCGGCGAGCGAGAGCAGCTCGGCCGGGTTGGTGAGCGTCCCGGCGCTCTTCAACTGGCGGACCATCGAGCCGAGGAACAGGTGCTGGGCGGTGGAGCGGCCGGTGTCGGTGCCGTCGCCGAAGCCGTGCCTGGTCCGGACGAACTGCAGCGCCGCCATGCCCTGCAGGGTGTGCTCGCCCTTGGACAGCTTGAGGTGCGACTGCGGGTCGTACACGTTGTCGGTGACGCACACCGGGACGCCGCCCACCGCGTCCGACATCTTGATCACGCCGCTGAAGTCGACCTGCACGAAGTGGTCGATCGGCAGGTCGGTGAGCTTGCGCACCGCCGCCACGGTGCAGCCGGGGCCGCCCTGCAGGGTGGAGTTGATCAGGCCGCGCTGGGCCTTGAACACGGACTTGCCGGTCTTGGGGTCCTTGCAGCCCGGCAGGTCGGTCCTCAGGTCGCGCGGGATGCTCATCACGGTCGCGTTGGTGCGGTCCGCGGAGACGTGCAGCAGCAGGTTGACGTCGGCGTTGGCGCCGTCGCCGCAGTCGGCGCCGCCGATGTTGCAGTCCTCCGGGTTCGCGCGCGAGTCGGAGCCGATCACCAGCACGTTGATGGGGGTGCGGCCGAAGGCGTCCGGCACCTCCTTCCCGGCGTCGCCGTCCTCGCCCGTGTACAGCGGCGCCTGGTGGATGTTGGCGTTGAGCCGGTAGTACAGGTAGCCGCCGGTGGCGGCGGTCAGCACCACCACCCCGGCCACCCCGTACACCAGCCCCCGCTGCCAACGCCGCATCCGGCGCCTGCCGCGCCGCCCCTGCTGCCGGGCGGCCGCCCGCCGGGCCTCCGCCCGACCGCCCGCCCGCTGCCCGGGCAGCGGGCCCCCGGCCCCGTCCTCCGCCGGCTGGGCGGTCTCGGCCTGTCCGCGCATCACATCGCACCCCCGTGGCCCGGCCGCTCCGGGCTGTCACCCCTATAGATGCACGACTGCCCGCAGGTGTTGCACCGAAGTTCGCACAGGTGTCCGGCGCCACTGCCCGACGGGGCCGGAGCCGACGCCGTCCGGGCTCCTCCGGGGAGCCGAGGGCCGTCGGGCGCTCCCGCCGGGACGCACAGGGGTAACCTGCGCAGTTGTGAGGCAAGGTCATACCGGCGCACCCGCAGCCGATCGCGCCCGATCCGGGTCCGGACGGGCCTGCGGAACGGCCCCGGCGGTCCACCGGGACGCGCTGCGGGCGGGCCGGACGCCGCGCGACCGGGTGCCGCCCTGCCCGCGCGACCTGCTCGCATCGACCCGGGGCGGGCGGCGGCGCACCGCCCACCGGCGCACCGCGCACACGCACCGGCCGACGACGCCGCCCACTGAGCAGGTCACCGCGGCCGGTGCCGAGGTGCGCACCCGGGCGGAGATCGTCGAACGGCCGGTCGGCCAGGAGGTCCGGATCGACGTGGCCGCCCCCGTCCCGGAGCCGGTCGGCTGACCATGGGCACCGAACGACTCGCGACCCGCCTGGCAGCGGTGGTCGGCCCGGCGCACGTGCTGGCCGACCCCGGCCTGCGGGCCTCCTACGAGACCGACTTCACCGGCCGCTGGACCGGCCGGGCCCGGCTGGTGGTCCGGCCCGGCGACACCGCCCAGGTCGCCGAGGTGCTCCGGACCTGCCGGGACGCCGGGGTCCCGGTCCTCCCGCAGGGCGGCAACACCGGCCTGGTCGGCGGCTCGGTGCCCACCCCCGCCGGGGACCAGGTGGTGCTGTCGCTGCGGCGGCTCGACACCGTCGGCCCGGTCGACCCCGACGCCCGGCAGATCACCGTCGGCGCCGGGCTGACCCTCGCCGCCCTGCACGGCCGACTCCGGCCGCAGGGCTGGGAGTTCGGCGTCGACCTGGCCTCCCGGGACTCCGCCACCCTCGGCGGCATGATCGCCACCAACGCGGGCGGCGAACGCGTCCTGAAGTACGGGACCACCCGGGCCAACGTGGCCGGCCTGCAGGCGGTCCTCGCCGACGGCACCGTGCTGGACCGGCTGGCCGGACTGCCCAAGGACAACACCGGCTACGACCTCACCGGCCTGCTGGTCGGCAGCGAGGGCACCCTGGCCGTGCTCACCGCGGCCCGGCTGCGCCTGGTGCCGCGGCCCCGGCACCGGGTGGGCGCCCTGCTGGCGGTCGACTCGATCGCGGCGGCCACCGCCCTGGTGACCCGGCTGCGCGGGCTCGAGTCGCTGGAACTCGCGGAGTTCTTCACCGCCGAGGGCCTCGACCTGGTCCTGGAGCACACCGGCCTGCCCGCGCCCTTCCGCGCCCGGCACCCCGTCCACCTGCTGGTGGAGTGCGCCGCCCGGCACGACCCGACCGACGAACTCGCCGACCTGCTGGCCGACGCCGACGTGCTGGACGTCGCCGTCGCCGTGGACGCCGCCGACCGGCACCGGCTGGCCGCCTACCGGGAGCGGCACACCGAGGCGATCAACGCCGCCGGCACCCCGCTCAAGCTCGACGTCACCCTCCCGACCGCCGCCCTGCCCGGCTTCGCCGCCGAACTCCCCGGCCTGCTCGACGGCCGGGCCCGCCCCTACCTGTTCGGGCACCTCGCCGAGGGCAACCTGCACGTCAACCTGCTCGACGTGGCCCCGGCCGACGAGGAGGCGGTCGTCCTGGCCGTCCTGGGCCGGGTCGCGGCGGCGGGCGGCAGCATCAGCGCCGAGCACGGGATCGGCCGGGCCAAGGCCCGCTACCTGCACCTCACCCGGTCGGCCGCCGAGATCCGCGCCATGCGGGCCGTCAAGTCGGCCCTGGACCCGACCTGGCTGCTCAGCCCCGGCACGCTGCTGGCCGGACCGGACTGACCGGCCCCGCACCGCGACGGGCGCCCGGGCTCAACCGCCGTACGGTCGCGGCGAGGCGCCGCGGCTTCCCGAGGCGGGAGCGGCGGCAGGGCGGCCGTACCGGCTCCGGGAGGTCGGCCGGTGGTGGCGGGGCCGTTCGACGACCGGGTCGGGGATCGCGACGGGCACGCCGGTGGGGACGCGGGCGCCGGTGATCCGGGTGAGTTCCGCGTCGCCCGCCCGGACCGCGGTGGTGACGGGCGTGACGCCGGCCGTGGTCATCATCCGGGCCGCCCCCCGCCGCTGCTCGGGCAGGACCAGGGTGACGACGGTGCCGGACGCACCGGCCCGGGCCGTGCGTCCGCCTCGGTGCAGGTAGTCCTTGGGGTCGGCGGGCGGGTCCAGGTTGACGACCAGGTCGAGGCCGTCGACGTGGATGCCGCGGGCGGCGACGTCGGTGGCGACCAGCGCGGCCACCTGCCCGGCCCGGAACTGCTCCAGGGTGCGGGTGCGCTGCGGCTGGGACTTGCCGCCGTGCAGGGCCGCGGCCTTCACGCCCTTCGCGAGCAGCGCCTCGACCAGGCGGTCCGCGCCGCCCTTGGTGTCGGTGAACATGATCACCTTGCCGTCCCGGGCGGCGATGTGGGCGATCGCGGCGTCCTTGTCCGCCCTCCGCACGTGCAGCACGTGGTGCTCCATCGTGCTGACCACGCCCGCGGACGGGTCCACCGCGTGCGTGGCCGGGTCCTTCAGGAAGCGCCGGACCAGGCGGTCGACGTTGCGGTCCAGGGTGGCGGAGAACAGCAGGGTCTGGCCGCCCTCGGCGACCTGCTCCAGGAACCCGGTGACCGTCGGGAGGAAGCCCATGTCGGCCATCTGGTCGGCCTCGTCGAGGACGGTGACGGCGACCGCGTCGAGTCGGCAGAGCCTGCGCTCGATCAGGTCCGCCAGCCGCCCGGGCGTGGCCACCACGATCTCCGCCCCGCGGTTCAGCGTCTGGGCCTGGCGGCGGACCGGCACCCCGCCGACCACCGTGGCCGTCCGCAGGCGCACCGCCTGGGCGTACGGCGTGAGGGCCTCGGTGACCTGCTGGGCCAGCTCGCGGGTGGGCACCAGCACCAGGGCGAGCGGGCGCCGCGGCTCGGCCTGCCGCCCCGCGGTGCGGGCCAGCACGGCGAGACCGAACGCGAGCGTCTTGCCGGAGCCGGTGCGGCCCCGTCCCAGCACGTCGCGGCCGGCCAGCGCGTTCGGCAGCGTCGCGGCCTGGATCGGGAACGGCGTGCGAACCCCCCGGCGGGCCAGCACCGGCAGCACTTCCGCGGGCAGGCCCAGGCCGTCGAACGAGTCGACGGCCGACGGTTCCGGTGCGGCGGGCGCCGGTACGGCGGGCGCCGGTACGGGGCGGGGCCGGGGGTCGGCGTGCTGGCGGGGGGAGCGGTTCATGCGGATGCCTTCCCAGGAGCGGCACCTGACGCACGGCCGGCGCCCGTCGGACGCACGGGAACGGGAGGTGACATGCCGAGGGGCCCGCACCGAGCGTGACGCGTACGGTGCGGGCCCCTCTCCGCCGGGCGGTGCCGCGGCGGTGGAAGAACTACAGCGGGCGGATGTTCTCGGCCTGCGGGCCCTTCTGGCCCTGCGTGACGTCGAACTCGACCTTCTGGCCCTCGAGCAGCTCACGGTAGCCACCGGCGTTGATGTTCGAGTAGTGGGCGAACACGTCCGGACCGCCGCCCTCCTGCTCGATGAAGCCGAAGCCCTTTTCCGAGTTGAACCACTTCACGGTGCCATTAGCCATGTAAAAAATCTCCTTCAGGGGCTTTCCGGCATCCGCACGATACGCATGCCGAGTCACCGTGATGGGAGCCCGCCCGGAGAAGATCCGGAAAAACAAAAATGCGCCTGCAAGTACGTGAGCGGGCGCACACAAAGTTCATGGGAACCATTACTGCAACTACCTCGACTGTAGCAGCCCGGGGCCCGCAACGGGCGGAAATGTGCACCACGATTTTCCGGCGCCGCACCCCCACCCCCCGACCGACCGCGCCTCCCCCAGCCAACTCCCGCCCCACCCGGACCCGTTGATCCACACCCGGAGCACCGACCCGCCGGCGCGCCCGACTCCCCCGTCCGCCCCCGGGGAGGCGATGTCGGTCACACCCGGCATTTCGGACCACCGGAATTCGTCCGCCCGAGAGGGGGCCAACACCGTTCGCCGCAGCGCATACTGGACTGGATGAAGAAAACCGAAGCAGTCCGCCGGCACCTGCCCACCAGCCCCTTCAAAGCCAGAGCCGAAGCACCGCGCAAGCACTTCTCGGTCGGCGAGCGCGTCACCCACGACGCCTACGGCCTCGGCCGGGTCGTCGGCGCCGAGGGCGACAGTGCGGTCACCGTCGACTTCGGCTCGCGACAGGAGCGCATCGTCGAGCCGTACACCGGCATGTACCCCCTCTGACCCGCACCGACGACCAACGGCCCGCCCCCACCGACGCCCGAGAACGCAGCAGCCCCCGCCGCCCGAACCGGCCAGGGGCTGCTGCGCGTGCGAGCGCGGCGTGTCCGCGGCGGCGATCGTGCCCACCTGCGCAGCCGAGGCATCCGATGCCCCCTCCCGACAGGGCCGACCAGGCACGCAACCGCCGGGAGCCCGCCGAAGGACTCGACCGGCTCGACGGCGGCCTCCTCGAAGGACTGCGGGTCACCGCCTCGCCACCGGCGATCACGAGCAGCGGGCGGGGAGCGATCTCGGCGACGTCGGCCCGCGGCTCGACGTCCTCGCGTTCCGTCACCGCTGACGGAACGGGTGCCGGCCCCCGAAGCGAAAACACCCGGAAAAGGTGACGTTTTCTGTCAGTTTTGCCGTGAACGATGGATGACATGAGCAACGAGGAGATCACCGACCGGAACACTTCGACGACCGCGCGGGCAGCCGCGGCGGGTCCGCTCGCGGGGCGGGTCGCGCTCGTGGCGGGCGCCACCCGGGGGGCGGGGCGGGCGCAGGCCGTGGAGCTGGGCCGGGCCGGTGCGACCGTGTACGTCACCGGCCGCACCACTCGGACCCGGGCCAGCGAGGTCGGCCGGACCACCGAGACCATCGAGGAGAGCGCCGAACTCGTCCGCGCGGCGGGCGGGACCGGGATCGCGGTTCCCACCGACCATCTCGACGAGGCCCAGGTGCGCGCCCTGGCCGAGCGGATCGACCGGGAGCACGGACGGCTCGACGTCCTCGTCAACGACCTGTGGGGCGGCGAACACCTGCTGGCCGCCTCGGTGTTCGGGAAGAAGAGCTGGGAGACGCCGCTCGCGGACGGCCTGCGGATCCTGGAACTCGGCGTCCGCTCGCACGTGATCACGGCGGCGCTGCTGCTCCCGCTGCTGATCCGCTCCGACGCGCCGTTGCACGTGGAGGTCACCGACGGCACCGCGCGCTACAACCGCCGCTACCGGGAGAACATGTACTACGACCTGGCGAAGAACGCCCCGATCCGCCTCGCGTTCGGGCTGGGACAGGAGCTGGAGCAGTACGGGGGCACGGCGGTCGCGGTCTCGCCGGGCTTCCTGCGCTCGGAGCAGATGCTCGCCCACTTCGGCGTGCGCGAGGAGAACTGGCGTGACGCGATCGCCCAGGAGCCGGCGTTCGCGATCGCGGAGTCCCCGCGCTACCTGGCCCGCGCGGTCGCGGCGCTGGCCGCCGACCCGGACCGCGCGAAGCGGTGGAACGGCGCGTCCACTTCCAGTGCGGAGCTCGCCAAGGCGTACGGGGTGACGGACGTGGACGGCAGCCAGCCGGACGCCTGGGCGTACTTCGAGGACGTCGCCCGCGGCGGGGAGATCTCCCCCGAGGACTACCGCCGCGCCGCGCCCTCCTCGGGTGCCGCCGCCTCGGGTCCCGACTCCGCGGGTTCCACCTCCGCGGAGTCCGCCCCGTAGAGGGCGGACAGGGCGGCGGCGCGCTCGCGGAAGCGGGCGCGCAGGCGAGCGGGGGCCAGGACCTCGACGTCCGCGTCGAGCCTGGCCAGTTGGTCGAAGGCGACGTCCTCGGACTCCACCGGCAGGTCGAGGGTGACCAGGCCGGCCGGGTCCGGGGCGCTCGCCGAGGCGAGCGCGTCCGCGACGGCGGCCCCGTCCACCACTGCGGGCAGCCGTCGCAGGCCCCGCCCGGTCAGCCGGACGGTGACGGTGGTGCGCAGCAGGGCACGGGCGAAGGCGAGGGACCTGGCCTCCCAGTGGGCGGCCAGGTCGAAGGCCGGGTCGCGCACGAACGGATCCTCGGTTCCGGCGGCGGCGAGCGCGGTGATCCGGTCGACGCGGTAGGTGCGCCAGCCGCCGTCGCGGTCCTCCCGTGCACCGGGGACGCGGGCCACGACGTACCAGGTGCCGGCCTTCAGCACGAGGCCGTACGGCTCCACCACCCGCGCCACGGCGGTGGGCGGCGCGCCGTCCCGGCCGGGCCGCGCGTACGACAGCTCGACGGGCCGGTCCGCCCACACGGCGCGGGCCAGCTCGGGCAGCAGGTCCGGGGCGGCGGGTTCGCGGAACCAGGCCGGGGCGTCGAGGTGGAAGCGGCGCACGGAGGACTCGGCGGCCCGGCGCACCGAGGGGAGCAGGGTCGCCGTCAACTTCAGCCGGGCGGTCTCGGCCGCGTCCGAGAGCCCCAGGTCCTGCAGGGCCGAGGGCACGCCGGACAGGAAGAGCGTCTCCGCCTCGCCGGGACGGAGCGTGGTGAGCCTGGTCCGGTACCCCGCGGCGAGGAAGTACCCGCCCACCCGACCGCGCTCCGACCGCACCGGGACGCCCGCCTCCTGCAGGGCCTGGGCGTCGCGGATCACGGTGCGCTCGGAGACCTCCAGCTCGCGGGCGAGAGCGGCCGCGGTCAGGCCGGGGTTCGACTGGATCAGGAGGGCCATGCGGATCAGGCGGGCGGCACGCATCCTCCAAGGATCACCGACCCGGCGGCCGCCCGACACCCCCCGCCGGACCGCTCGACGGCAGCGCCCGAGCACACGCGCTCAGCCGGGCGCTCCGCGCGAGTTCGAAGAAGAACCCGGCCTCGGCCCGGCCCTGGTGGCCACCGAGCCGGAGCCGGTCCGGACCGCCGCCGCCCGCACCCCCGGAAGCACGTGCGGCACCCCGGGCCGGAGAAGCTGCCGGGGTGCCGCACCGAAAGCCGGAGGCAGTGCGGTCGCCTCGTGTCAGGTGGGCCGCCGGACGATCGGGGACGGGACCCGTGGTGCCAGCCGGAGGGCCCCGTCCCCGCGTGCGCGTGACGGCCGACCCTGGCTCCGCGCACACCCTTCGTTCGGGGCGGCGGGGCCACGGGCTTGGTGCGGGCCGCAGGCATTCACCCGTTCGGCGCAGCGTGGGTCCCGGACGTCCCGGGTCAGGGCCGGGCGAGACGGGCCGGGTCGCCGCCGAGTCCGGTATAGAGCCGCTGCCAGGCCCGGTCCGCGGCGGTGGGCTGCTTCCCGTCGCAGTAGGGGGTGCGGCCGTTGGCCGTGTAGTAGCGCATCATCTCCAACACCGCGCCGGTGTCGGCCTCCCGACCGGCGGTGTAGCGCTCGGCGGGCTGGCGGGTCTGGTGCGCGAGGCAGGTGGGCGACGCGGTGGCGGGTCGGGTGTCGAGGCTGCCCCGCTCCGGGCCGCCGCAGCCGACCAGGAGCAGGGCGGACAGGGTTCCGAGGACCAGGCCGCGCAGGGGCGCGGCGGGGTGGACGGGCACGTGGTTCTCCCGGAGTGTCGTCAGACGGCGGACGGCAGACTGCGCAGGACCATGCCCGCGCCGACGGCGAGGACCAGCAGCGCCGTCAGCAGGGCGCTGTACGGGGCGAGGCCGCGCAGGCGGGCGAGGGCCGGGCGGGCGGCGAGCGGTTGCATGCGTTGGCCGAGGCCGACGAGGAGCAGACCCGCTCCGGTCAGGGTGGCGGCCATGCCCAGTCCGTAGACGACCACCAGGGCGGCGCCGAACAGGGTGCGTCCGAGGGCGACGGCGCCGAGCAGCACCACCAGCGCGGAGGGGCTCGGGACCAGGCCACCGGCGATCCCCAGACCGATCAGCCGGCGTCGTTCCGCTCCCCGGCTCGGCTCGTGGGCGTGGTGGTGGTGATGATGATGACGGCCGAACAGGCCGTGCCGGCGCCCGTGTTGCTCGTGACGGTGCTCGTGGCCGTGGTGTTCGTGCCCGCCGTCGTGGCCGTGGCCGTGGTGTTCGTGCCCGCTGCCGGAGTGGACCGCGGCCCCGGCCGCCACCCCCGCCAGGACCGGGTGCGGTTCGTGCGCGCGCTGTCCGGTGCCCTCCGCCGACGGTGCCCGGTGGTCGCGGCGGGAGCGCAGGGCGTCCCGTAGCAACAGGGCACCGACGAGCAGGACGAGCGCACCGCTGACGATGCCGAGCCGGGCCAGCAGGCGGTCTCCGGCGAGGGTGGAGAACGTGGTCAGCAGCAGGCCGGTGACCAGGACGCCGGTGGTGTGGGTGAGGGTGACGGTGGCCCCGACGGCGAGCGCGTCGCGCGGACGGCCGCGCTTGCCCGCGAGGTAGGCGGCCATGACGGTCTTGCCGTGGCCGGGCAGCAGGGCGTGACCGGCACCGAGGACGAGCGAGAGCAGGACGGCGAGCAGGCCCAGCGGCAGGGTCAGGTGACGGGCGGTGCCCAGCGCGGCGAGGCGGGCGTCGAGGGAGGCCAGCCAGGCGCCGGTGGAACCGGTGGACGCGGCTCCCGCCCGCGGAGCGGCACCCGGGCCGCCGGGGCGGGCTCGGAAGACCGCCGCGGTGACGCCTTCGGGGGTGTCGAGCAGGTCGCGCGGGTAGTCGCGCAGTTCACGGCTCACGGAGTCGGCCGGGACGTCGGAGGGGTCGAGCGTGGCGCCCTCGCCCCTGGCGGTGATCTCGTTCCAGCCGACCCGGGCGGGGTCGGCGCCGGTCGCGACGCGGAAGTCCGCACCGTCCGCCGGGAGTCGGTGGTCGGCGCGGAGGCGGCATTCGAGGCGGCTGGTGCGCAGGCCCGCCGCACCGTCCTGATAGGCGAACGAGGACGAGGCGACCGCCCAGCGGAGGGGTTCGCCGTCGGCGGTGAGGCGGATCCGACGGGCGGCCTCGTCGCACTGCCGGGCGGCCCGGGCGGTGCGTTCGGCCGCGTCGACGGTGCCGTCGTGGTCGGTGTCGGTGCCGCTCTGCTCCTGGAGGGTGGGGATCTCGGCGAGGTCGGTGACGGCGAGGGCGTCGACGCCGTCGGCCCTGACGGTGAGTCCGAGGTAGTGGTTGACCGAGAAGTTGCCGAGCGGATGGGCCTGCGCGGACGGTGCGGCCAGTGCGGTCAGGGCGAGGGCCGCAGCGAGGGCGGCCCCGGTGCGGATCAGGGTGCGGTGGACTGCCACGCGGTGCCTCCGGGGAGCGGAACGGCGGTGGGCGCGGGCGCCCCGTGCGGGCTGGCGGCGCGGCAGGGTTTCGGCGCTGGGCCCGCACACTGTGGCGTCCGCCCGCTCGCCGTGTCCACCGGCACGGCCGGGCCGTGCGACCGGACGGGTGACCGTGCTGGGCCGCCAGGGTGACCGGAGCACGCCGGAGGGCTGTTCGCGGCGAACCGCACGCGACGGCGGAGGACAGTACGTGTCGGCCGACCCGCCGCACGACATCCGCACGCCCCGCATCCCCTACGGATGCGGACGTCCGTTCCTGACAAGGAAATCGGAGACTCCTTGATGAGCCTTCTTCGTCGATCCACGGGTCGCAGCTCCGCCGCGCGGGGGGCCGCCGTCCTCACCGCCCTCGCCCTCGGCACGGCCGGCACCGCCCTGCTCGGCACCGGCGCCGGGACGTCCTCGGCGTCCAGCCACCGCGAGGCCCCGCTGATCGCCGCCGACCCCCAGGTCGACAACACCGACCTGTACGCCTTCACCAGCCCGGACAACCCCGACACGGTCACCCTGATCGCGAACTGGCTGCCGTTCCAGGAGCCCAACGGCGGCCCGAACTTCTACCCGTGGGCCGACGGCGCGCACTACGACATCAACATCGACTCGCAGGGCACCGGACACCCCGACGTCACCTACCGCTGGACCTTCCGCACCGAGGACCTGCGCGGCACCGACACCTTCCTCTACGACAAGGGACCGGTGAACAACCTCACCGACGACACCCTGCGCTTCCGCCAGTACTACACGCTCCAGGAACTCCACCCGAACTGCGCCCCGGTGACCCTGGTCGAGCACGGCCAGGTCGCCCCGTCCGACACCGGCCGGGCCTCGATGCCCGACTACGGCAGGCTCCGGCAGCAGGCCACCGTCCAGCTCCCGGGCGGCGGACAGACGGTGGCCACCCAGGCCGCCGACCCGTTCTTCCTCGACCTGCGGGTCTTCGACCTGCTCTACGGCGGCAACCTCTCCGAGGTCGGCCAGAACACCCTGGCCGGGTACAACGTCAACTCCGTCGCGCTGCAGATCCCCAAGAGCCACCTGGCGTACAAGGGCGACCCGACCCGCAACCCCGTCGTCGGCGTCTGGTCGAGCACCGAGAAGCGGAGCATGAAGCTCAGCCCCGGCAAGGCGGACCCGGTCGGCCCGTACGTCCAGGTCTCGCGGCTGGGCAATCCGCTGGTCAACGAGGTCGTCGTCCCGGCCGGACTGAAGGACGCGTTCAACGCGCTGCCCCCGTCCGAGGACCACAACCAGCCCGCCGTCGTCGCCAAGGTCCTCGACCCCGAGGTACCCAAGCTCGTCCAGGCGATCTACGGCCTGCCCGCGCCCGCAGCACCCCGCACCGACCTCCAGGAGATCTTCCTCACCGGCATCGCCAAGGCCGCGAACGGTCCGCTCGCCGTCGACCTCAACTCCCAGCTGATGAACCGGGACATCGACCCGAACCGGTTCGTCCCCGCCGAGGAGCTGCGCCTGAACCTGACCACCCCGGTGACGCCGAAGCCGGACCGCCTCGGCGTCCTGGGCGGCGACTTCCAGGGCTTCCCCAACGGCCGCCGCCTCGGCGACGACGTCGTCGACATCGCCCTGCAGGTCGTCGAGGGCGCCACCCCCGGCACGTTCGTCCAGGCCCTCGCCGCGGGTGACAAGGTCAACGGCCCCGACAGGCCGTTCGCCGCGACGTTCCCCTACCTGGCGCTGCCGTACGACAAGGCCGTCAACCAGAAGTGACCCCCGCGCGGCGGCCCCGACAGCCGGGGCCGCCGCCCGCTCCTCGTCGAGGGAACCCGTCGTGCGCCGTCTGCCCCTGCTGCTGACCGCCGCCGCCCTGTGCGCCGGCCTCGCCTACACCGGCGGCCTCACCGACCCGCCGCCCGCGCCCGCCACGCCCCGCGCCGCACCACCCGCCGGGTCCGCCCTCGCCGCGGCGATCGGCACCGACCAGCAGCACCTGCGGGCCCGCCCCGACGACGCCGCGGCCTGGGCCCGGCTCGGCGGCGAGTACGTCGAACAGGCCCGGCTGACCGCCGACGCCTCGTACTACCCGAAGGCCGACGAAGCCCTCCACCGCTCGCTCACCCTGGCCCCCGAGGGCAACACCGACGCCCTCACCGGGCTCGGCGCGCTCGCCAACGCCCGCCACCTGTTCGCCGAAGCCGCCGACCACGCCCGGCGGGCCCTCGACGCGGCGCCGCTGCACTGGCAGGCGTGGGCCGTCCTCACCGACGCCCGCACCCAGCTCGGCGACGACGCGGGCGCCACCGATGCCGCCCAGCACCTGCTCGACCTGCACCCGGGCACCGCGTCCTTCACCCGCGCCGCCTACGAGCTCGAACAGCACGGCCGCCCGGAGGACGCCCGCACGGCCCTGCAACGCGCCCTCACCGACGCCTACGACCCCGCCGACCAGGCGTTCTGCCGCTACCAACTCGCCGAACTCGACCGGAACTCCGGCCGCACCGAGGCCGCCCTCGACGGCTACCGGAGCGCCCTGGCCACCGACCCCGCCCACACCGCCGCCCTGGCCGGACAGGCCCGGGCCGAGGCCGCCCTCGGCCGCACCGACGACGCCCTCGCCCACTACGCGCAGGCCGTCGCGAAGGTGCCGCTGCCCCAGTACCTCCTCGAACTCGGCGAACTCCACGAATCCCTCGGCCACACCGCGCAGGCCGCCGAGCAGTACCGGCTGCTGCGCGCCGAAGCCGACCTCGCCGCCGCGAACGGCGTCGTCGACGACCTGACGATCGGCCAGTTCGAGGCCGACCACGGCGACCCCGCCACCGCCGTCCGACTGCTGCGGGCCGAGTGGGACCGCCGCCACGACGTCCTGGTCGCCGACGCCCTCGCCTGGGCCCTGCACCGCACCGGCGCCGACCGCGAAGCCCTCGGCTACACCGGCCTCGCCCTCGCCCACGGCTGGCGCAACGCCCCGTTCCTGTACCACCGCGGCGAGATCGAGCGCGCCCTCGGCCGCACCGACGACGCCCGCACCGACCTCTCCCTGGCCCTCGCCACCGATCCGCGGTTCAGCCCCCTCCAGGCGCCGCGGGCCCGCGCCGCACTGACAGCGCTGGCTCCCTGACCCGGCGCCGGAGGCACCCGATGGGGTGAAGGACCGGCCCGCGACCACGCCGCCGTCGCGAGCACCCCGAATCACCGGTGCCGCCCCGCCCGGGGCGGCGTCCCGTCCGACCGCAAGGAGCCGTCATGTCCGTCACCCGCACGTCCCTCGCCCTGACCGCGCTGGCCGCCACCGCCGTGCTCGGCACCGCCGGGGTCGCCTCCGCGTCCGCCGGGGCCGAGGGCGTGGCCGCCGGTTCGCCCGGTGTCCTCTCCGGCAACCTGATCCAGGTCCCGGTGCACGTCCCGGTCAACCTGTGCGGCAACACGGTGAGCGTCGTCGGCGCGCTGAACCCGGCGTTCGGCAACTCCTGCGCCAACCTCGGCTGACCGTCGTCCGGCTGACCGCCGTCCACGGGCCCGAGCCGTGGCCCGTGGACGGCGCGAGGGCCCCGACCGGTTCCGGTCGGGGCCCTGCGCGTGACGGCGGGTCAGGAGGTGGGCATCAGGACGGTGTCGACGATGTAGACGGTGGCGTTGGCGGTCTGGACGTTGCCGCACAGGACCTTGGAGTTGCCGTTGACGGTGAAGTCGGGCTGGGCGCCGGTGACGGTGAG
>NZ_JBIAVO010000049.1:0-54047 GCF_042894345.1 Kitasatospora sp. NPDC001540
TCCGAACCCGGAAGCTAAGCCTCACAGCGCCGATGGTACTGCAGGGGGGACCCTGTGGGAGAGTAGGACGCCGCCGAACAATCTTTCAGAGAAAGGGCTCCAGCCATACGGCTGGGGCCCTTTCCGCATTTCCGGTCCGGGCACGGCGGGGCCGGAACGAGGGGCAGTGTTGCCGGGTGGTGCGGTGCACGGCACACTGTGGCGTCATGGTCGTGGAGCAGGGCGAGGGGGCCGGCGACAGAGCCGGTCAGGGCGACGGCGACTTTCGGGCGTTCTACGAGGCGGCGTACGGGCAACTGGTGGCGCACCTGTACGCGCTGACGGGGGATCTGGGTGAGGCGCAGGACGCTGCCCAGGAGGCGTTCGTGCGGGCGTGGAACCACTGGGGGCGGCTGGTGTCGCACGAGAATCCGGTGGCCTGGGTGCGGTTGACGGGGCAGCGGATCGCGATCAGCCGGTGGCGGCGGGCCCGGACGGCGTTACAGAGCTGGATCCGGCACGGGGACGGGCAGCAGTCGCCGGTTCCGGGGCCGGGGCCGGAGACGGTGGCGTTGGTGGAGGCGTTGCGGCGGTTGCCGGAGGCGCAACGGTCGGCGTTGGTGTGGCACCACATGGGTGGGCGTTCGGTGGCGGAGATCGCTGCGGACGAGGGGGTACCGGTGGGGACGGTGAAGGCGCGGTTGCACCGGGGGCGGCAGGCGTTGGCGGTGCTGTTGGGGGAAGAGTCGGCGGCCGCGGAGGAGCCGGTGGTCGCCCCGCTGCGGCCGGTTCGGGCGGCTGCCGCGGGTGAGGTGCGGGGACGGGGGGAGTCGGCGGGCGGCAGTGCGGAACGGGGGCCGGTGGACGTGGAGTTGGCGGGGGATCGGACGCGGGTGGCGGAGGACTGCGGGTCGCATGTCTAGGCCCGAGGTTCCGGAGTTGGACGAGGCGGAGAACCGTCCGGCGATCGGTGCTGCCCGGTTGGAGGCGATGTTCGACGGGCTGCGGCGCGAGGTGGCGTCGGGGGTACCGGCACCGGACGCTGTCGAGGTGGTGCGGCGCGGGGCGCGGCGTCGGCAGCGGCGTCGGGTGGGCGCGGTGGCCGGGGTCGGGGTGTTGGGGGCTGCGGCGCTGTGGACGGTGGCGACGGTGGTGCCGTTGCAGCCGAGGCACGGGGTGGCGGGGGTACCGGTGGAGCAGTCGGCGGCGCCGGGTCCGGGGCCGTCGAAGGCGCGGGCGTCCTCTCCGGCTCCGGCGCCCTCGTTCCCGGCGGAGCCGACGCCGAGTGGCGTTGCATCGGTGTGGGTGTGGACGCTGCTGCCGTTGGAGGGGGCGGATCCGGAGGTGCGGGCGCTGGCGCTGGGGGCGCGGCGGATGCCGAGCGTGCTGGGCTGGTACGGCCCGTGGACGGCGGTGGCGTCGTCGACGGGCGCGTCCCCTTCCCTGTCCCCGTCCCCTTCCCTGTCCCCGTCCGACTCGGCGTCCCCCTCTGGCTCGGCGTCCGTGCCGTCGGGCGGGGCGACGGGCGCGGTGGCGGTGCTGCCGATCCTGTTGTCGCCGGAGGAGGAGTTCGCGGACGGCTGCGTGGCGGGGCTGGTGGCGCGGATGGGGGCCTCGCGGGCGTGGGGGGAGGCGTACACGGACGGCTCGGACGGCTCGGACGGCTCGAACGGGGAGGGCGGGAAGGACGCGGAGGAGGCGACGGCGCGCCAGTACGTGCTGGACTTCGGGACGCCGGGGGCGGCGAAGGCCGCGGCGGCCCGGTTGTTGGCGGGCGGGGGGTGCGTGGCGCCGGGGGCGGGGTGGACGGTGGAGGACCAGGGGGTCGGCGTGGTGGCGCTGGGGACGCGGCAGTCGGGGCCCGCCGCGGAGGAGGTCGCGGTGCACGTCAGCGGATCGGTGGTGGCGGTGCTGACGGTGCGGCGGAGCGGGGGCGGGGTGGTGCCGGAGGCGGGGTTGTCGGACTCGTTCCTGCGGGCGGCGGCGGAGTTCCTGACGTTGGGGCAGCCGACGCCGACGGGTTCCCCGACGAGTTCTCCGAGGGGCTGAGCGGCGGTCCGGACGGGGTGCGGACGTTCGAAAAAAGTTCGGAACCCCGTGCAACCTGTCTGTTCCGGGCGGCGTTGGAGTGTTGAGACCGTCGTCGTGTGGGCGCCGGTCGACGGGGGGAGCATCGGGCCGGTCGGCGGGGGCAGAACAGGGGACTGCCCCGGCCGGCCGGTTCGGCGCCCGCCCGGCGGGAGAGGCTGCGAGTGGCCTTGGCGAGCCGCGCGGCTCGGGCCGGAGGGGGAGTGGCGTGGGGGTCGAGGCCGTGGGCGTCGAAGGCGTGGGTACGGGGGTCGTGCCGGATCTGGAGGAGTTGCGCAGGCACGCCTCCGGGGAGGGCCCGCCGCCCGCGGAGGGCATGGTGGTGTGCGAGAACCTGGTGCGGATCCACCGGTCCGAGGGAGTCGAGGTGCAGGCCCTGCAGGGGCTGGACCTGGTGGTGGAGGACGGTGAACTGCTCGCGGTGGTCGGCGCCTCGGGGTCGGGGAAGTCGACGCTGCTGGGCATCCTGGCGGGGCTGGACGTGCCGACCGCGGGCAGTGCCCGGGTGGCGGGGCACGACCTGCTGGCGATGGGCAGGCGCGAGCGGCTGGAGTTCCGGCGCCGGACGGTCGGGTTCGTCTGGCAGCAGACGGCGCGCAACCTGCTGCCGTACCTGACGGCGGTGGAGAACGTGATGCTGCCGATGGGGTACGCGGGCGTGCCGCGGGGTGAGCGGCGGCGGCGGGCGGGGGAGTTGTTGGGGCTGCTCGGGGTCGGGCACCTGGCGGGCCGTCGTCCGGCCGAGATGTCGGGCGGTGAGCAGCAGCGGGTGGCGATCGCGGTGGCGAACGCGAACTCCCCGGCGCTGCTGCTGGCGGACGAGCCGACGGGCGAGCTGGACAGCGCGACCGGCGAGGAGATCTTCGCGGCGCTGCGTTCGGTGAACGAGGAGCTGGGGGTGACGGTGCTGATCGTCACCCATGACCTTATGGTGGCGCAGGAAGTGCGCCGGACGGTGCGGATCCGCAACGGGCGGACCTCGACGGAGGTGCTGCGTCCCGAGCGGGGCGAGCCGGGCGTGGAGTACGCGGTGCTGGACCGGGTGGGCCGGTTGCAGCTGCCGCCGGACTTCACGGAGGCGTTGCAGCTCAGCCGTCGGGTGCGGTTGGCGTTGGAAGAGGACCACATCGGGGTGTGGCGGGCCGAGGAAGAGGTGTGCGGGTGAGCGGCGACGCGATGGTGGTCGTGGAGGACGTGCACCGGACGTTCGGCGAGGGCGACCGGGCGGTGCACGCGGTGCGCGGGGTGTCGTTCACGGCGCGGGCCGGGGAGTTGACGGCGCTGCGGGGCCGGTCGGGCTCGGGCAAGACGACGCTGTTGAACCTGGTGGGCGGGCTGGACACGCCGTCCGCGGGGAAGATCAGCATCGCCGGGACGGACCTGGCGGGGCTGGACGAGGCGGGCCGGTTGGAGCTGCGGCGGGACCGGATCGGTTTCGTGTTCCAGTCCTTCGGCCTGATCTCGGTGCTGACGGCGGCGGAGAACGTCGGGGTGCCGATGCGGCTGCGCAAGGTGGCGGTCAAGGAGCGCGAGGAGCGGGTCCGGACGCTGCTGGCGATGGTGGGGCTGGCGGAGCACGCGGAGCAGCGGCCGTCCGAGATGTCGGGCGGCCAGCAGCAACGGGTGGCGGTGGCGCGGGCGTTGGCGAACGAGCCGACGCTGCTGATCGCGGACGAGCCGACCGGCCAGTTGGACTCGGACACCGGGTTGGCGATCATGCAGCTGCTGCGGGCGGTGGTGCGCAGCGAGGGCGTGACGGCGCTGGTGGCCACGCACGACCCGCAGTTGATGGAACTGGCCGACCGGGTCCTGGAGTTGCGGGACGGGAAGATCGTCGAGTAGTCGGCGGGCGGTCCGGGCGGCCGTGTGGGGCCGCCCGGGCCGATCGGCCCCGGCCGGTGGTCAGGGCCGGTGGTCAGGGCCGGTGCTCAGGGCGTCCAGAGCGCGCGGACCTGATCGGCGATCCGGTGGCCCTGGGCCCGGCCGGCTTCGGCGGAGGGGGTGCGGACGGCGCTGTCGAGCGGGTTGGGACCGGCCGCGGCGAGGGAGGCCTCGTCGGGGGTGACGGCGAGGACCTTGCCGGTGCTCTCCAGTTGGGCGAGTTCGGCGGCCAGGAACGGGTCGGTCATCGGGGCGAGGACCAGGACGGCCTGCTGCCCGGTCATCAGGTCGGCGTTGTTGGAGCTGCGGATGCCGCCGTCCATGTAGCGGCGGCCGTCGATCTCGACGGTCGGCCAGATGCCGGGGACGGCGCAGCTGGCGGCGACCGCGTCGAGCAGCGGGACGCCGCTGTGGCGGTCGAAGGTGCGGGGTTCGCCGGTGGCGGCGTCGACGGCGGTGAGGGTGAGCGGCCAGGCGGGCCAGTCGCGGCCGGGGAGGCGTCCGGCGATGACGGCGAGCCGGTCGGCGGCCGGGACGGTGTCGGCGGCGAGGGCGAGTTCGCCGATGCGGCGGCGCAGTTCGGTGGGGTCGTCGATCTCGGTGACCAGCTCGCCGATGGTCTCGAAGAGCGCGCCGAGGGTTTCGGCGGGCGGGGTGATCTCGTGGTTCTGCAGGGCGGGTTCGGTCTGGCGGCGGTAGAGCTCGGCGAGCGGGAGGCCGGAGGCGAGCTGTCCGGCGACGGTGGCGCCGGCGGAGGTGCCGAGGACGTGGTCGGCGGTGCCGGGGACGTCGAGGCCGGTTTCGGCGAGGCCGTGCAGGAGGCCGGTCTCCCAGGCGATGCCGGCGAGTCCGCCGCCGCCGAGTACGAGTCCGCGCATGGTGGTTCCCCCTCGAATCGTTCGTTCCGGGTGGCATTGTGGCCCGGGCGGCGGGGAGAGGCGTCAAGAATTCGACAATTCTTCGCCGGTGATCGTCTGATCAGCGGATGTTGCGATGAGCGGCCGTAGTCTCTGAGTCATGGTGCACACGGCCCGCGGCAGGCTGCGGATCTACCTCGGGGCGGCCCCGGGCGTCGGCAAGACCTACGCGATGCTGGCCGAGGCGCACCGCCGGAGCGCCCGCGGCGCGGAGGTGGTGGTCGGCCTCGTGGAGACCCACGGCCGGGCCCGCACCGCCGAGTTGCTGGCCGGCCTGGAGACCGTCCCGCGCCGGACGGTGACCCACCGGGGCGCCGAGTTCACCGAGTTGGACCTGGACGCGCTGCTGGCCCGGGACCCGGCGGTCGCGCTGGTCGACGAGCTCGCGCACACCAACGTCCCCGGTTCGCGCAACGCCAAGCGCTGGCAGGACGTGGAGGAGCTGCTGGCCGCCGGGATCGACGTGGTCTCCACCGTCAACGTCCAGCACCTGGAGTCGCTGGGGGACGTGGTCGAGGGCATCACCGGCGTCCGGCAGCGGGAGACCGTCCCGGACGAGGTGGTGCGCCGGGCCGAGCAGATCGAGCTGGTCGACATGTCCCCGCAGGCGCTGCGCCGCCGACTGGCGCACGGCAACGTGTACGCGCCGGAGAAGGTGGACGCGGCGCTCGCGCACTACTTCCGGCTCGGCAACCTGACCGCGCTGCGCGAGCTGGCGCTGCTGTGGACGGCAGACCGGGTCGACGAGTACCTGCAGCGCTACCGGGCCGAGCAGGGCATCCAGGGCACCTGGCAGGCCCGGGAGCGGATCGTGGTCGGCCTGACCGGCGGCCCGGAGGGCGCCACGCTGATCCGCCGGGCGGCCCGGATCGCGGCCCGCAACAGCGCGGGCGAGCTGCTGGCGGTGCACATCTCGCGCTCCGACGGCCTGTCCGGCTCCTCCCCGCAGGCGCTGATCGAGCAGCGGGCCCTGGTGGAGAGCCTCGGCGGCAGCTTCCACCCGGTGCTGGGCGAGGACCCGGCGGCCGGGCTGCTGGACTTCGCGCGCGGCGTCAACGCCACCCAGATCGTGATCGGCACCAGCCGCCGCCGGGTCTGGCAGTACGTGTACGGGCCGGGCGTGGGCTACGCGGTGACCCGGGACTCCGGGGACATCGACGTCCACATGGTCAACCACGAGCACGCGGCGCGCGGCCGCGGCCGGATCCCGATCCGCCGGGTGACCGACCTGGGCCGGACCAGGACGGTCGCGGGCTGGGTGATCGGCGTGGCCGGACCGCCGCTGCTGGCCCTGCTGCTGACCGGCTTCAGCGGGCCGGGGCTCTCCACCGACATGCTGCTGTTCCTGTCGCTGACGGTGGGCGCGGCGCTGGTCGGCGGGCTGTACCCGGCGATCGCCTCGGCGCTGGTCTCCTCCTCGGCGCTCAACTACTACTTCGCGCCCCCCGTCCACACCTTCACCATCGCCCAGCCGGAGAACATCGCCGCGGTGGCGATCTTCGCCGCGGTCGGCATCGCGGTCGCCACGGTGGTCGACCTGGCCGCCCGGCGCAGCCACCTCGCGGCCCGCGCCCAGGCCGAGGCGCAGACGCTGTCCGCGCTGGCGGGCACCGTGCTGCGCGGCGCGCCCAGCGGCGAGGGGGTGCTGACGGCGCTGCTGGAGCAGGTCCGGGAGACCTTCCAGCAGGAGGCGGTGGCGCTGCTGGAGCGCACGGGCCCCCACGGCGGGCACGGCGCCTGGCACGCCGCCGCCGCGGTCGGGCCGCGTCCGCCCGCCGGGCCGGAGCAGGCCGACGTGGACGTCCCGGTCGGCGAGCGCCTCGCGCTGGTGCTGCGCGGCCGGGTGCTGCCCGCCGCGGACCGGCGGATGCTCGGCGCCTTCGCCAACCAGGCCGCCGTCCTGCTGGAGCGCCGCCGGCTGGCCGGGGAGGCGGCCGCGGCCCGCCGGGAGGCCGAGGGCAACCGGATCCGCACCGCGCTGCTGGCCGCCGTCTCGCACGACCTGCGCACCCCGTTGGCGGGGATCAAGGCCGCGGTCTCCTCGCTGCGCGCCGAGGACGTCGAGTGGGGTCCGGAGGACGAGGCCGAACTGCTGGCCGGGATCGAGTCGGGCGCGGACCGGCTCGACCACCTGATCAACAACCTGTTGGACATGAGCCGCCTGCAGACCGGCACGGTCACCCCTCTGCTGCAGCCCACCGACCTGGACGAGGTGGTCCCGTTCGTGCTCGGCGGCGTCCCGCCCGGCAGCGTGCGGCTGGAGGTGGCGGAGTCGCTGCCGATGGTGCGGGCCGACGCCGGGCTGCTGGAGCGGGTGCTGGCCAACCTGGTGGAGAACGCCGTCAAGTACGGGCCGCCCGGTTCACCCGTCCTGGTGAAGGCGGATCTGCTGGAGCGCGCCGGACGGGTCGAACTGCGGGTGGTCGACCGCGGCCCCGGCGTCCCCGAGGAGGCCCGGGAGCGGATCTTCGCCCCGTTCCAGCGGCACGGCGACGCCCCGCGCGGCGCCGGGGTCGGCCTCGGCCTGGCGGTGGCCCGCGGCTTCGCCGAGGCGATGGACGGCACCGTCACCGCCGAGGACACCCCCGGCGGCGGGCTGACCGTGGTCGTCTCGCTGCCCGCGGTCCCGCCCGGGCGGCACCCCGACGAAGCACCCGAGAGGCCCGGGACGCCGGAGACGCCCGGGGCACCCGACGCACACGAGCGAAAGGCCGGTCCCGCATGACCCGGGTCCTGGTGGTGGACGACGAACCGCAGATCGTCCGCGCCCTGGTGATCAACCTCAAGGCCCGCAAGTACGAGGTGGACTCCGCGCCCGACGGCGCGAGCGCCCTGGAACTGGCCGCCGCCCGCCACCCCGACGTGGTCGTCCTCGACCTGGGCCTGCCCGACATGGACGGCGTCGAGGTGATCCGCGGCCTGCGCGGCTGGACCAGGGTGCCGATCATCGTGCTGTCCGCCCGGCACGCCTCCGACGAGAAGGTCGAGGCGCTGGACGCCGGGGCCGACGACTACGTCACCAAACCGTTCGGCATGGACGAGCTGCTGGCCCGGATGCGGGCCGCGGTGCGCCGGGCCGAACCGGTCACCGCCGAGGGCGAGGCGGTGGTCACCACCGAGGGCTTCACCGTCGACCTGGCCGCGAAGAAGGTCAACCGGGGCGGCGCGGACGTCCGGCTCACCCCCACCGAGTGGCACCTGCTGGAGGTGCTGGTGCGCAACCCCGGGCGGCTGGTCAGCCAGACCCAGCTGCTCCAGGAGGTGTGGGGCCCGGCCTACCGCAAGGAGACCAACTACCTGCGGGTCTACCTGGCGCAGCTGCGCCGCAAGCTGGAGGCGGACCCCTCGCACCCCCGGCACTTCGTCACCGAACCGGGCATGGGCTACCGCTTCGAGCCGTGACCCGGCCGTGACCGGGGCCACGCGCGGCCCTGCCGCCGGGCACCGGCGAACCGGTACCCTTCCGGCATGAGTGGTGACAACACCGGCGACCAGCCGCAAGGCCGTTTCCGCCGCATGCTGAACCGGCTGACCTCCTCCTCCGAGGAGCTGGAGGCCGAGGAGCTGCGGCAGGACACCGCGGAGGCGGGCTGCACCCCGATCGCCGCCTGCGGCGACCGCGAGGTCGTCACCGTCACGGGCACGCTGCGCACCGTCACGCTCCGTCCGCGCGCGGGGGTGCCCGCGCTGGAGGCCGAACTGTTCGACGGCACCGAGGCGCTGGACGTGGTGTGGCTGGGGCGGCGCTCGATCGTGGGCATCGAACCCGGCCGCCGCCTGATCGCCAGCGGCCGGATCAGCCACGCACGCGGGCGCCGCGTGCTCTTCAACCCCCGCTACGAGCTGCGTCCGGTGGGACACGGGAGCGAGTCCGCGTGAGCGACGAGGCGATCAGGGTGGGCGCGCACGGCCCGCAGGGCCCGCGGGACGACGAGCAGCCGGGCCCCGGGGTGTACGAGCCGGCCGGGCAGCCGTCGGCCGAGCCCGAGCGGGACGCCTCGAAGGAGGCCGCCGAGACGGTGCTCAAGGCGTTCGGCGGCGTGCGCGGCATGGTCGACATGACGCTGCCGGGCCTGGTGTACATCGTCGCGTTCAACATCACCCACAAGGTGCCGACGGCCGCCTGGTCGGCGCTGGCGCTGTGCGCGGTGTTCGTGGTGGTCCGGCTGGCCCGCCGGGAGACCATCCAGCACGCCTTCTCCGGCGTGTTCGGGGTGGCGATCGGCGCCTGGATCTCGATGAAGACCGGCAAGGCCGAGGACTTCTACCTGCCGGGCCTGCTGTGGAACGTCGGCTACTGCCTGGCGCTGGCGGTCTCCGCGCTGGTGCGCTGGCCGATGATCGGCCTGATGCTCGGCCCGATCACCGGCGAGATGTTCACCTGGCGCAAGCAGAACCCGGGCCGGCTGGCCGCCTACACCAGGGCGACCTGGGCCTGGGTGCTGATCATGGGCCTGAAGCCGGTGATCCTGTTCCCGCTGTACTTCACCCACAACATCAACCTGCTGGGCTGGCTGAAGGTCGCGCTCGGCATCCCGCCGCTGCTGCTGGCGATGTACGTCACCTGGCGGATCCTGCTGACCGCGCCGCCGCCGATCAAGGCGGAGCTGGACGAGGAAGAGCCGGAGGAGTGACGAAGGGCCCCGCGCGGTGCGCGGGGCCCTTCGCCGTGCGGGGGCGGGATCAGCCGGCCAGCAGCGTCTCCAGCTCCTCCTCGCGCTCCTGGGCGGCGACGAACAGCAGCTCGTCCCCGGCCTCCAGGGTGTCGTTGCCGCTCGGGACCAGCACCCGGCCCTCGCGGATGATGGTGACCAGCGCGGTGTCCACCGGCCAGGCGACGTCGCCGACCCGGGTGCCGACCAGGTCGGTGTCCGCGGCGAGGGTCAGCTCGACCAGGTTGGCGTTGCCCTGGGAGAAGCGCATCAGGCGGACCAGGTCGCCGACGCTCACCGCCTCCTCGACCAGCGCCGACATCAGGCGCGGGGTGGAGACCGCGACGTCCACGCCCCAGGACTCGTTGTACAGCCACTCGTTCTTCGGGTTGTTCACCCGGGCGACCACCCGCGGCACGCCGTACTCGGTCTTGGCGAGCAGCGACACCACCAGGTTGACCTTGTCGTCACCGGTGGCGGCGATCACCACGTGGCAGCGCTGCAGCGCCGCCTCGTCCAGCGAGGTGATCTCGCAGGCGTCGGCGAGCAGCCACTCGGCGAGCGGGACGCGCTCGACCGAGATGGAGTTCGGGTTCTTGTCGATCAGCAGGACCTCGTGGCCGTTCTCCAGGAGCTCCCCGGCGATGGAACGGCCGACGGCTCCGGCTCCGGCGATGGCGACGCGCATCAGTGACCCTCCTCCTCGGGGCCCTTGGCGAAGGCCGCCTCGACCGCGGTCAGTTCGTTGCGGCGCAGCATCACGTGCACCAGGTCGCCCTCCTGGACCACCATCTGCGGGGTGGGCAGCAGGCCCTCGCCGACCCGGGTGACGAACGCCACCCGGACCCCGGCGGCCTCCTCCAGCTCGGCGAGCCGGTGGCCGATCCAAGACGGGGCGAACGCGACCTCGGCCAACTGCACGGCGCCCGACGGGTCCTGCCAGAGCGGCTCGGCGCCGCTGGGCAGCAGCCGGCGCAGCATCTGGTCGGCCGTCCAGCGGACGGTGGCGACGGTCGGGATGCCCAGGCGCTGGTACACCTCGGCGCGGCGCGGGTCGTAGATGCGGGCCGCGACGTGCTCGACGCCGAAGTTCTCGCGGGCCACCCGGGCCGCGATGATGTTGGAGTTGTCACCGCTGGAGACGGCGGCGAAGGCGCCCGCCTCCTCGATGCCGGCTTCCTTCAGGGTGTCCTGGTCGAAGCCGACGCCGGTGACCCGGCGGCCGTTGAAGCCCGCGCCGAGCCGGCGGAAGGCCGTCGGGTCCTGGTCGATGACCGCGACCGAGTGACCTTGTTTCTCGAGCGTTCTGGCGAGGGCGGAGCCCACGCGTCCGCAGCCCATGATGACGATGTGCACGCGCCTACCTCACCCGGTCCGTTGGGGTCGTGACCTGCGTAAACATCGTTCATCGTCCTTCCGTGCCCCCGATTTGGGGGGCGTTCTGTCGACCGCGCCTGTGATCCGACGCGAGGGGCAACTCGGTGTTGCCCGCAAACCCTTCTGTCGACACGCTAGCCGGTCCGCCGAACACAGTCGCGACCAAGGTGGCCCCGCGAGGCATCCGGTGCCATCAGGAGCCCTTACGATTCCTTGCTGTGCCTATGCCTGCTGACCTACCGAAACGCATCCTGATCGGGCGTGCGCTGCGCAGCGACAAGCTGGGGGAGACCCTCCTCCCCAAGCGGATCGCGCTGCCGGTGTTCGCCTCGGACGCGCTCTCCTCCGTCGCGTACGCGCCCGAGGAGATCCTTCTGACGCTGTCGCTGGCCGGTGCCTCGGCCATCCACTTCTCGTGGCAGATCGGCGTCGTGGTCGCCATCGTGATGCTCGCGGTGGTCGCGTCGTACCGGCAGAACGTGCACGCCTATCCCAGCGGAGGCGGTGACTACGAGGTCGCGACCGTCAACCACGGGTCGAACTCCGGCCTGGTGGTGGCGAGCGCGCTGATGGTCGACTACATCCTCACCGTGGCGGTGTCGACCACCTCCGGGGTGGCCAACGTGGTCTCGGCGGTGCCCGCGCTGCGCGGGCACGAGATGACGCTGTCGGTGTTCCTGGTCATCCTGCTGATGGGCATGAACCTGCGCGGCGTGCGCGAGTCCGGCTCGGCCTTCGCCGTGCCGACGTACGCCTTCATGGTCGGCGTGATCGGCATGGTGGTCTACGGCCTGGTCCGGCACTTCGGGTTCGGGGCCGAACTGCCCGCGGAGAGCGCCTCGTACCACCTGGCGGCGACGCCCGGAAACGACTCGCTGGCCGGGTTCGCGCTGGTGTTCCTGCTGCTGAAGGCGTTCTCCTCGGGCTGTGCGGCGCTGACCGGTGTGGAGGCGATCTCCAACGGCGTGCCCGCGTTCCGCAAGCCGAAGAGCAAGAACGCGGCGACCACGCTGCTGATGATGGCCACCATCGCCGTGACGATGTTCATGGGCATCATCTACCTCGCCCACCTGACCGGCACGCAGATGGCCGAGAACCCGACCGAGCAGCTGATCGGCGCGCCCGCCGACTACCACCAGAAGACCGTGCTGGCGCAGATCTCCGAGGCGGTGTTCTCCAACTTCACGCCCGGCTTCTACTTCGTCGCCGCCACCACCGGCCTGATCCTGGTGCTGGCCGCGAACACCGCGTTCAACGGCTTCCCGGTGCTGGGATCGATCCTCGCCCAGGACCGCTACCTGCCGCGGCAGCTGCACACCCGCGGCGACCGGCTCGCCTTCTCCAACGGCATCGTGCTGCTGGCCGGCGCGGCGATCCTGTTCATCGTGGCGTTCGGCGCCGACCCGAACCGGCTGATCCAGCTGTACATCGTCGGCGTCTTCGTGGCCTTCAACATGAGCCAGTCCGGCATGATCCGGCACTGGACCAGGCTGCTGCGCACCGAGACCGACCCGAAGAAGCGCGCCCACATGCAGCGCAGCCGGGCGATCAACGCCTTCGGCCTGGTGATGACCATGGCCGTGCTGATCGTGGTGCTCGCCACCAAGATCGGCCACGCCTGGATCGCGATCGCCCTGATGGTCGTGCTGTTCGTCGTGATGAAGGCGATCCGCCGCCACTACGACCGGGTCAGCGCCGAGCTCAAGGCCGCCGAGGAGCCCGACGACGTCGCCCCGCCGACCCGGGTGCACGCCATCGTGCTGGTCTCCAAGCTGCACAAGCCCGCGCTGCGCGCCCTCGCGTACGCCCGCCTGGCCCGGGCCCAGACCCTGGAGGCCGTCACCGTCAACGTCGACCCGGCGGACACCGCGGCGCTGCGCCAGGACTGGGAGGAGCGCGGCCTCGACGTGCCGCTGAAGGTCCTCGACTCGCCCTACCGCGAGGTCACCGGGCCGGTGCTGGAGTACGTCAAGAACCTGCGCCGCTCCAGCCCGCGCGACGTGGTCGCGGTCTACATCCCCGAGTACGTGGTCGGCCACTGGTACGAGCACCTGCTGCACAACCAGAGCGCGCTGCGGCTCAAGGGGCGCCTGCTGTTCAAGCCCGGCGTGATGGTGACGTCCGTACCCTGGCAGTTGGAGTCCTCGGAGCGGCGCAAGGCACCCAAGGCGTGGTCCGCGCCCGGCGCGGTGCGCCGCGGCGAGCCGCGGCGGCGGCCGACGGCGGGCGGATCGGGCGATCCGGCCGGTTCCGGCGGCCGGGCCGACGGGTCGGGCGGGGCGGACACCGCGCCGCGCGACTGAGCGCCCGCGCTGCCCGTCCGGCCCCCGGATGGCCTTCAATGGGCCCGTGGCGGATCGTTCCCGGTCCGCCGCGGGCCGCCGTGTTCGCGCCCGCCGCACGGTGCTCCACCCGTTTGTGTCCCGCTGTCTCCCGTAAGGAAGCGACCCCCGTGACCCGCAACAACCCGCCCCGCTCCTCCGGTCGCCAGGGCCGCCCCGGCCGCACGTCCGGCGCCAAGCCGGGGCAGGTCGCGCACCCGCGCTGGAGCAGCCGACCCGCCCGGCCCGAAGCCACCGACCGGGAGGGCAACACCGCCCGCAGCCTGCCGCCGGTGCCGGGCGAGCAGCGCCCGGAGAAGCCCGCGAAGCCCGCGAAGGCCGCTCCGCAGGAGCGCGCCCCGAAGCAGCAGGCCGCCGCGCCGGGCGAGGGCGGGCGGAAGCAGGCCCGGCAGGGGCGCAAGCCCGGGGCGGTGCGGCCGCCGAAGGCGCTGCGGCCCGCGCAGCCGGTGCTGCGGCAGCCCTCCGGGGACCCGCTGGTCGGCGAGCGCTACGAGGTCGAGGTCGGGCCGGTCGCGCACGGCGGGCACTGCGTGGCCCGGCACGAGGGCCGGGTGCTGTTCGTCCGGCACGCGCTGCCCGGCGAGCGGGTGGTCGTGCAGGTCACCGACGGCACCACCACCTCGCGCTTCCTGCGGGCCGACGCGGTGGAGGTGCTGGAGGCGTCCAAGGACCGGATCGAGGCGCCCTGCCCGTTCTCCGGCCCGGGCCGCTGCGGCGGCTGCGACTGGCAGCACGTCACCCCCGGCGGGCAGCGCAAGCTCAAGGCCGCCGTCCTCACCGAGCAGCTCGCCAAGCTGGCCGGCCTCACCCCCGGGGAGGCGCACTGGGACGGCTCGGTCGAACCGGTCGGCGGCAAGCTCCCCGCGGGCGAGGTCCCGGCCTGGCGGACCCGGGTCCAGTACGCGGTGGACGAGGAGGGCGTGATCGGCCTGCGCAAGCACCGCTCGCACGACATCCAGCCGATCGACCGCTGCCTGATCGCGGCGCCCGGGGTCAGCGAGCTCGGCGTGGAGTCCCGCGACTGGACCGGGGTGGCCGCCGTCGAGGCGATCGCCGCCTCCGGCTCCTCCGACCGGCAGGTGATCCTGCGGCCGCGGCCCGGCGAGCAGCTGCCGCTGGTCGAACTGGACCGCGAGACCTCCATCGCCCGGATCGACGAGCAGGACCTGTTCCACCGCGTCCACGGCCGCACCTTCGTCCGCGAGCGCGCCGCCGGCCGCACCTGGCGGGTCTCCGAGGGCGGCTTCTGGCAGATCCACCCCGAGGCCCCCGACACCCTGGTCGACGCCGTCCTCACCGGCCTCGACCCGCAGTGGGGCGAGAGCGCGCTCGACCTGTACTGCGGCGTCGGCCTGTTCGCGGGCGCGCTCGCCGAACGGGTCGGCGAGGAGGGCGCGGTGCTCGGCATCGAGTCCGGCAAGCAGGCGGTGGCCGACGCCCGGCACAACCTGGCCGCGCTGGAGCAGGTCCGGATCGAGTGCGACAAGGTCGAGACCCTGCTGCCCCGCACCGGCATCACCTCCACCGACCTGATCGTCCTCGACCCCCCGCGCTCCGGCGCGGGCCGCGACACCGTCGCCCACCTCAGCTCCCTGGAGGCCCGCCGGATCGCCTACGTCGCCTGCGACCCGGCCGCCCTCGCCCGCGACCTGGCCTTCTTCCGCGAGGGCGGCTACCGCCCGGTCTCGCTGCGGGCCTTCGACCTGTTCCCGATGACCCAGCACTTCGAGTGCGTCGCCATCCTGGAGCCGGTCCGCTGACGGCCGACGGAGCCACTCCGCACGGGCGCGGGAGCCCTTCCCGCGCCCGTGCGGCATTTCCCGGGGGCGTTTCCCGGGGGACAAATCGGCGTTCGGCTTGAACGACGGCCGGGCTCGGCCCATCCTTGCGGCCATGCCGCTCGCTTCCCCGTCCGACGTGTCACACCCGTCCGACTACGCGCACGACTGGGCCCTGGTCGACGTCGAGACGTCGGGCCTGGTCGCCCGGCGCGACCGGGTCCTGTCGATCGCGGTGCTGACCTTCGGGCCGGACGGCGTCCAGACCGGCGAGTACGCGACCCTGCTCAACCCGGGCTGCGACCCGGGGCCGGTGCACGTCCACGGTCTGACGGCCGAGCGGCTGAGCGGCGCCCCGACCTTCGAGCAGGTGGCCGGCCGGATCGGGGCGCTCCTCCAGGACCGCGTCATGGTGGCCCACAACGCCCAGTTCGACTACGACTTCCTGGCCCACGAGTTCGCCCGCGCCCGCCTCTACCTGCCCGTCGCGCAGCGCCTGTGCACCCTGGCCCTGAACCGACGGGTGGAACCACCGGTCGCCGGCCTCAGCCTGGCCGCCCTCGCCGAGTACTACGGCGTGCCGCAGACCAGGGCGCACGACGCGCTGGACGACACCCGCGTCCTCGCGGGGATCTTCCGCTCCTCGCTGGCCGAGGCCGCCCGGCTGGGCGTTCCGCTGCCGCTGGTGGCCTGCCCGCCCCGGCAGGACGCGCAGTTCGCACCGAAGCCGCCCAAGACCCCGTGCGGCTACCGGAACCCGGGGCGCCCGGCGCCCGGCGAGCCGCTGGTGCAGGGGATGAAAATCGCGATCACCGGCGAGACCGCCACCTCCCGGGCGGAGCTGGTGTCCCGGTCCGTCGACGCCGGTCTCAACATCATGTCGTCGGTCAGCCGGCACACCGGTGTCCTGGTCACCAACGACTCGGCGTCGGGCTCGGCGAAGGCGCGGAGGGCGGCCGCGGAGGGCGTCACGATCGTCGACGAGCACACCTTCCTCCGGCTGCTGGCGGACGTGCGGCCGGGGACGCCGCACGAGGGGCCGACGGGGAGGAGGACGTCGGTGGCGGAGCGCCCTGCGGCCTCCGTCGCGCCGCCCGCGCCCGTACCTGTCGCGCCGCCCGCACCCGCTGTGCCGTCCGCGCCCGTCGAGGCGCCCCCGCGGCGGCCCGCCGCCCCGCGCGCGGCCAGGCCGTTCGGCCGTCGGCGGGTCCTGGTCCTGGGCGGTACCCACGAGGAGGCGTCCGTCGTGCGGGCCCGGGTCGTCGAACTGGGCGGGGCTGCGGCGATCAACCTCTCGGCCGGTGTCACCGACGTCGTCCTCCTCCCGGGCGCGGAGCTCGACCGCCGGATGGCCCGCGTCACCGCGCTGGGGCTGCCGGTGCATCCGCAGGGCTGGCTCGGAACGCTCGCGGCGGAACCGGACGACGTCCAGGTCGACGTCCCGGCCGTGGAGGACGCGGTGGCCGAGGTCCTGTCGCGCGGCGGGGTCATCGACCTCCCGGCCGAGGGGCAGTGGCACGTGGCCGCCTCCTGGGCGCAGCTGGCGGACTGCGAGATCGACGTCGTCGCCTTCGTGCTCGACGAGGACGAACAAGTCTCCTGCGACGAGGACTTCGTCTTCTACGGCGCGCCGGAGAGCCCCGACGGATCCGTCCGCCTCCGCTGCGACGGTCCCACCGAGCAGAGCGTCGCCGTCGACCTCGCGGCGCTCCCGCCCGCCGCCCACCGGATCGCGATCGCCGCGGCCATCGACGGGGTCGAGACCTTCGGGGACATCGGGGCGGTCCAGGTGTCGATCGCCCCGGGCGTCGACGCACCGGCCCTCGCCCAGGCCACGCTGGACGCCGCCACCAGCGAGCGCACCCTGCTCCTGGCCGAGGTCTACCGCCGGGGCCCGCGGTGGCGCTTCCGCGCCGTCGGCCAGGGCTACGACCACGACCTGGAGGCGCTGGTGCGCGGGTACGGCGTCGAGGTGGAGTAGTTCCGGGACGGTCCGGGCGTTCGTCGGCGGATCGGGACGCGTGGCCGGTTTTCGCGGGGGCGCGGGCGGACATGGTGGGGGAGCGGGGGAGCGGCCGGTTTGCGCCCTTGTTGTGCTAGCACCTTGGCGCTAGCGTTGAAGGATGGCCAAGAAGCAGCTGAACGTCAGGGTGGACGCGACCACCGCCGAGATGGCCCGTGAGCGGGCCGAGCAGCAGGGGATCAGCATGAACCAGTACATCGAACGACTGGTGCAGCAGGACATGGGTGAGGCCGGACGCAACTTCGTGGACGCCGCGGCGCAGTTCATGAAGGAGCACGAGGCGGTGTTCCTCGCCGAGTTCGGGTCGCCCGGTGAGCTCCAGGAGGCGCGCCGTTGAAACTTGAGGTCGACCTCTCGTGGCTGCTCATGACCGCCGAGCAGTACACGCCCGGTGACCCGCAGGTCACCGACTACGGGTCGCTGCTCGCGGCGATCACCAGGCACCAGGCCGAGATCTTCGACATCGCGGTCTACCCCGAACCGCAGGACCGGGCGGCGGCGCTGATGCACCAGCTGATCCGGGTGCCCGCGCTGGAGCGCAACAACGAGCTGTTCGCCACCGCCGTGGCCTACGCGTACCTGGTGGCCAGCGGCTGCCGGGTGGCGACCACGGCGCGCGAGGTGCGCAGCCTGGCCCGGGCGATCCGGGAGGGCAAGCTCGGCATCACCGGCGTGGCGGAGCGGCTGGCGATGTGGGTGGTCGACGAGTCGGAGGAGGAAGAGGTCGGCGACGACGGCGAGGAGTGAGCCGCCGCCGCGGGCGGCGTCAGGGGCCGGGAGAGCGACGAGGCGCCCGCGGGCGGGATACCCTCGACGTTCCCCCGGCCCCTGACGGCCCCCGTCGGCCCGCGGGGCACCGAACGATCTGCGCCGAGGATGCGAGCGAGTTGCTGCAGGACATCGAGCCCTACCTGGTCTGCCCGCACTGCGCCCGCCCGCTGGCGCTGGACGGCCGCACCCTGCGCTGCGCCGACGGGCACGGCTTCGACCAGGCCCGGCAGGGCTACGTGAGCCTGCTCGCGGGGGACGCCAGGGCGGGCACCGCCGACACCGCCGACATGGTCGCGGCCCGCAGCGACTTCCTGGCGGCCGGCCACTACGCCCCGCTGGAACGGGCGTTGGCCGCGGCCGCCGCCGCGACCCCGGCCGACAGCGGACTGGTCGCGGACCTCGGCGCGGGCACCGGCCACTACCTGGCCCGGGTGCTGGAGACCCGGCCGGACGCGGCGGGCGCGGCCCTCGACCTGTCCAAGTACGCGCTGCGCCGCGCCGCGAAGGCGCACCCGCGGATCGGCGCCGTGGTCTGCGACGCCTGGCGCCCGCTCCCGCTGCGGGACGCCGCCGCGGACGTGCTGCTGAACGTGTTCGCGCCGCGCAACGGCCCCGAGATGCGGCGGGTGCTGCGCCCCGGCGGACGGCTGCTGGTGGCCGCCCCGACCTCCCGGCACCTGCGCGAACTGGTCGGCGCGCTGGGCCTGCTGTCGGTCGACGAGGACAAGGACCGGCGGATCGAGCAGAAGCTCGGCCCGTGGTTCACCCCGGTCGGGCGCACCGAGGTGGAGTTCGCGCTGCGGCTGTCGCGGACGGACGCCGCCGCCGTGGTCGGCATGGGACCGAGCGCCTGGCACACCGACCGGGCCGCGCTGGCCGCCGCGCTGGCGGCGCTGCCCGAACCGGTGGAGGTCACCGGTTCGGTGCTGGTCACCGCGTACGAGTGACGCCCCGTCCGGCCGTCCGGGTCGGTTGGGACTCGAAGGGGTGAAAGGGCGTCAGGAGAGACGTTTCTGCAGCTCAGGGCGCACCTAGAGTGCTCCGGGTGACCAGCGAAGCCCCCTTGGCCCCGCCCCCGGCGGCGGCCGCCGCCCGCGAGGTGCGGCCCGTGTCCGTCCGCGACGAACGGCCCGTGTCCGTCCGCGAGGTGCGGCAGGCACCCGTCCCGACGGTGAAGCGGCCCACCGTCGAGGAACTGCGGCTGACCTCCTTCAAGTCCTACCGGCGGGCCACCCTGTCGATGTCGCCGCTGACCGTGCTGCACGGGCCGTCCGGGGCGGGCAAGTCCAACGCGCTGGACGCCCTGACCGTGCTCTCCCGGCTCGCCCTCGGCGAGGAGATCCGGCCCTCGCTGGACGGCCTCGGCGGCCCGCGCGGCCCGCTCGCCGCCCCGGTGCGCGGCGGCCTGAACGGCTGCGTCCCGCACGGGCGCAACGCGATCATCCTCGGCTGCACCGTACGCTCCGGTGTCGGGACGATCCGGCTCGAAGTCGTGGTCCGCACCGACGGACGCGTCCGGATCGCCCGGGAATCGCTCACCCTGGACGACCGCACCCTGATGGAGACCGGCGAACAGGACCTCACCCGCGGCCGGGTCAACGTCACCTGGCACAACGACTCCCGGCAGGGCGACATCCGCGCCCCGCTGCCCAGCGGCAGCCTGATCACCGCCCAACTCCCCTTGCGGGTCGCCGGATCCTCCAACGGCGAACGCAAGGTGCTGGCCGCCGCCGAACAGGTGCTCACCGCGCTGCGCGAGGTGTTCGCGCTGCACCCCGTGCCCGCCGCGATGCGCGGCTGGAACCGACCCGAACCGCAGGCCAGGCTGCTCGGCACCGCCGCCAACGTCTCCGCCGTCCTCGACCGGCTGGCGCACGAGTGCCCGCGACGCTGGGCCCGCCTGCTGCGCGCCGTCCAGGCCGCCGCCCCGCACCCGTTGCTCGGCCTCGGCGTCGCCCGCCGCGGCGACGGCGACCGGCAGCGCCTGCTCGCCGTCTTCGACGAGGGCGTGCTCGGCCGCACCGGCGCCGACCAGGCCGCCGACGGCATGCTGCGCCTGCTCGCCTTCGCCGCCGTCCTGCTCACCGGCGCCGCCGTCCTCGACGTCGACCCAGCCATCGAAGTGCCGGACGCCCACCGGCAGTTGGTCCTGCTCGCCGAGGACCTCGGCGCGGGCCTGGCGAGCGACCAGGTCGCCGCCCTGCTGGCCCTGGCCCGCGAGGTCACCGGCAAGGGCGACATCCGGCTGCTCGCCACCCTCCAGGAGCCCGGCCCGGCGCTGGGCCCGGACGGCGTCGAACTCGTCGAGTGCCGACGCGATCCGGCCACCGGGCACAGCCTGCTGCGCCGCACCGACCCCGCCGCCCGGGTGCCGGTGCAGGGGGCGGCGCGCGGCGAGGGCGCGGTGGTAGACCTGGGGGAATGAGCGACGAAGAGGAACCCGCGACCGTGGCGGACCGGGCGGACCGGGCGGATCGGCTGGGCGGGGCGGATCGGGCAGGCAGCGCGGATCGGGCGGACCTGCCCGAGGCCGGGCTGACGGTGCCCGAACTGCAGCGGCGGCTGGCCGAGTTCGCGGCCGTCCGGCACTGGCAGCAGTTCCACACCCCGAAGAACCTGGCCTCGGCGCTGACCGTCGAGGCGGGTGAACTGCTGGAGGTGTTCCAGTGGTTGACGCCCGAGCAGGCCGCGGACGTGATGTCGGACGCGGACTCGGCGCACCGGGTCCGTGACGAGGTCGCCGACGTGCTGGCCTACCTGCTGCAACTGTGCACCGTGCTGGAGGTGGACCCGCTGCGGGCGCTGGCGGAGAAGATCGAGCGCAACGAGAGCAGGTTCCCGGCACCCTGAGCGGGTTCCCGGTGCCCTGAGCGGGTTCCCAGTGGCGGGGGAAATCATCCGGAATTCCCCCCTGCGGGGGACCCCGGTTGTCCACAGGGCCGGGTTGTCCACAGGCCGGCCGAACCCGCTGGGAGCGCCCGGCGCCCGGCGGCACGCTGATCCCCGTGACCGACCGCCGAAGGACGGCGGCGGTGAGCGAGGGGAGCGCACCGTGGAGGCGCTGCGACTGATCAAGACCGTCCGGCACGCCCTGGCCGAGGCCCGGACGACCGGCGACATCCTGCACGAGGCCTGGCAGTCCGGGCTGCTCACCGAAGCGGTCGGGGCCCGGATCGCCGACCACGAGGAGGAGGCGATCGCCACCCTCGGGCAACTGCTCTGCGAGGCCGGCGCGCACACCGCGAGCTGCCTGCGCCAACCGCCCGAACCGGGCCTGGACGACCTGCCCGGCGGCCCGGTCGGCGTCTATCCGGAGTGGACCGGGCCGACACTGGTCGAGCGGTTCGGCGCGCTCGGCGAGCTGGAGCCGGTGCTGGCCGAGCTCGCCCTGCTGCTGGGGGACGCCAACGAGAGCCTGGTGGTGCTCGCCTGCGGGGCGGACACCGAGAGCCTGTACTGGAGCTGCATCGACGGGCTGGACGCGGGCTCCGAATGCCGCGACCTGGTGGCCCAGCTCCTGCGCGAGCAACGGAGGCTGACGGGCGCGCGGGCCCCGGACGACGGGCCGGGCGAGGAACCGCGGGACGGTTCGGGCGGCGGGCCGGGCGGGCCGTGGGACGGGTCGGGGGAGGGCGAGGCCGGGGAGCTGGGAGCGGCGGTCGGGGCGGGGGCTCCGGGCGCGGCCCGGCGGGAGGAGACGAGGCTCGTGATCCCGCTGGGTCCGCCGGTCCCGGCGGTGCGCGGCGCTCAGGCGCGAGGCGAGTCGTCCGCCGGGGAGTCCTGCCCACCGCGGGCGGTCGAGGAGCGCAGGTCGGAGTCGAATCCGGCCAGGTCGGTGTTGATCGAGGCGATCAGCTCCTGCATCTGCTCCAACAGCGACTTCGGAGTGGCGGACGCGCCGCCCGCGGCAGTGTCCGCGGTGGGCGGCTCGGTCCAGGGCTCGGACATGAGGGGGCCCCTTCAGCTCGGTGGTGCGGTGTGAAGCGCCAGGGTCGGCGCCGCCGGTCCAACGAGCCCCCGCCGCGCGCGGTCACCCCGGACCACCCGTTGAGGTCCAACCGGCGGGTCCGGTCAGCCGCAGGAGTGAGCCGAGTTTGCGGGGGCCGCCCCCGCTCGGCTACGGCCCCGGACCGCTACCGGGGCCGGACCGTCGGAGGCCACCGGGTCCACCGGGTCCATCGGGGTCACCGGGGCCGCTGAGGTCGCCGGGGCCGCCGGGGCCGTGCGGCAGCAGCCGGACGACAGCGGTACGACAGCCGGACGGCCGGGCTGCTGGAGAGCAGACACCGGCCGTCGGACGGACACCACCTGACAGGAGGTCAGTTGTGCGAGTGCAGGTCCGCGTTCAGACCGCCCCACGAGCCGGAGCGGGCGATCACCTCGACCGCACCGGACTGCGAGTTGCGGCGGAACAGCAGGTTGTCCTGGCCGGACAGCTCCACGGCCTTGGCCACCGAGCCGTCCGGGGCGGTGACCCGGGTGCCGGCGGTGACGTACAGACCCGCCTCGACCACGCAGTCGTTGCCCAGCGAGATGCCGATGCCCGCGTTGGCGCCCAGCAGGCAGCGCTCGCCCACCGAGACGACCTGCTTGCCGCCACCGGACAGGGTGCCCATGATCGAGGCGCCGCCGCCGATGTCGCTGTGGTCGCCGACCACCACGCCCGCGCTGATCCGGCCCTCGACCATCGAGGTGCCCAGGGTGCCCGCGTTGAAGTTGACGAAGCCCTCGTGCATCACGGTGGTGCCCTCGGCCAGGTGCGCGCCCAGGCGCACCCGGTCGGCGTGGGCGATCCGGACGCCGGACGGCGCCACGTAGTCGGTCATTCGCGGGAACTTGTCGATGCCGTACAGGGCGAGCTGCCCGCCCTCGGCGCGCACCGCCAGCCGGGCCCGCTCCACGTTGGCGACCGGGGTCGGGCCGATCGAGGTCCAGGCGACGTTCGCCAGCAGGCCGAAGATGCCGTCCAGGTTCTGGCCGTGCGGCTTCACCAGACGGGCGGAGAGCAGGTGCAGGCGCAGGTAGACGTCGTGCGCGTCCAGCGGCTTCTCGTCCAGCGAGGAGATCACGGTGCGCACCGCCACCACCTCGACGCCGCGGCGGGCGTCGGTGCGGAGCGCCTCGGCCGCGCCGGGGCCGAGCGCCAGCTCGGCCTCCTCGGCGCTCAGCCGGACGGTGCCGGACGGGCCCGGGGCGGCGGCCAGCTCGGGCGCCGGGAACCAGGTGTCGAGGACGGTGCCGTCGGCCGCGATGGTCGCCAGGCCGGCGGCCACCGCGCCGCTTGCGGGGGTGGAGGTTTCAGCAGTCACACCCCGCACCGTAACCAATCGGGCCGAGGGCTGACCAACACGCTCACCGGACGGACAAAACCTGGTGCCCCCGGACGGGCCCGCGGGACATACTCGGCCGGGTGTTCGTATCGATCTCCACTACCGGCACCGCCGAGAACCCCGCCTCCGACCTGGGCTTCCTACTGCACAAGCACCCCGACCGGGTGCAGCGGTTCGCCACCGCGCACGGCACCGCGCACGTCTTCTACCCCGAGTCCGGTGAGTGGTCCTGCACGGCCGCGCTGCTGCTGGAGGTCGATTCCGCGGCGCTGCTCCGCCAGGGCCGCGGCAAGGGCCGGTCCGGCTCCCCCGACCTCGCGCTCGCCCAGTACGTCAACGACCGCCCGTACGCCGCCTCCTCGCTGCTCGCGGTGGCGCTGCGCACGGTCTACCGGTCCGCGATGAAGGGCGAGTGCGTGCACCGGCCCGAGCTGCCCGGCCGCGCGCTGCCGCTGCGGATTTCGCTGCCCGCCGTCCCGGTGGCCGGTGCCGGCGGCCCCGGGCTGGTGGAGCGGCTGTTCGCACCGCTGGGCTGGCAGGTCGACGCGCGGCCCGTCCCGCTGGACGAGTCCTTCCCCGAGTGGGGCGACTCCCGGTACGTGCGGCTCGAACTGACCGGCACCCTGCGGCTCGCCGACGCGCTGCAGCACCTCTACGTGCTGCTGCCCGTCCTCGACGGGGCCAAGCACTACTGGGTCGCCCCCGACGAGGTCGACAAGCTGCTCGCGGCCGGTCACGGCTGGCTCGCCGACCACCCCGAACGGGCCCTGATCACCCGTCGCTACCTGGCCCGCCGCTGGTCGCTGACCAAGCTCGCGATGGAACGCCTCGCCCTGGCCCGGCTGGCCGAGGCCGACGACCGCGAGGCCGAGGAGATCGACAACGCCGTCCCGGACGCTCCGGAGGGCGCGGACGTCCCGGAGGCTTCGGGTGCCGCAGTAACCGCAGACACCGCAGGAGCAGTGGAGGTGACCGCCATCGACCCGGCCGACCCGGCTGACCCGGCTGACCCGGCCGACCCGCTCACCGCTCCGTCCGGTGCGGCCGGTCCGACCGCGGCCACCGAGCGGGGTGAGTCGCTCGCCGCGCAGCGGCGGACGGCGATCCTGGCGGCGCTGGCCCGGACGGGCGCGGCCCGGGTGCTCGACCTGGGCTGCGGGCAGGGCGAGTTGGTCGGCGCGCTGCTCAAGGAGCCGCGGGTCACCGAGGTGCTCGGGGTGGACGTGTCCTCGCGGGCGCTGACGATCGCCGCCCGTCGGCTCCACCTGGACCGGATGCCGGAGCGCCTGGCCCGCCGGGTCAAGCTGGTCCAGGGCGCCCTGACGTACACCGACGCCCGGCTGAAGGGCTACGACGCGGCGGTGCTGTGCGAGGTGGTCGAGCACCTCGACCTGCCCCGGCTGCCCGCGCTCGAGTACGCGGTGTTCGGCGCGGCCCGGCCCGCGGCGGTCGTGGTCACCACCCCGAACGCCGAGTACAACGTCCGCTGGGAGACCCTGCCCGCCGGGCGGATGCGCCACGACGACCACCGCTTCGAGTGGAGCCGGGCCGAGTTCGCGGCCTGGGCGGAGCGGGTCGCCGCCGCCTACGGCTACGGCGTCGAGCTGGAGCCGGTCGGCCCGGTCGACCCCGAGGTCGGCGCGCCCACCCAGCTCGCCCACTTCCGCCTCGCCGAACCCGACCCGACCGCAGCCACCGCCACCGCCACCAGTACGGCCACGGCCACCACCAGTACCGCCACCGCCACCGACGCCCCGTCGAACGACCTCGCCCCGGAAGGGAGCGCCCACCGATGACCACCGAAACCCCGGAGCCGACCCCTGCCCGGGCGGGCCGCCGACTGCCCGTCACCGACGTCTCGCTGGTGGTGCTGATCGGCAGCACCGGTTCCGGCAAGTCCACGTTCGCGCGCAAGCACTTCAAGCCGACCGAGGTGGTCTCCTCCGACTTCTGCCGCGGCCTGGTCGCCGACGACGAGAACGACCAGTCCGCCTCCGGCGACGCCTTCGACCTGCTGCACTACATCGTCGGTAAGCGGCTCGCGGCGGGCCGGCGCACCGTGGTCGACGCCACCAACGTCCAGGACCACGCCCGCCGGGCCCTGGTCGCGATCGCCCGGGAGCACCACGTGCTGCCGATCGCCATCGTGCTGGACGTCCCGGCCGAGGTGTGCGCCGAGCGCAACCGGGCCAGGGCCGACCGGCAGCTGCCCGCCCACGTGATCCCCCGCCACCAGCGGGACCTACGCCGTTCGCTGCGCGGGCTGGAGCGCGAGGGCTTCCGCAAGGTGCACGTGCTGCGCGGGGTCGAGGAGGTCGAGCACGCCGAGATCGTCCCGGAGAAGCGGTACAACGACCTGCGGCACCTGACCGGCCCGTTCGACGTCGTCGGCGACGTCCACGGCTGCCGCTCCGAGCTGGAGACCCTGCTCGGCCGGCTCGGCTACGCGATCACCCGCGACGAGCAGGGCCGCGCCGTCGACGCCGCGCACCCCGAGGGCCGCACCGCGGTCTTCGTCGGCGACCTGGTCGACCGCGGCCCGGACAGCCCGGGCGTGCTGCGCCTGGTGATGGGCATGGTCGAGGCCGGTCACGCCCTCTGCGTCCCCGGCAACCACGAGAACAAGCTGGGCCGCTGGATGGACGGCCGCACGGTCACCGTCTCGCACGGCCTGCAGGAGACGATCGACCAACTGTCCGCGGAGAGTGAGGAGTTCCGGGCCCGGGTGCGGGAGTTCATCCGCGGCCTGGTCAGCCACTACCTGCTGGACGGCGGCGCGCTGGTGGTCTGCCACGCCGGTCTGCCGGAGAAGTTCCACGGCCGCGCCTCCGGCCGGGTCCGCTCCCACGCGCTGTACGGCGACACCACCGGCGAGACCGACGAGTACGGCCTGCCGGTGCGCTACCCGTGGGCCGAGGAGTACCGCGGCCGCGCCCTGGTGGTCTACGGCCACACCCCGGTGCCGGTGGCGAGCTTCCTCAACAACACCATCTGCCTGGACACCGGCGTCGTGTTCGGCGGCAGCCTCACCGCGCTGCGCTACCCGGAGCGGGAGGTCGTCACCGTCCCGGCCGAGCAGGAGTGGTACGCGCCGGTCCGCCCGATGCGCACCGACGCGCCCGGCGGCCGCGAGGGCCGCCCGCTCGACCTCGCCGACGTGGTCGGCCGCCGGGTGGTGGAGACCGCGCACCTGGGCAACGTCGCCGTCCGGGAGGAGAACGCCGCCGCCGCGCTGGAGGTGATGAGCCGCTTCGCGCTCGACCCGCGGCTGCTCGGCTACCTGCCGCCGACCATGGCCCCCTCGCCGACCTCCCGGCGCGAGGGTCTGCTGGAGCACCCCGAGGAGGCGCTCCTCGCCTACCGGCAGGACGGCGTGCGCCAGGTGGTCTGCGAGGAGAAGCACATGGGTTCCCGGGCCGTCGTCCTGGTCGCCCGGGACGGGGCCGCCCTGGAGAAGCGCTTCGGCCTGCCCGGCCCCGGCGCGATCTGGACCAGGACCGGCCGCGCCTTCCTGTCCGACCAGGGACTCACCGACGCGCTCCTCGACCGGCTCCGCGCCGCCGCCGAGCACACCGGCCTGTTCGACGAACTCGACACCGGCTGGCTGCTGCTGGACGCCGAGCTGATGCCCTGGTCGCTCAAGGCGGTCGAGCTGCTGCGCCGCCAGTACGCCGCCGTCGGCGCGGCCGCCGGGGCCGCCCTGCCCGCCGCGCTCGACGCCCTCGCCCGGGCCGCCGACCGCGGGCTGGACGTGGCGGAGCTGACCGACCGCCAGCAGGGGCACGCCGCCGATGCCCGGGCCTTCACCGAGGCGTACCGGCGCTACTGCTGGCCGACCGAGGGCCTCGACGGCGTCCGGCTGGCCCCGTTCCAGCTGCTCGCCGCCGAGGGCGCCAACCTGGCGCTGCGCCCGCACACCGAGCACCTCGCCCTGATCGACCGGCTGGTGGACGCCGACCGGCTGCTCGCCGCGGGGACGGAGGGCACCGCGCCGGTGCTGCACCGCACCGGGCGGCTGCTGGTCGACACCGCGGACGACTCCTCGATCGCCGCCGCCGTCGCCTGGTGGGAGGAGCTGACCGCGGCGGGCGGCGAGGGCGTGGTGGTCAAGCCGGTCGATCCGCTGCACCGGGACGGCTCCGGTCGGCTGGTCCAGCCGGGGATGAAGGTCCGCGGCCGCGAGTACCTGCGGATCATCTACGGGCCGGACTACACCCGGCACCTGGACCGGCTGCGCCAGCGCTCGCTCGGCCACAAGCGCTCGCTCGCCCTGCGGGAGTACGCGCTCGGCCTGGAGTCGCTGGACCGGCTGGCGGCCGGTGAGCCGCTGTGGCGGGTGCACGAGGCGGTGTTCGCGGTGCTGGCCCTGGAGTCCGAACCGGTCGACCCCCGGCTCTGACCCGGTTCTGACCCCGCTCCTGATCCAGGCCCCGGCCCCGGCTGCGGCTCGCTCCCCGAGCGCCACGGCCGGGGCGCGGCCGGGGCGCGGCCCGGGGACGGCCATCGAAGTGTTGCATGAATATTCGAATCCTCGTATACACTTCCCACTTCAGTCCGTTGACCGACCCAGGAGACCGGTATGGCGTTCAACCTCCGGAACAGGCACTTCCTCAAGGAGCTCGACTTCACTCCCCAGGAGTTCCGTCACCTGGTCGACCTGGCGGCCCAGCTGAAGGCCGCCAAGTACGCGGGCACCGAGCAGCCCCGGCTGCGCGGCAAGAACATCGCGCTGATCTTCGCCAAGACCTCCACCCGCACCCGCTGCGCCTTCGAGGTGGCCGCCCACGACCAGGGCGCCTCCACCACCTACCTGGACCCGGCCGGGTCGCAGATGGGGCACAAGGAGTCGATCAAGGACACCGCCCGGGTGCTGGGCCGGATGTTCGACGGGATCGAGTACCGCGGCGACGGGCAGGAGGTCGTCGAGGAGCTGGCCGCGCACGCGGGCGTCCCGGTCTGGAACGGCCTGACCGACGAGTGGCACCCCACCCAGATGCTCGCCGACGTGCTCACCGTCCAGGAGCACTCCGCCAAGCCGCTGAACGAGACCACCCTGGTCTACCTCGGCGACGCCCGCTTCAACATGGGCAACTCGCTGCTGGTCACCGGCGCGCTGCTGGGCATGGACATCCGGATCGTCGCCCCGGCCTCGCTCTGGCCCAGCGAGGAGGTCCGCAAGGCGGCCGACTCGCTGGCCGAGGCCAGCGGCGCCCGGATCACCCTCACCGAGGACGTGGCGGCCGGCGTGGTCGGGGCGGACTTCCTCTACACCGACGTCTGGGTGTCGATGGGCGAGCCCAAGGAGGTCTGGGCCGAGCGGATCGCGCTGCTCAAGCCGTACCAGGTCTCGATGGACACGGTGCGCGCCACCGGCAACCCGGCGGTCAAGTTCCTGCACTGCCTGCCCGCGTTCCACGACCTCGGCACCGAGGTCGGGCGGCAGATGTTCGAGCTCACCGGCATGTCGGAACTGGAGTGCACCGACGAGCTGTTCGAGTCCGCGCACTCCGTGGTCTTCGACCAGGCCGAGAACCGCCTGCACACCATCAAGGCCGTGATGGTGGCGACCCTCGGGTCCTGACGGCCCCGGGCGCGGCCCCGGTCCCGGCCCCGGGCGCGGGGACGCCCGCCGGACGCAGCAGGGTCCGGCGGGCGTTCGCGCGTGGCGGGAGGGAAGCCCGCGGCCTCAGAAGTCGACGTCCACGCAGGCCGCCCGGTCGGCCGCGGCGTGCGGCCCGGTGGGGGTGCCCGCGTGCAGGACCAGCGAGTGCGCCTCGTCCGGGCGGAACTCCCACGGGACGGTCGCCGAGGCGGTGCCGGACCCGTCCGGGTCGGTGCGCAGCGTCATCCGCACCTCGTTGTCGGCCGCGTCCGACCCCGCCACCTGCTGGTAGTGCGGCCCGGAGGAGGCCGGGTCGGCGCCGCAGCGCCCGGTGTGCACGTGCGCCGGGAACTCGTGCGCCCCGGCCGCCCCGGCCAGCTCCACCGTGACGGAGGTGTGCCCGGCCGCCCGCCCGACCGTGACCCGCACCTGCGAGCCGTACGGCACCAGGTCGGGCGCGTGGGTGACCGCCCGGGCCGGGACGAAGCCGTCCGCCCGGTCGAACCGGGCGTCCACCACCCGACCGGCCCCCGGACCGGCCGGGGCGTCCGTCGGGCGGCCCAGGGCACCGGGCGGCCCGATCGGCAGCAGGGCGAGCGGCACCAACAGCGCACCGGCAGCGGGGGACAGGGGCATCGCGGACCTTCCGACGGGCCGTCAGGGACAACACCCGACACGGTGGCCGCCCCCGCCCCGCCGCGCACGCCGCCGTGCCGCACCGCCACCCGCAGTCACCCGTACGGGAACCGGGCTCGAACCGGGACGCGAACGGGGACGCGAACGGAGACGCGCGCCCGACGCGGACCGGCGGTCAGTCCGCCGTGATGCCGCGGATCTCGCAGCGCGGCCCGCTGGCGCGCATCAGGCGCAGGTCGGCGGTGACCAGCGGGGCGCCGTGGAGTTCGGCGACCGCGACGTAGGCGGCGTCGTCCGGGGTCAGGTTGTCCTTGAGCTCCCAGATCCGACCGAGCAGCGGGGCGACCTCCACCTTGCGGATGGCCAGGCCGGGGAGCCGGAGGGTGAGTCCGGCGACCTCCTCGGCGGTCAACTGCTTGGCCAGGTACAGCCCGCGCAGCGACTGCATCACCTCGATCACCACGTGCTCGGGCGCCACCCACTCGGGGTCGGCGGCCAGAGCGGCCCGGGCGGCATCGCCCCGGGGCCCCCGGTCGGAGAGCGACAGCACCAGCGCGGAAGCGTCCACCACGATCACCCGCCCACCGTAGTCCGCCCGCCCCCGCCGCCCGGCCCGGGGGTGCCGGGTGCGGACCCGTACCGCTACGGGCGGGCACCGCCCGCCGCGGCGGGCGCGCCGCTGCCGGGGACGGTGGTGAGGGAGGGGTCGGGGGAGGAGGGCGGGCTGGTGGCGGCCGCGGCCGCCTGCTTCTTCGCGAGTTCCTGGGCCGCCTGCCCGTCGCGGTCGGCGGACAGCCGCTGGTGCAGGTCCACCGCGACCTTGCCCATGACGGTCCGGTCGAGCGGTGGGGTGCCGCCCGCCGGCCCGGTGGCGGACAGGACGAACCGGAAGCCGCGCTGGTCCGTCAGCTCCGCCCGGTAGACGGTCCGGCCCCGGTCGTCGGAGAGGGCGAGGACCACGCCGTCGGCACCCTCGTCGCGGAGGGGGGCGCAGGACTGGACGGCCGGGTTCTCGCGGCAGTCGTCGTTCCGGTCCCGGTCCGGCGCGGACTCGTCGACCCGCTGCATGCGCACCTCGATCGTCCCGGCGTCCTCGCCGGGACCCCGGTGGAACCTGGCCAGGACGGAGGCCGTCGGGCCGTCCCAGGCCGTGTCGGTGCCCTCCCAGCCGCTGAGGACCAGCCCGCGCGGGACGAACGGCAGCAGCCGGTCGAGCACCGCCGGCCGGGCCGGGACGGACGGCGAGGCGGTGGCGGCGCCCCCGCCAGCGACCCCGCCGCCGCCCCCGCCAGCGGTCGCGCCCGCGCCAGGGCCCGCGCCAGGGCCGGTGCCCGGGGCGGCGGCCGACACCGCGGGCGGGGCCGCGGCGGGGCGCAGCAGCAGCCCGCCGCCCACGGCCAGCGCGGCGACGGCGGCGACCGCCCCGGCGAACGCGAGCCGCCGCCGCAGCCGGATGCTCCGCCCCTCGGCAGTGGCCCCGGCGACCAGCAGGCCGAGGTCGGGCGCGCTGCTGCCGACCGCCCGCGCGAAGACGTCGCTCAGCTCCTGCTCGGACATCGGAGGGTTCTCGCTTTCTGGCGGTCGTCACGGTCACGGTCACGGACGGGCACGAGTCACGGGCAGGGGCGCGTCACGGCACCAGGCTGTCCAGGTGCGGGGCGAGTTGGCGGCGCAGCCTGGTCAGGGCCCGCAGGGAGCGGACCCGGACGGTGCCGGGGGAGAGCTGGAGTTCGGCGGCGGTCTCGTCGACGCTCCGGTCCTCCCAGTAGCGCAGCACGAGCACGGCCCGGTCCTTGGGCGGCAGTTCGGCGAGCGCGGCGAGCAGGGCGACCCGCAGCGCGGGGTCGTGGTCGGGGGCGGCCTGCTCGGGGAGGCCGTCGAGCACCGGCAGTTCGGCGCTGCGGCGCAGTCTGCGGTGCGAGAGGTAGCAGCGGACCAGCACGGTGCGGGCGTACGCGGCGGGGCTCTCGGCCTGCGCGACCCGGTGCCAGGAGGCGTAGATCCGGGCGAGGGCGGTCTGGGTGAGGTCCTCGGCGAGGTGCCAGTCGCCGCACAGCAGCAGGGCGGTGCGGAACAGCGCGGCGCCCCGGCTGTGCGCGAACTCCTCGAACTCGCGCCGCTCCTCGGCGCCCCTGCGTCGTCCCACCACCATCCGCGCGCCCCTGTCCTCGTCCTCGTCCGCCGTCCCGGTCCGTCGCCCCCGCGGAACCCGGCGGCCCCGCGAGACCCGCGGCCCTCGCGGCCCCGTCAAGGAACAGACGCGCGGAGCGGCCGGTACGTTGCGCCCCGGTCGTGTTCCGGGGGCGGGGAGGTGCACCCTGGTGGGGAACCGCGGTGGGGCGAGCCGGTGGAGTGCGGGCGGACCCCATGCACTATGGTTTATCTCGACATCGAGATACATTCCGCGTTACGCTTTATCTTGACGTCAAGATACTTGCCGAGAGGCGCAGGCCTTCCATCATCGGCTCGGTAAGCGGCGGCAGTCAGGTTAGCTGAGGCTTACCTTATCACCGGGTGGACCAAGAAGGAGTCAGTCGTGTCCGCGAACAGCTTCGACGCCCGCAGCTCGCTGCAGGTGGGCGACGAGTCGTACGAGATCTTCAAGCTCTCCGCCGTCGAGGGTTCCGAGCGGCTGCCGTACAGCCTCAAGGTCCTGCTGGAGAACCTGCTCCGCACCGAGGACGGCGCCAACATCACCGCCGACCACATCCGCGCCCTCGGCGGCTGGGACCCGACGGCCGAGCCGTCCGAGGAGATCCAGTTCACCCCGGCGCGCGTGATCATGCAGGACTTCACCGGCGTGCCCTGCGTGGTCGACCTGGCCACCATGCGCGAGGCCGTGAAGGAGCTGGGCGGCGACCCGTCCAAGATCAACCCGCTGGCGCCGGCCGAGCTGGTCATCGACCACTCCGTCATCGCCGACAAGTTCGGCACCCCGGACGCCTTCGTCCAGAACGTCGAGATCGAGTACGGCCGCAACAAGGAGCGCTACCAGTTCCTGCGCTGGGGCCAGACCGCGTTCGACGAGTTCAAGGTCGTCCCGCCCGGCACCGGCATCGTCCACCAGGTCAACATCGAGCACCTGGCCCGCACCGTCATGGTCCGCAACGGCCAGGCGTACCCCGACACCTGCGTCGGCACCGACTCGCACACCACGATGGTCAACGGCCTGGGCGTGCTGGGCTGGGGCGTCGGCGGCATCGAGGCCGAGGCCGCGATGCTCGGCCAGCCGGTCTCGATGCTGATCCCGCGCGTGGTCGGCTTCAAGCTGAACGGCCAGCTCCCGGCCGGCACCACCGCCACCGACCTGGTGCTCACCATCACCGAGATGCTGCGCAAGCACGGCGTGGTCGGCAAGTTCGTCGAGTTCTACGGCGAGGGCGTCACCTCGATCCCGCTGGCGAACCGCGCCACCATCGGCAACATGTCGCCGGAGTTCGGCTCGACCTGCGCGATCTTCCCGATCGACGCCGAGACCATCAACTACCTCAAGCTCACCGGCCGCAGCGAGCAGCAGCTCGCCCTGGTCGAGGCGTACGCCAAGGAGCAGGGCCTCTGGCACGACCCGTCGGTCGAGCCGGTCTACTCCGAGTACCTGGAGCTGGACGTCTCCACCGTCGTCCCGTCGATCTCCGGCCCGAAGCGCCCGCAGGACCGCGTGGTGCTGGCCGAGGCCGCCGAGCGCTTCCGCACCGCCGTGCGCGACTACGTCGGCGTCGACGAGGCCGGCGAGGAGTCCTTCCCCGCCTCCGACGCCCCGGCGTTCAGCAACGGCATCCACCGGCCGACCCTGGTCACCGCCCCCGACGGCTCGTCCTACGAGATCGACAACGGCGCGGTCGTGATCGCCTCGATCACCTCCTGCACCAACACCTCCAACCCCTCCGTCATGCTGGGCGCCGCCCTGCTGGCGAAGAAGGCCGTGGAGAAGGGCCTGTCGGTCAAGCCCTGGGTCAAGACCACCCTGGCGCCCGGCTCCAAGGTCGTCATGGACTACTACGAGAAGGCCGGCCTGCTCCCGTACATGGAGAAGCTGGGCTTCAACCTGGTCGGCTACGGCTGCGTGACCTGCATCGGCAACTCGGGCCCGCTGCCCGAGGAGGTGTCGAAGGCGGTCAACGACAACGACCTCGCGGTCGTCTCGGTGCTCTCCGGCAACCGCAACTTCGAGGGCCGGATCAACCCGGACGTCAAGATGAACTACCTGGCCTCCCCGCCGCTGGTGGTCGCCTACGCGATCGCGGGCAACATGGGCGTGGACATCACCAAGGACGCCCTGGGCCAGGACGCCGACGGCAACGACGTCTTCCTCGCCGACATCTGGCCGTCGGAGCAGGAGGTGGCCGAGGTGGTCGCCAGCTCCATCGACCAGGACATGTTCACCAAGGACTACGCGGACGTCTTCGCGGGCGACCACCGCTGGCAGTCGCTGCCCGTCCCGACCGGCGACACCTTCGAGTGGGACGCCGAGTCCACCTACGTCCGCAAGCCCCCGTACTTCGAGGGCATGGCCAAGACCCCGAGCCCGGTGACCGACATCTCCGGCGCCCGCGTGCTGGCCAAGCTGGGCGACTCGGTCACCACCGACCACATCTCCCCGGCCGGCAACATCAAGCCCGGCACCCCGGCGGCGCAGTACCTGACCGCCAACGGCGTGGAGAAGCGCGACTTCAACTCGTACGGCTCGCGCCGCGGCAACCACGAGGTGATGATCCGCGGCACCTTCGCCAACATCCGCCTGCGCAACCAGATCGCGCCGGGCACCGAGGGCGGCTACACCCGCGACTTCACCCAGGCCGACGCCCCGGTGTCGTTCATCTACGACGCCTCGCAGAACTACCAGGCCGCGGGCATCCCGCTGGTGGTCCTGGCGGGCAAGGAGTACGGCTCCGGCTCGTCCCGCGACTGGGCGGCCAAGGGCACCGCGCTGCTCGGCGTCAAGGCCGTCATCGCCGAGTCCTACGAGCGCATCCACCGCTCCAACCTGATCGGCATGGGCGTCCTGCCGCTGCAGTTCCCGGCCGGCCAGAACGCCGAGTCGCTGGGCCTGACCGGCCAGGAGACCTTCGAGATCACCGGTGTCACCGAGCTGAACGAGGGCCGCACCCCGAAGACCGTCAAGGTCAAGGCGGTCGGCGCGGCGGGCGAGACCGTCGAGTTCGACGCGGTGGTGCGCATCGACACCCCCGGCGAGGCGGACTACTACCGCAACGGCGGCATCCTGCAGTACGTGCTGCGCAGCCTGATCGGCTGATCCGAGCAGTGCCGGAAGGCCGCACCGCCCCGCGAGGGGCGGTGCGGCCTTCGCCGTTCCCCGGCACGGATCCTGCCGTTCCCCTTGTGCGGGCACCGCCGAGTGGACTAAACCTCTCCACAGCACATGGTCCATACCAATTGACGCTGAATCGGAGAGATTCACGGAATGACCAGACGCAGCTCCGCCGCACTCCTCGTCGCGGCCACGCTCGGCGCCCTGCTCGTCTCCCCGGCGGCCGCCCAGGCCCACGGGGACGACGACCGCGGCGGCCGCCACCGGCTGGAGGGCCAGCGGGTCGGCTACTTCACCCAGTGGGGCATCTACGGCGGCTTCTCCGCCAAGAACGTCCAGACCAGCGGTCAGGCCGGCAAGCTGACCGTGATCAACTACGCCTTCGGCAACGTCTCCGCCGACGGCACCTGCTTCGAGGCCAACGCGGCCGGGGTGGGCGACGCCTGGGCCGACTACCAGCGCCCGGTGGGCGCCGAGGAGTCGGTGGACGGCGTGGCCGACACCGCCGACCAGGCGCTCAAGGGCAACTTCAACCAGATCCGCAAGCTCAAGGCGGCCAACCCGCAACTGCGCGCGGTGATCTCGCTGGGCGGCTGGAGCTGGTCCAAGTACTTCTCGGACGCGGCGCTCACCGACGAGTCGCGGAAGAAGTTCGTCTCCTCCTGCATCGACCTGTACCTCAAGGGCGACCTGCCGCAGCTGGGCTCCGCCGAGGGCGGCGCGGGCGCGGGCGCCGGGGTGTTCGACGGCATCGACATCGACTGGGAGTACCCGGGCGGCGGCGGTGACGGGGGCAACGTGGTGCGCCCCGAGGACGGGAGGAACTACACCCTGCTGATGCAGGAGTTCCGCCGCCAACTGGACGCGCTGTCCGGCAGGAAGGGCCCGCACTACCTGCTCACCGCGGCGGTCCCGGCCGGCGAGGCGAAGATCGACCAGATCGAGGTCAAGAAGGTCGCCAAGTCGGTGGACTGGCTCAACCTGATGACCTACGACCTGCACGGCCCGTGGGAGGCCCAGGGGCCGACCAACCACGACGCCAACCTCTACACCGACCGGGCCGACGCCTCCGGGCTGCGGCTCAGCGTCGACCGGGTGGTGCGCACCTACCTGGACCGCGGCCTGCCCGCGAAGAAGGCCGTGGTGGGCGTCCCGTTCTACGGCTACGGCTGGACGGGCGTGCCGGCCGGCCCGAAGAAGGACGGCCTGTACCAGTCCGCCACCGGCCTGGCCCGGGGCGGGAACCTGCCGTACAACCAGATCAAGGACCTGCCGGGCACGGTCTTCACCGACCGCGCGCACGGGGCGACCTGGAAGTACGACGGCACCGAGTTCTGGACGTACGACACCCCGGACCTGCTGACCCGCAAGGCCCGGTACGTCGAGGAGAACGAGCTGGGCGGCGTGATGGCCTGGTCGCTCGACAACGACGACGCCCGGGGCAGCCTGGTCGCCGCCCTGGACAAGGGCCTCCAGGACCGCTGACCCCGGGTCGGGCGGTCCCGCGCGCAGCTTCGCGCAGCACGGTGCTCGAACCGTGCTGCGCGAAGCTGCGCATTTCTATGTCCTCGCGCGCACGAACGCGCTAGATTCCCGTCCAGGCCCGGTGCGGGCGCGCAATTCGCAGGGTCCCTGCACATTGCACATGCTGCATCGCCGACAACGGTTCGACTGTCAGGTTTGTTATCAGACCCGCTGACTATTGCCGCTGAGTGAACAGTGGACTATACCTTTGCAGCATCATCACACCGCCTCTGACCGGCACCTTCGCCGCTGGGCACCTTCCGGGCTAGGGGAGTTGACGCTGCGTCGGCTCCGGTCCGCTTCTTCTGGAACTGAGGGGTTAGGGCACTCATGGGCTCTGCAACTGAGTACAACCGTCGCGACCTGTTCAAGCGGGCGGCCGCGATCACCGTCCTCGCGGCGGGCGGCACCTCGCTGCTCGCGGCCTGCGCCGGTGGTTCCGGCAGCAGTGACAACAAGTCGGGCGCCTCCCCGACGCTCGGTGGCGACAGCAAGAACCCGTTCGGCGTGAAGGCCAGCGACGCGCTGGACGTCGTGATCTTCAAGGGCGGCTACGGCGACGACTACGCCAAGGTCTTCGAGGACGCCTACAAGAAGGCCTACGCGGGCGCGAACGTCTCCCACCTGGGCACCCAGGAGATCAGCGGCAAGCTGCAGCCGCGCTTCAACGCGGGCAGCCCGCCGGACGTGTTCGACAACTCCGGCGCCCAGGCCATGAAGGCGGACGTCCTGGTCAGCGCCGGTCAGCTGACCGACCTGACGGTGCTGCTGGAGGCCCCGTACCTGGACGACCCGTCCAAGAAGATCAAGGACGTCCTGCTGCCCGGCACCGTCGAGCAGGGCACCATCGACGGCAAGATGTACTCGCTGAACTACGTCTACACCGTGTTCGGCCTCTGGTACTCCGCCAAGCTCTTCAAGGACAAGGGCTGGACCGCGCCGAAGACCTGGGACGAGTTCATCACCCTCTGCGGCACCATCAAGGCCGCGGGCATCGCCCCGTTCGCGCACCAGGGCAAGTACCCCTACTACGCGAACTACATCATCTTCAGCCTGATCGCCAAGCAGGGCGGCCTGGACCTGGTCAAGAAGATCAACGCCTGTGACACGGCGGCCTGGGACGACCCGGCGGTGCTGGCCGGCGTCAAGGCGTTCTACAAGATCATGGAGGGCGACTTCCTCCTTCCCGGCACCAACGGCATGACCCACACCGAGTCGCAGACCGCCTGGTGCCAGGGCAAGGCCGCCTTCATCCCGTCCGGCTCCTGGCTGGAGAACGAGATGCTGGCCTCCACCCCGGCCGACTTCGACATGGCCTTCCTGCCGGTCCCGTCGCTGCCGAACGACAAGCTGCCCGCCACCGCCCTGTGGGCCGGCGCCGGCGAGCCGTTCATGGTCCCGAGCAAGGCCAAGAACAAGGCCGGCGGCCTCGAGTTCCTGCGCATGATGCTGACCAAGGACGGCTCCTCCAAGTTCGTGGCCACCGCGAACTCGCTCACCGTCCTGAAGGACGGCGTCAACGCGGACGTCCCGCTCAAGCCGGGCACCAAGTCCTCGGCCGCCGCGGTCAAGGCGGCCGGCGACGTCACCTTCAACTTCAGCTTCCAGGACCTGCAGACCGCGTTCGACGCCGAGGTCGAGAACGCCACCAACGAGCTGGTCAACAAGCGCATCACCCCGGAGGAGTGGGTCTCCCGCGGCAAGGCCGCCACCTCCAAGAAGGTCTGACCCACCAGCAGGCCGACGGCTTGTCACCGCAAGGCCGGGGCCCGCTCGCGGGCCCCGGCCGTTCCACGCGATACCGCAGTTCCAGGCCTGTCTGACCACAGGCTGTCGGCGGACAGGAGCAGCTCCCATGCGTCACCGTAAAACACCCTTCATCCTCGGGTTCCTCGTGGTTCCCGTGGCGCTGTACATCGCCCTGGTCATCTGGCCCTACCTGCAGACCTTCGGCTACTCGCTGACCGACTGGTCCGGCGCCTCGTCCGAGATGAACTTCATCGGGCTGGACAACTACACCGCGCTGTTCAAGGACGGCGCCTTCCTCGGCGCGCTGCGGCACAACCTGCTGCTGCTGATCGTGCTGCCGCTGGCCACCATCCTGCTGGCGCTGTTCTTCGCCTTCATGCTCAACGTGGGCGGCAGGAGCGGCACCGGCGGCGTGCAGGGCGTGCGCGGCTCGGCCTTCTACAAGGTCGTCTTCTTCTTCCCGCAGGTGCTCTCGGTCGCCATCCTGTCGGTGCTGTTCCAGGGCGTGTACCGGACCGACAAGGGCGGCCTGCTCAACGGCGTCCTGATCACGCTCGGCATCGTCGACGAGAAGCACCCCTGGGACTTCGCGTCCAACCCGACCTTCGGCCTGTGGTGCGTCATGGGCGTGATCGTCTGGTCCGGCGTCGGCTTCTACCTGGTGCTGTTCTCGGCCGCCATGCAGAGCATCCCGAAGGACATCTACGAGGCCGCCCTGCTGGACGGCGCCCAGCGCGGCACCACCTTCTTCAAGATCACGCTGCCGCTGCTCTGGGAGAGCATCCAGACCGCCTGGGTCTACCTCGCGATCGCCGCGATGGACGCCTTCGCCCTGGTCTCCACCATGACCCCCGGCGCGTACTACGGCGGTGGCCCGGACCACCACAGCGAGATCATGGCGACCTTGCTGATGCGCAACTTCATCACCTACGGCAAGGCCGGCTACGCCTGCGCCATGGGTGTGGTGATCTTCTTCATCACCCTGGTCCTGTCCGTCGTCTCGCTCCGGGTCACCCGGCGCGAGAAGATCGAGTTCTGAGGTTCCCGGCATGAGCACCAACACCGACGCGACCACCGGAATCCCGGCCCAGCGCAGCGGAGGGAACGACAAGCCGCGCAAGCCCGGCAAGGAGCAGCGCTTCGCCGACGGCGGGGGGATCCTCAACGTCTTCTCGCACGGCTTCCTGGCCCTGTGGGCCGTGCTGATCATCGTCCCGCTGATCTGGATCGTCCTCGGCTCGTTCAAGAACAACACCGAGATCGGCGACAGCGCCTGGAGCTGGCCCTCGCACTGGGGCTTCGACGCCTTCACCCGCGCCTGGGACAAGGGCATCGGCGACTTCTTCGTCAGCACCGTGATCGTGCTGGCCGGTTCGCTCACCCTGACCATGCTGCTGGGCTCGATGGCCGCCTACGTGCTGGCCCGCTACGAGTTCCGCGGCAACCGGGTCATCTACTACTTCTTCGTGGCCGGTGCGATGTTCCCGGTCTACCTGGCGCTCGTCCCGCTGTTCTTCATGATGAAGAACCTCGGTGCGGCGATCCCCTGGCTCGGCCTGAACCAGTACGCCGGCCTGATCCTGGTCTACACGGCCTACTCGCTGCCGTTCACCGTGTTCTTCCTGCACTCGTTCTTCCGGTCGCTGCCCAGCGCCGTCCACGAGGCCGCGATGATCGACGGCTGCTCGCACACCCGGGCGTTCTTCCAGGTCATGGTGCCGATGGCGAAGTCCGGCCTGATCAGCGTGTTCATCTTCAACGTGCTCGGCCAGTGGAACCAGTACCTGCTGCCGCTGACCCTGATGCAGCAGCAGAGCAGTGGCGACCCGGACCGCTCGATGCTGGCCCAGGGCCTGATGAACCTGGCCCAGCAGTCCGGCTACGCCAGCGACTTCCCCGGCCTGTTCGCGGGCATGACGATCGCGATGCTGCCGGTGCTGGTGGTGTACCTGTCCTTCCAGCGGCAGGTCCAGGCGGGTCTGACCTCGGCCACCCTGAAGTAACCGCGCCACTCCCGCACACGGGGCAACCCCCTCCCCGGAGGAGGGAGTTGCCCCGTCGGCGTCACCGGGCGTCGCACTCCTGGGCGCGCAGCGCCCGGGCCAGGTCGTCCCGGCACTCCAGCACCAGCCGGCGCAGCGCCGGGGCGGCGTCCGGGTGGGCGTCCAGCCAGGCGTCGGTGGCGGCCAGGGTCCGCGGGGTGGTCTGGTACCGCGGGAAGAAGCCGCCGACGATCCGCATCGCGATCTCGATCGAGCGCTCCGCCCAGACCGACTCCAGCAGCTCGAAGTACGGCGCGGCGTACGGGGCGGTCAGCTCCCGCTGCCCGGCCCGGTTGAAGCCCGCGATCTGGGCCTCCACCAGGGCGTTGGGCAGCTCGTCGGAGTCGACCACCGCGGCCCAGGCGGCGGCCTTGGCGTCCGGGACGGGCAGCGCGGCCAGGCACTGGGTCTGCTGGCGGCGGCCGCTGGCGGTGTGGTCGCGGGCCAGTTCGGCGGCCAGCTCCTCGGCGGTGGCGGCCCCGTGCGCGGCCAGCGCCAGCCAGAAGCTCCAGCGCAGCTCCTGGTCGACGTCCAGGCCGTCGATCCGGCCGGTGCCGTCGAGCAGCCCGCGCAGCAGCCGCAGGTGGTCGGCGCGCTCGGCGGTGTCGGCCAGGAACCGGGCCCAGGCGAGCTGGTGGTCGCTGCCGGGGGCGGCCTGCGACAGCTCGCGCAGCGCGCACTCGGCGAGCGCGGCGCCGTACTCGGCGCGGTGGGCCGGGTCGGCGTACACCGCCAGCGCGGTGGCGGCCTGCTGGTGCAGGGACTGCAGGACGCCGACGTCGGACTCCCGGCCGGCGAAGCGCAGCACCAGGTCGAGGTAGTCGCGGGTGGGCATCAGACCGTCCCGGGTCAGGTTCCACACCGCGGACCAGGCCAGCGCCCGGGCCAGGCTCGGAGTGCTGCCGCCGTCCGGGCCGGTGCCGTCGGCCAGGTCGCCGAGGCCGGTGCGCAGGGTCTCCAGCGAGTGCTCGTCGAAGCGGACCTTGCAGTACGTCAGGTCGTCGTCGTTGACCAGCACCAGCGCGGGCAGCTCCCGCCCGGCCGCCCCGGCGACCACGGTGCGCTCCCCGGCGACGTCCAGCTCGTAGCGGTCGGTGCGGACCAGCGCGCCGTCCGCGCCCCGGTCGTACAGGCCGACCGCGATCCGGTGCGGCCGCAGCGGCGCGCCGTCCTGGCGGACCGCCAGCTCGGTGATCCGGCCCTCGGCGTCGCAGGTCACCTCGGGGGTCAGGGTGTTGACGCCGGAGGTCTGCAGCCAGGCGGCGGCCCAGGCGCGCAGGTCGCGGCCGCCGGTCTCCTCCAGGGCGTCCAGCAGGTCCTCCAGGACGGTGTTCCCGAAGGCGTGCTTCCTGAAGTAGGCGCGGGCGCCCTCGAAGAAGGCCTCCGGGCCGACGTAGGCGACCAGTTGCTTGAGGACGGAGGCGCCCTTGGCGTAGGTGATGCCGTCGAAGTTGAGCTTGGCGTCCTCCAGGTCCCGGATGTCCGCGGTGATCGGGTGGGTGGTGGGGAACTGGTCCTGCCGGTACGCCCAGGCCTTGCGGCGGTTGGCGAAGGTGATCCAGGCGGAGCGGTACTCCGTGCCCGCGGCGATCTGCGCGTAGGAGCCCATGAAGTCGGCGAACGACTCCTTCAGCCACAGGTCGTCCCACCACTTCATGGTGACCAGGTCGCCGAACCACATGTGGGCCATCTCGTGCAGGATCACGTTGGCCCGGGACTCGTACGCGGCCTCGGTGACCTTCGAGCGGAAGACGAACTCCTCGCGGAAGGTCACGCAGCCCGGGTTCTCCATCGCGCCGATGTTGTACTCGGGGACGAAGCACTGGTCGTACTTGCCGAACGGGTACGGGTAGTCGAACTCCTGGTGGAAGTAGTCCAGGCCCTGCTTGGTGACGGTGAGGATCTCGTCGGCGTCGAAGTGCGGGGCGAGCGAGCGGCGGCAGGTGGCGGCCAGCGGGATCTCCAGCAGCGTGCCGTCGGGCAGTTCGCGCGTGTAGTGGTCGCGCACCACGTGGTACGGGCCGGCCACCACGGCGGTCAGGTAGGTGGAGATCGGCCGGGTCGGCGCGAACTCCCAGGTGCGGGCGGCGCCTTCCTCGGTGATCCGCTCGTGCACCGCGTTGGCGTACACGTCCCAGGCGGCGGGGGCGGTCACGGTGAAGGTGAACGGGGCCTTCAGGTCCGGCTGTTCGAAGTTCGCGAAGACCCGGCGGGCGTCGGCCGGCTCGTAGTGGGTGTACAGGTAGGTCTCGCCGTCCACCGGGTCGACGAAGCGGTGCAGGCCCTCGCCGGTGCGGCTGTACGCGCACTCGGCGACCACGGTCAGCCGGTTGTGCGCGGCCAGCACCGGCAGCGTCACCCGGGCGCCGTCGAACACCTCGGCCACGTCCAGCGCGATGCCGTTCAGCTCGACCGAGACCACCTCGGGGGCCAGCAGGTCGGCGAAGCCGGTCGCGCCCGGCTCGGCGCAGTCGAAGGAGATCCGGGTGGTGGAACGGAAGGTGGGCCGGCCGGGGTCGGCCGCCGCACTGACGTCCAGGTGCACGCGGTAGCTCTCCACCCGGATGATCGCGGCCCGGTCGCGGGCCTCCTCACGGCTCAGGTTCTTGCCCGGCACGTCGGCACTCCTCTGTACGGAACACACGGTTTGGGAGTGTTCATGGCACCCCTCCGGGGGCATCCTTTCACGCCGTCCCACCTGTGCCATTGCACTGGGGAGGAATCATCGCGGCCGGTCCGGAGTTGCACCCCGGAGGGGAACCCCCGAACCGCCGAACCGCCGACCGAAGGGCGCCGTCAGTGACGACCGCAGACTCCCGCAAGATCGCCGACTTCTGGTTCGACCCGATCTGCCCGTGGGCCTGGATGACCTCCCGCTGGATGCTGGAGGTCGAGAAGCTCCGCCCGGTGGACACCCGTTGGCACGTGATGAGCCTGTCCGTCCTCAACGAGAACCGGGACGACCTGCCCGAGCAGTACCGCGACCTGCTGGCCGCCGGCTGGGGTCCGGTCCGGGTCCTGATCGCCGCCGCCCAGGCCCACGGCGAGAAGGTGCTGGGCCCGCTCTACACCGAGCTCGGCACCCGCTTCCACAACCAGGGCCTGCCCAACAACCGCGAGACGATCGTCGCCGCGCTGCGCGCCGCCGACCTGCCGGAGGAACTGGCCGACGCCGCCGACACCGACGCGTACGACGAGGCGCTGCGCGCCTCGCACGCCGAGGGCATCGGCCTGGTCGGCGAGGACGTCGGCACCCCGGTGATCGCCGTCGACGGCCCGGACGGCGACCGCGTCGCCTTCTTCGGCCCGGTCGTCACGCCCACCCCGCGCGGCGAGGCCGCCGCCCGGCTCTGGGACGGCACGATCCTGGTCGCCTCCACCCCCGGCTTCTACGAGATCAAGCGCACCCGCACCGCGGGCCCGTCCTTCGAGTAGCCGCCGACGCGCCGGAGCCCCGCACCCCACCGGGGGTGCGGGGCTCCGGCGCGTCGATCAGGGGGCGACCGCCCGGCGGCGGCGGTCGCGCAGCGCGCCCACCACGGCCAGCGCCAGCGTCAGCCCCGCCGTGAAGTAGAGCTGCAGGCGGTTGGCGGAGTCCAGCGTCATCAGCACCAGCACCGCCAGGATCGCGGCCAGCGCCAGGTAGGTCAGGTACGGGAAGGCCCACATCCGGACCGGCAGCTGATCGGCCGACAGGTGGCGCCGCATCCGCAACTGGGCCACGCAGATGAACGCCCAGACCACCAGGACCGCGGCCCCGACCATGTTCAGCAGCCAGGAGAACACCGTCTCCGGCCACCAGTAGGAGAGCAGCACCGCCAGGAACCCGAACCCGCAGGAGGCCAGCACCGCGCGCCGCGGCACCCCGCCGGAGATCCGGGACAGCCCGGCCGGGCCGTGGCCGCGGGCGATCAGCGAGTGCGCCATCCGCGAGGCGCCGTAGATGTTGGCGTTCATCGCGGACAGCAGCGCGATCAGCACCACCACGTTCATCAGCTGCGCGGCGCCCGGGATGCCCAGCGTGTCCAGCACGGCGACGTACGGGCCGGGCTTGACCACCGCCGGGTCGTCCCACGGGACGAGGGTGACGATCACCGCCATCGAGCCGACGTAGAACAGCGCGATCCGCCACATCGCGGTGCGCACCGCGACCGCCACGCTGCGCCGCGGGTCCGCCGACTCGGCGGCGGCGATGGTGACGGTCTCCAGGCCGCCGTACGCGAAGACCGAGGCGAGCAGACCGGTGATCAGGCCGCCGGCCCCGTTCGGGAGGAAGCCGCCGTGGCCGGTCAGGTTGCTCAGCCCCGGGGCCGGGGCGTCGGGCAGCAGGCCGCAGATCGCCAGCACGCCGATCACCAGGAAGGCGCTGATGGCCAGCACCTTGACCGCGGCGAACCAGAACTCGAACTCGCCGAAGTTGCGGACGGCGGCCAGGTTGGTCAGGCAGAAGAAGGCCATGAAGACCGCGACCCAGGCCCAGGACGGCACGCCGGGCAGCCAGCCGGAGACGATGCCCGCCGCGCCGATCGCCTCCACCGCGACGCCCACGCACAGCAGCACCCAGAACAGCCAGCCGACGGTGAACCCGGCCCACGGGGCGATCTCCCGCTCGGCGTGCACCGAGAAGGAGCCGGAGGCGGGACGGGCCGCGGACATCTCGCCGAGCATCCGCATCACCAGCATCACCAGCAGCCCGGAGGCGGCGAAGGCCAGCACCACGGCCGGCCCGGCCGCGGCGATCCCGGCGCCCGAGCCGACGAACAGCCCGGCGCCGATCACGCCGCCGAGCGCGATCATCGACAGGTGGCGCTGCTTGAGCCCGTGGGACAGGCCCGCGTCCTCGGCGGCCGGCTCCCGGGCGGGGGCGGTCTCGGGAGTGGGGGTGCGGGTCATGCGACGATTCCAGACTGTTCGACGGAGTTGGCCGTGTTCACGGGGGTCTGTCCACTATTCGACAAGGGATGTGGACATCCCAGGCGGTACCGCCATCCGGACGGAAGACTGACACAGGGTGACCGTTCGGACGCGTGGAGCGAGGGTGAGGGCCCGGTCACAGGCCGGATCCGACAAGCCGGAGCGGTCGGCTTTTGTCACGGCCGACGCGGCGCGAAGCACCTGACAGCGCGTAGGTTCGCAGGTGATCACCCGCACCGGAGCCCAGGGAGCAGCCATGGCCATCGCCGCGCCGACACCGTCCACCGCCGTCCTCGCCGACCTGCTGCCGCAGGCCTCCACCCGGCTCGGTGCCCGCGCCCGCGACCTGGCGCTGGTGACCGGCGGCGCCGCGCTGACCGGCCTGGCCGCCCAGCTCTCGGTGCCCGTCCCCGGCTCGCCGGTGCCGGTCACCGGGCAGACCTTCGCCGCGCTGCTGGTCGGCACCGCGCTCGGCGCCCGCCGCGGCGCCGCCGCCCTCGGCCTCTACCTGGCGGCGGGCATGGCGGGCCTGCCCTGGTTCGCCCAGGGCACCTCGGGCGCCGGCCTGGCCACCCTCGGCTACGTGATCGGCTTCGTGGTCGCCGCCGCGCTGACCGGCGCGCTGGCCCGCCGCGGCGCCGACCGCAGCCCGCTGCGCACCGCGGGCGCGATGGCGCTGGGCAGCCTGGCCATCTACGCCGTCGGCGTCCCCTACCTGGCCTTCGCCCTGGACGTCCCGCTGGCGAAGGCCGCCCACCTCGGCCTGTACCCGTACCTGGTCGGCGACGTGCTCAAGATGGTGCTCGCGATGGGCGCCCTGCCGCTCACCTGGAAGCTGCTCGGCCGCCGCTGACGCAGCGTCACCGCCGCCGGGTCCGCGCCCCCGTCGGGGAGCGGACCCGGCGGCATGTCACACTCGTGGGCATGCGCGTCTACCTGGGCTCCGACCACGCCGGATACGAACTGAAGAACCACCTCGTCGAGTGGCTGAAGGGGGCCGGTCACGAACCGGTCGACTGCGGCCCGCACGTCTACGACGCCGAGGACGACTACCCGCCGTTCTGCCTCCGGGCGGCCGAGCGCACCGCCGCCGACCCCGAGTCGCTGGGCGTGGTGATCGGCGGCTCCGGCAACGGCGAGGCGATCGCCGCCAACAAGGTCAAGGGCGTCCGGGCCGCCCTCGCCTGGAGCGAGCAGACCGCCGCCCTCGGCCGCGAGCACAACAACGCCAACGTGATCTCGATCGGCGGCCGGATGCACTCCGTCGAGGAGTCCACCAAGTTCGTCGAGATCTTCCTCAACACCCCGTACAGCGGCGAGCCGCGGCACACCCGCCGGATCGAGATGCTCTCCGACTACGAGACCACCGGCGAGCTCCCGCCGATTCCGGCCCACCACCCGCAGGGCTGAGCCGACGGGGGACGCCCGCCCGGGCGTCCCCCGCGCAGCCGTCCCTCAGATGCCGTGCGGCCGCCAGGGCTCGAGACCCGAGCGGAACGCCGCCGAGGCCGGCTCCAGCGCCCCCGGCCGCAGCTCCCGCGCCAGGCCCGCCGCGGCCAGCGCCGCCGGCGAACCGCCGCCCAGGTACACCGAGCCCAACTCGCGCACGTCCAGCGCCAGTTCGGCCGCTCCGTCGGTCCGCACGCAGGAGGCCGGGCCGCGCGGCGCCACCAGCCGGAAGTCGAACGACGTCGTCCCGCCCACGACCCGCCCGTCCGCGCAGGCCACCAGCGTGCGCTCCGCGTCGATCAGCCGCCGCCACAACTCCCGGGCCCCGGGCGCCTCCTCGTCACCGCCGAAGGCCACCTCCACGTTCCGGTGCCAGGTCTCCCACTCCTCGGCGCGCAGCGGACGTACGGTCAACTCGGGGTGTCGAATCGCCACGAACCCCCCCTACCAGCCGTCTCCGGCCCCGACGAGCGAATAACCGGACGCCGCCGTCCGGGCCCGGGCGGCCGAAACCCGCCGGGCGTGGCACTCCCGCTGCACCCGGTGCCACCCACCCCGTCGACGCGGGCACCGGCGGTGGATAAGGTCGGTCCCCATGGCCGGCAGCGCGCGTCCCAGTGCGACGGGCCGGGACGGCCGACCGTCCCGCGAACCCGTGACGGCCCGGCTGCGCGCGGCGCTGTACCGGGCCCGGCGCAGGCTGCGCCGCACCGGCGTCGACTACTTCCGCGGCGACGGCGCCGACTGGTGGGCCTTCGCCGCGCTCGCCCTGGCCGTCCCGCTGCTGGTGCTGCTCAACGTCCTCGTCCCCGACTGGGCCCCGCCCACCGCCCTGGTCCTGCCGATCCTGGCGGGCGCGCTGCTGCTGCGCCCCGGCACCCTGGTGCTGCTGTACGCCGTCGCGGCGGGCGGCCTGGTCACCGAGTCCGTGGTGCACACCGGGGAGCGGGTGGCCAGCCAGCGCCCCGAGGCGTACACCCACGGCGTCACCCCCGGCGCCGCCCTGGTGGTCGGCGCGGTCGGCGTCGCCGGGCTGCTGGTCGCCCAGTTCCGCCGCCGGATCGGCGTCCCCTGGCGCGGCGGCTCCACCATGCTGTTCGACCTGCGCGAGCGGATCCGGGTGCAGGGCCGCGTCCCGCGGCTGCCCGACGGCTGGCACACCGACACCGCGCTGCGCCCGGCCGGTGGTCAGTCCTTCTCCGGCGACTTCATGGTCGCCGCCCGCACCGGCCCCGGCGGCCGGGTGCTGGAGGTCGTCCTCGCCGACGTCTCCGGCAAGGGCATGGACGCGGGCAGCCGCGCCCTGCTGCTCTCCGGCGCCTTCGGCGGACTGCTCGGCTCGCTGCCCGCCCACGACTTCCTCCCCGCCGCCAACGGCTACCTGCTGCGCCAGGACTGGGCCGAGGGCTTCGCCACCGCCGTCCACCTCGTCCTCGACCTGGACACCGGCGAGTACGAACTCCTCTCCGCCGGGCACCTGCCCGGCATGCACCGGCTCGCCGGGGCCGGGTACTGGGAGGTCAAGGAGGCCGAGGGCCCGCTGCTCGGCGTCTACGACGGCGCCAAGTTCGAAGGCGTGCGCGGTACGTTGGGCCCCGGCGACGTGCTGATGCTGTGCACCGACGGCATGGTGGAGATCCCCGGCCGGGACCTGGGCGAGGGCATGGACCGGCTGATGGGCGAGGCCGACCGGCTGGTCGCCACCACCCCGGTGGCCGGGCGCTCCGGGGCCGCGGTCCGGCTGATCGACAGCGTGGCCAAGCACGTCAACGACGACCGCGCCGTGCTGCTGGTCTGGCGCCGCTGACCCCCGTCGACCGCCGCCGACCGCACAGCCCGGCGCGGAGGAACGGTGTGCACGAGGTGCCCACGGAGTGTCAAACCCGGACGTTGATCTTCGGCCAATTCCCCTGGCATACCCGGCCCGTGGCCGGGTAACCGGTCTGCCTGCCGCTTTGCCGCCGCCACCGCGGCGGACCGCCTCCCGCCGACGGGCCGTCAGAACCCGTCCGCTATCGTCACGGTCGGCGAAAATCAGCCCTGCCGCGCGGGTTGGGGCCCCGGGGGACGGGGCAAGTCCTTTACGCACTCCGCACGAGCGACCACACTGAGTCCGGATGGAGTGGTGGGGACACGGGGGGCACGGGCCGGTTTCCGCCCGGAGCCGTCGCCGGTTCCGACCCGAATCCCCGCCACGAATCGAGGAAGTGAGTCCGGTGGCCTTCTCCGTCTCCGCCCTGGTCCTGTTCGGCATCATCGTTGCGATCTTCATCCGCAACAAGCAACTGAAGCCCGGCCACGCCGTCATCGCGGCCCTGTTCGGCTTCATGCTCAACCAGTCGAACATGGCCGCCCCGATCAGCCAGTTCCTGGAGTCCGTCTCCAAGGCCATCTCCGGCATCGCGGGCTGACCGGCCCGACCCCGGAGAACGCCCTCCGGAGGACGGAAGTCCCCCTCCGGCCGACCGGAAGTCCCATACGCGGGTGACCAGGGTCACCCGAACCGTCACGCCAGGTCAGCGCCCGGGCGCGCACGGTGGCCGAAGTCGCCCACCGTACGCCGTTCGTGGGCGCACCGTCATGATCCCGTACGCACTGCGCAGCCCGGTGGCGGCACAGCGTGACCTGGCGGACCGTCAGCCCCCTCCCGATCCCGGGGACGGGGCCTTTCGGCGCTTGCCAGCTCCGCGAGCCGTGGGTTTTGCTTCCTCCGCAACCCGGACATCGGCCGGGTGGGCCACCGAGCGGAACGCCTAGTCCTGCCGCCGTCCGGTGCCGACCAGACACCACGCCACGGCAGGAGCGGGGGAACCACAGGTAGTACGCCGGATCCGGAACGCACGGGACCGGCTCGGGGTGAAGCCGCGGAGAACGCGGCCGGGCAACTCTCGCCCGAACCCGACAGCTCACCTCGTAGGCGTCGGAGAGGAACAGCTTCATGTCCGCTCAGGGCAAGCACCGCAAGCCGCGCCTGGCCACCGTCGCCCGCATCGCCATCGCCGCCGGAGTCGTCGGCGCCGCGGTCGGCCTCCCGGTCAGCGCCGCCTCCGCGCACGGCACCGCCGACCACCAGGACGGCGGCCGCCAGTGGGCCAACGTCTCGGTCGACGCCACCCCGGTCGCCGACACCACCGCCACCACCGCCGGGCAGGCCGCCCCGGCCGCCGCGCAGACCTACAAGGTCGCGTCCGGCGACACCCTCTCCAAGATCGCCACCGCGAAGAACGTGGACGGCGGCTGGGAGAAGCTCTACCAGGACAACCGCTCGGTCATCGGCGGCAACCCGAACCTGATCTACCCGGGCCAGCAGCTGACCGTCAACGGCGTGGCCGCCGCGACGACCCCGTCCTCCTCGGACGCCGCGGCCACCACCGCGGCCCCGAAGACCTCGACCAAGTCGAGCGGCACCACCACCGCGAAGACCCGGACGCAGGCCCAGACGCAGACGCAGAAGTCGACCACCTCGTCGTCCTCCTCGTCCTCGTCCGCCGCGAAGTCGTCGACCGCCACCACCGCCACCACCTCGGGCAGCAGCTCCGCCGCGAGCTCCTCCTCCGGCTACGTCGCCCCCGCGCCGGGCAGCGTCACCACCGGTTACAAGGTGGCCGGCTCCAACTGGTCCAGCGGCTACCACACCGGCATCGACTTCCCGGTCGCCACCGGCACCAGCCTCAAGGCCGTCGCCAACGGCACCGTGGTCTCGGCCGGCAACGGCGGCGCCTACGGCAACCAGGTCGTCATCAAGCTCGCCGACGGCAAGTACGCCCAGTACGCGCACCTGTCCTCGATCTCCGTCTCGGCCGGCCAGTCCGTGACCGCCGGCCAGCAGATCGGCCTCTCCGGTGCCACCGGCAACGTGACCGGCCCGCACCTGCACTTCGAGATCCGCACCACCCCGGACTACGGCTCCGACATCGACCCCGTCGCCTACCTGGCGGCCCACGGCGTCAACGTCTGACCCCCGGCACCACCCGAAGGCCCCGCGATCCGCTGCGCGGGGCCTTCGGGCTTTCCGGGGACGCGCGGGGAACGGCGGGGGAGCCGCGCCCGCGGCCCGGGAACGGCGAAGGCCCCGACCGCACTGCGGTCGGGGCCTTCTCGTGGAGCGGGTGACGAGAATCGAACTCGCGTGACCAGTTTGGAAGACTGGGGCTCTACCATTGAGCTACACCCGCAACGCAACGTCCGCCGCCACCCTGCGGGCGGTGCGGACGGGCCCAGCGTACCTGGTCGGGTCGGTGGATTGCACACTCCTTCCGCCGTTGTCGCTCGCCGATATCGCCCCGGCCGGGGGCGGGTCGACGTGTACTCTTCTGCTCGGCAGCACGGGGTGTGGCGCAGGTTGGTAGCGCGTCCGCTTTGGGAGCGGAAGGCCGTCGGTTCGAATCCGGTCACCCCGACCGTGTGCGGCAGGGTCTCGTCAGCGGGCGGGGCCCTGTTGTCGTTGCGGCGGGGCCGGAGCGGCAGTCGCTCCCCGTCCTCCGTCCACCCAGGTGCCGGGCACAGTCGCTTTCGTGGTACCGGTAGGATGGATCGCTGGCGGTAGTACGGACAGCAATGCAGCCCCAACCGCCTATCGCCCTGACCGCAAGCCCCCTAGGAGACCCAACCGTGAAGAGCGCCGTCGAGACTCTGAACCCCACTCGGGTTCGACTCACCGTCGAGGTGCCCTTCGAGGAGCTCAAGCCCAGCCTCGACGCGGCGTACAAGAAGATCAACCAGCAGGTCACCGTTCCGGGCTTCCGCAAGGGCAAGATCCCGAACAAGGTGATCGACCAGCGCTTCGGTCGTGGCGCGGTGCTGGAGGAGGCCGTCAACGACGCGCTTCCGCGCTTCTACACGCAGGCCGTCGACGAGGGCCAGATCGACGTTCTGGGCCAGCCCGACATCACCGAGATCGAGGGTGTCGAGAACCTGGCCGACGGCGGGGACCTCAAGTTCACCGCCGAGGTCGACGTGCGCCCCGAGGTCACCCTGCCCGAGTTCTCCGAGATCGAGGTCGTGGTCGACCCGATCGAGGTCAGCGACGAGGACGTCGAGAAGTCCCTGGAGCAGCTGCGCGAGCGCTTCGCCTCCGTCAAGGACGTCGAGCGCGCCGCCGCCGAGGGCGACATCGTCGTGATCGACCTGGAGGCCAAGGTCGACGGTGAGGTGCCGGAGGACGGCACCGCCACCGGCGTGAGCTACGAGATCGGCTCCGGCCGCCTGCTGGACGGCATCGACGAGGCCGTCATCGGCCTGTCGGCCGGCGAGTCCAAGACCTTCACCACCACCCTCAAGGGCGGCACCCAGGTCGGCAAGGACTCCGAGGTCACCGTCACCGTGACCACCGTCCAGGAGAAGGAACTCCCCGAGCTGGACGACGAGTTCGCGCAGCTGGCGAGCGAGTTCGACACCCTGGAGGAGCTCCGCGCCGATTCCGTCAAGCGCCTGGAGCGCATGAAGGAGTTCGACCAGGCCACCCAGGCCCAGGAGAAGGTCCTCGACGAGCTGCTCGCGCGCGTCGAGATGGAGTACCCGGCGAAGCTGCTCGCGGACGAGATCGGCACCCGCAAGCACAACCTGGAGCACCACCAGCTGGAGCCGATGGGCCTGACCCTCGACACCTACCTCGCCTCCCAGGACAAGTCCCGCGAGGACTACGAGAAGGAGACCGAGGAGCAGGCGAAGAAGGGCATCAAGACCCAGTTCGTGCTGGACCAGATCGTCAAGAACGAGGAGCTGGGCGTCAACCAGGAGGAGCTCACCGAGCACCTCATCCGTCGCGCCGCCGGCTCCGGCCTGACCCCGGACCAGTTCGCCCAGCAGGTCGTCCAGGGCGGCCAGGTGCAGCTCCTGGTCGGCGAGGTCGCCCGCGGCAAGGCGCTGGCCCTGGTGGTCGAGGCCGCCAAGGTCACCGACACCAACGGCGAGACCGTCTCCTTCGAGGACGACGAGGAGGAGACCACCGAGGCCGCCGAGTCCACCGAGGCCGCCGCGGAGGAGACCTCCGAGGAGTCCGCCGAGGCCTGAGCCTCATGACCGCCGGTCCACCGGCGGGCCACCGACTCCGGGAACGGGCCCGGACACCGCACGGTGTCCGGGCCCGTTCGGCTTGTCCCGGCACCGGCGGTGCGCGCCCGTGCCGCTCACCCTGCGCTCACAGCGAACAGTTCTGCGTGGGGGATTCAGCGACGGGGCCTGCGCGTTAGGGTCGTTGAACAGCGACACACACAGATCGACTGAGCAGGTGGCTAAGTGACGTTCCCGCAGATGCAGATGCCTGGCCTGATGGCACCGCACGCCGCCGGCGGCGACGTGGGTGGCGGCCTGGGCGACCAGGTCTACAACCGGCTGCTCAACGAGCGCATCATCTTCCTCGGCCAGCAGGTCGACGACGACATCGCCAACAAGATCACCGCCCAGCTGCTGCTGCTCGCGGCGGACCCGGACAAGGACATCTACCTCTACATCAACTCCCCGGGTGGATCCATCTCGGCCGGCATGGCGATCTACGACACCATGCAGTACATCAAGAACGACGTGGTGACCATCGCGATGGGCATGGCGGCGTCGATGGGCCAGTTCCTGCTGACCGCGGGCGCCAAGGGCAAGCGCTTCTCGCTGCCGAACGCCAACATCCTGATGCACCAGCCCTCCGCTGGCCTCGGCGGCTCCGCCACCGACATCCGGATCCAGGCCGAGCAGCTGCTGCGCACCAAGAAGCGGATGTCGGAGCTCATCGCCTTCCACAGCGGCCAGTCCTTCGACCAGATCACCGCGGACTCCGACCGCGACCGCTGGTTCACCCCGGAGGAGGCCAAGGCGTACGGCCTGATCGACGAGATCATGCACAGCGCCGCGGACGTCCCGGGCGGCGGCGGCACCGGCGCCGGCCTGGCCGGCTGACCGGCAACGCATTCCTGACCGCACGCTTCGGAGGACCAGAAACCATGAACATCCCCAGCCTGTCGGGCGCCAAGGCCCGCCTGGAGGACATGCGAGCCGAGGGCCGCTACATCGTCCCGCGCTTCGTCGAGCGCACCTCGCAGGGCATCCGCGAGTACGACCCGTACGCCAAGCTGTTCGAGGAGCGCATCATCTTCCTCGGCTCGCAGGTGGACGACGTCTCGGCGAACGACATCATGGCGCAGCTGATCTGCCTGGAGTCGATGGACCCGGACCGGGACATCTCGCTCTACATCAACTCGCCCGGCGGCTCGTTCACCGCGCTGACCGCGATCTACGACACCATGCAGTTCGTGAAGCCGGACATCCAGACGGTCTGCATGGGCCAGGCCGCCTCGGCCGCCGCGGTGATCCTGGCCGCGGGCACCCCCGGCAAGCGCCTCGCGCTGCCGAACGCCCGGGTGCTGATCCACCAGCCGTACACCGAGACCGGCCGCGGCCAGGTGTCGGACCTGGAGATCCAGGCCCGGGAGATCTTCCGGATGCGCGAGCAGCTGGAGACCATGCTGGCCAAGCACTCGACCAAGTCGGTCGACCAGGTCCGCGAGGACATCGAGCGCGACAAGATCCTCACCGCCGAGGAGTCGCTGGAGTACGGGCTGATCGACCAGATCGTCTCGACCCGGAAGAACTCGTACACCGACTGACCCACCGCCCCGGGGGGGGGGGGGGGGGGGGTGGAGGCCAACCCCCCGCGCGGGCGGGCCGGGGGGCCCCGGCGCGGGGGCCGGCGCGGGGGGGGGGGGCCCCCGCCGGCGCTCGGGGGGGGGATCACG
>NZ_JBIAVO010000050.1:0-53287 GCF_042894345.1 Kitasatospora sp. NPDC001540
GTTGCACTCGCGTCATACAACACGATCTACCGGACCAGGGCCTACCACCAGGGCAGAACCCGCAAATTGATCACAACCAGATACGCGCCCTAGTGGCGGCTCCGCCCGGCTCCGGTCCTGCGTCCGGTCGCCACGGGGGGCGGGAGCGGGCCCCGGAATCCGTTCGATGACACACGATCGGCCCGCCGAAAGGCTTCGAAGGGCTTCGGAAGGCCGATGCCCGTTGGCGGCGGGCGGGGCGGCCCGGTTACGTTGGGTGCCGGATCGATGACCTCGGGTGATCGAATCCGCCCGTACCCGAGGAGCCCGAGCGTGGCCAGGGCCTCCGCCCGCCCCGCCGCACGGTCGAGTGCGCCCGGTCGAGCTCCGCCGGCACCACCACGAGGAGGCAGCACGCCGATGAGCAGCACTGACGAATGGACGGTCGGCCGTTACCTGGCGACCAGGCTCGAACAGTTGGGCATCCGCCACGTCTTCGGCGTGCCGGGCGACCTGCTCGGACCGTTCCTGACGGTCATGCAGGAGACCACCGCGGTGCGCTGGGTCGGCACCCCCACCGAGCTGGGAGCCGGTTACGCCGCCGACGCCTACGCCCGGGTGCGGCTCGCCGACGCCGACGCCGACCGGCCCGAGCAGGGCGTCGCCGCTGTGGGGGTGACGTACAGCGTGGGCGCGTTCAGCCTGCTCAACGCGGTCGGTGGCGCGTACGTCGAGGACGTCCCGCTGATCGTGATCAACGGGGCGCCGTCCTACGAGCAGTGGCTCAACTTCCAGGCGGTGGGCCTGTTGACCACCCACATGAGCCCGCGGCGGGAGAGCAACCTGGAGGTCTACCGACAGGTCACGGTGGACGCGCAGGTCCTGTCCAACCCGGGGTTGGCGCCCTCGCAGATCGACAGCGCGATCACCGCCTGCCTGACCGAGCGCAAGCCGGTCTACCTGGAGGTCATGGAGGACCTCTGGCGGGCGCCCTGCGACGCCCCGCAAGGGCGGCTCCGGGCGCACGAACGGCCGTTCACCGAGCGGAACCGGAGCATCCTGGACAAGGCCGTCGCGGCGGCGGTGGAACTGATCGCGGAGTTCGGCACGCCGATCGTCTGGGCGGGCGAGGAACTCGTGCACCACCGGTTGGAGCGGGAACTCCTGGAGTTCGTCGAGGCCACCGAGATGCAGTTCTGCACCACGGTCGGCGCCAAGTCCGTGGTGTCCGAACGGCATCCGCGGTTCGCCGGCGTCTACAACGGCAAGGCGAGCCTGCCGGAGATCCGCCGGGCCTTCAAGAACGCGGGCTGCCGGATCGGCCTGGGGACGTGGTCCACGTCCAAGAACCTCAACGGCGAGCAGTCCATCGGTGACGACTGGATCGTGGCGGCCCGCGGCGGCGTCAGCGTCGGCGCCCAGTACTTTCCGGACGTCCAACTCGGCCGGTTCGTACCGGCGTTGCAGACCGCACTGGCGGGCCGGACGTTCCCCGCCGACCACTTCGCGCTGGCCCGCGAGGCGGGCCTGGACGTCCCGTCCACCACCGCCGAGTTCCTGGACTCGCTGAGCTCCGAGTACGGGGCCCGGACCGAACTGACCTACGACAGCTTCTTCGAGCGCGTCAACCACTTCCTGGAACACGAGGCCACCGGCGGCGACCCCGAAGCCCCCTCGCCCTTCACGGTGGTCTCGGACGCGGCGTTCGCACTGCTCGGCTCGATGAACCTGCGCATCACCGAACGGGCCGGCTTCCTCGCGCAGAACAGCTGGCTGTCCATCGGCTACTCCGTCGGCGCGGCCACCGGAGTGGCGCTCGGCCGACAGCAGCCGCTGAAGCGCCCGCTGGTCTTCGTCGGCGACGGCTCGTTCCAGGAGATCTGCCAGGAACTGTCCACCCACGTCCGCCACCATCTGCGGCCGGTGGTCTTCGTCCTCGACAACGAGGGCTTCTACGGCATCGAGCAGATGCTGGTCAGCCCCTGCTACTACAAGGGGAAGCCGTCCGACGGGGCCGACTTCTACAACGTGCTGCACCCGTGGCGCTACGAGAAGCTGGCGGAGGTCTTCGGCTCGGAGAAGGACCGGATGCACGGCTTCGAACTCAGCACCCACGCCGAGCTCGACTCCCTCCTCGCCGACCTCGCCGACCCCGGCAACGACCTCAACCACGCCCCGGTCCTCGCCCGCGTCCGCCTCAGCCGGCACGACTACCCCAGGGCCCTCCAGTACAAGATCGACGAGAACTGCCACTGACCCGTCACCGGCCCGCCACACCTCCTCCGGCGTACCGGGCGCCCCGGGCCGCGTGCCCCCGTACGCCCTTCCTGCCCCGCCGGGGGCGCGCGGCACACTGGGCGGCGGCCCCGGACGCCGAGCGGAACGAGCCGAGACGTGGACTGCCTCACCCCTGCCGCCCTGCTCGCCGAAGCCTGCACCGCCGCCGGGCGGCCCAGCGCCGGAGCGCAGCTGATCCGGGCGGGCGAGAACACCCTGTGGCGGCTGCCCGGCGGGGTGGTCGCCCGGATCGGACGGCCCGGCCAACTCGCGGCGGCACGGAAGGAGTTGGCCGTCGCCCGGTGGCTGCGCCGACACCGGGTGCCCGCCGTCCGGCCGCTCGACCACCCGGCCGCGCCGCTGGTCGTCCGCGACCGCCCGGCCACCTTCTGGTACGAGCTGCCGCCGCACCGGCCCGGCACCGCGACCGAGTTGGCCGCCGCGCTGCGCCGCCTGCACCGACTGCCGCCGCCCGAGGCCGAGTTGGGCGCCCTCGACCCGTTCGTCCGGCTCCCCGAGCGGATCGACGCCGCCGACCTGGACCGCCCGCACCGCCGACGGCTGCACGCCCGGCTGGCCGAACTGCGCACCGCCTGGCGGGAGATCGCCCTCCCGGCCGGGGAGCCGCGGGTCGTCCACGGCGACGCCTGGAGCGGCAACCTCGCGGTCACCGCCACCGCCGCCCACCTGCTGGACTTCGAACGCACCGCGCTCGGCCCGGTCGAGTGGGACCTGACCACCACCGCCGTCGGCCGCCACACCTTCGGCACCGTCCCGCCCGGGACGTACGCCGCGTTCTGCGCCGCGTACGGCGCCGACGTCACCGAGTCGCCCGGCTACCCGGTGCTCCGCGACATCCGCGAACTGCGGCTCACCTGCTACGCGCTGCAGCAGTCCGGCACCGACCCGCGCCACCGCGCCCAGGCCCGCTACCGCCTGGCCTGCCTGCTCGGCGAGCACGGGCCCCGCCCCTGGGGCTGGACGCCGCTCGGCTGAGCCCCGCCCCGCGCCGACCGTCAGTCCACGCAGGGCACCCCGCCCAGCTCCACCGGCTCCGGCAGGTAGCGCACGACCGCGGGACCGCCGTCGGCGGACGGCGCCGGGGAGGCCGACGCACCGGGCGGCGTCGAGGACGCCGGGTCGTCGCCCAGCAGGATGCTCCGGGCCGCACCCCGCACCGCCAGGAAGCCGTTGTCGCCGTCGTCCTCGGTCACCGGCAGCGTCCGGAGGGCGCCCCGCCCGGCGGCCAGCGCCGGGACCTGGCGGACGAAGTCCACCGGGTTCCAGCCCTGGTCCACCACCAGGCTGTCGTCCAGCGCCCGGTACAGGGCGTCGAGCCGGGCGGCGCTGGTCAGCGTCCCGCCGGAGCGCAGCTTCTCCACCACCCCCGCCAGGAACGCCTGGGCCCGCCGGGTGCGCTCCAGGTCGCTGCCCCCGCCGACGCCGTGCCGCTGCCGGACGAAGGCGAGCGCCTGGGCGGCCCCCAGCTCCTGCCGCCCGGCCGGGAGGCGGGCCCCGCTGTACGGGTCGTCCACCGGGTGGTTCAGGCAGACCGGGACGCCGCCGAGGGCCTGCGCGGTGCGGTAGAAACCGACCATCGACACCTCCGCGTAGTGGTCGACCCGGACGTCGGTCAGCCGCTCCACCGACTTGAGCAGCGCCAGGCGCCCCGCCTCCTGGGCGCGGGTGCGGAGCGCGTCGCCCGCCACGCCGTCACGGCCCAGGCTCTCCAGCGCGGTCCGTTCGGCGTTCGGGTAGACCTGGTTGAGCGCCACCGCCCTGCCGTCGGTGTCCTGGACCACCACGTCCCGGGGCAGCGACAGCTCCCGCACCTCGCCGCCGCCCGCCGGGATGTGCACCAGCATCAGGGTGTCGGTGACGCCCGCCCTGGCCGCCGCGCCCGCCGCGCCGCTGTGCAGGTCGCCGCGGAGCAGTTCCTCCGGCACCGGCTCGCCCCGCGCGTCCCGGGCGTCGTCGGTGCCGACCAGCAGCACCGTCGCCCCGTCGGACAGCGGCGCCGGGACGGGGTCCGGGCCCGCGTGGGCCAGCTCCACCGCCGAGGTCCGCTCCCCGGGGAGGTCGCGCGGCGCCACCAGCACCCCCGCCCCGACCGCGATCGCCGCGGTCAGCGCCCCCGCCAGCAGCACCGTGCGCCGCCGCCGGGCCCGCTTGCGCCGCCGCCCGGCGGCCAGCCCGCCGTCGACCAGCCGGGCCGTCACCTCCGGCCCCGGCCCGCCGCCCGTCAGCCCGAACGCCGCCCCCAACTGCACCTCGAACTCCCCGTCCCCGCCGTCCCCGTGGCGCGCCGCGCCGTCCGTCCAGCCGTCCACTGCCCCGCTCCGTCCGTCGTGCTCCGGGTTCACCGCGCCACCAGCTCCGCCAGGTCCCCGCCCAGCAGCCCGCGCAGCTTGGCCAGCGCCCGCGAGCACCTGGTCCGCACCGCCGCCGAGCTGTCCCGCACGATCGCCGCGGTCTCCTCCACGCTGCGGTCCTCCCAGTACCTGAGCACCACCACCGCCCGGTCCCGGGGCGGCAGTTGGGAGAGCGCCTCGACCAGCGCGAGCCGCAGCGCCGAGTCCGGCCCGTCCTCGGCGACCTCCGGCAGCAGCCGGCTGGGCCGCTCGCTGCTGCTGCGCCGCCGCTGATGGGTCAGGTACGCCCGGACCAGCACGGTCTGCGCGTACCCGGCCGGGTTGTCGATCCGCCCGGCCCAGCTCGGCCGGTTCAGCCGGTGCCAGTGCGCGTACATCTGCCCCAGGGTGTCCTGCACCAGGTCCTCCGACAGGTGGGTGTCCCCGCCGGTGAGGAAGTACGCCGAGCGGTAGAGCTGCCCGGACCGGGCCGTCGCGAACGCGACGAACTCCTCCTCCATGGCGGCCTGCCGTCGCGCCGTGCCCACGTTCTCTCCCCTCGCCCGATCCGCCCTATGACGGTCCGGGGCGCCGGGATGTTTCACCCGTTCCCGGATCCGCTCCGGGGCGCCGGAGAACACGTCCGTCCGTGGAGTATCACTGTCCGGTTGCGGACAGCCCCGGCGCCCCCGCCCGCTGGAAGGATGGGACGGCACCGCCCCGCTCGTCCCCGTACTGGAGTCCCCCCATGGCCCTGCCCGACGGATCGCTCAGCCACCGCTACCGGGGCGAGCACCCCGTCCGCACCCTGCTGTTCCTCTTCCGCCCCGACCGCACCCGGGTCCTCGGCGCGGTCGGCGTCTTCTTCGCCAAGCACGCCCCCGTCTGGCTGCTGCCGCTGATCACCGCCAACATCGTCGACGTGGTGGTCAAGCACCGCGACATATCCGTGCTGTGGTGGAACTCCGCCGTCCTGCTGGCCATCCTGCTGCTCAACCTGCCCCTGCACATGCTGTACGTGCACTGGATGCACGGCTCGATCCGCCGGATGGGCACCCGGCTGCGCTCCGCGCTGTGCCACCGGATGCAGCAACTGTCCATCGGCTACCACTCCCGGGTCAGCGCGGGCGTCCTGCAGGCCAAGGTGATCCGGGACGTCGAGGGCATCGAGACCGCCTCCCAGCAGACCGCCGACAACGGCCTGGCCGCGATCGCCACCCTGCTCGGCGGCCTGGTCGTGATCGCGGTCCAGACCCCCGCCTTCCTGCCGGTCTTCCTGGTCCTCGTCCCCGCCAGCGCCCTGCTGGTGGTCCGGCTGCGCGAGCGGCTGCGCAGCCAGAACGAGTCCTTCCGCCGCGAGGTCGAGCAACTCTCCTCCCGCATCGGCGAGATGACCACCCTGATCCCGATCACCCGGGCGCACGGCCTGGAGCGCACCGCGCTGCGCCGGGTCGACCGCACCCTGGGCCGGGTCCTCGACGAGGGCCTGCGCCTGGACCTGCTCAACGGCCGCTTCGGTTCGATGTCCTGGATCCTGCTCAACGCGATCGGCGTCGGCTGCCTGGCCGGCTCCGCGCTGGTCGCCTACTACGGCTGGATGGACGTCACCCCCGGCGCCGTCGTCATGCTCAGCGCCTACTTCTCCTCCCTCACCGGCTCCGTGACCACCCTGCTCACCCTCACCCCGCAGCTCGGCAAGGGCCTGGCCTCGGTCCGCTCGGCCGGCGAGGTGCTGCAGGCCCCCGACCTGGAGGAGAACTCCGGCAAGGCGGAGGTCACGGGCGTCACCGGCCGGATCGACTTCCAGGGTGTCGGCCACAGCTACCCCGGCGCGGACGCCCCGTCCGTCACCGGCTTCGACCTCTCCGTCCGCCCCGGCGAGACCATCGCCCTGGTCGGCGCGTCCGGCGCGGGTAAGTCCACCGTCCTCAACCTGGTGATCGGCTTCCTGCGCCCCACCGAGGGCCGGATCCTGCTCGACGGCCGCGACATGGAGGAGCTGGACCTGCGCTCCTACCGCACGTTCCTCTCCGTCGTCCCGCAGGAGTCCATCCTGTTCGAGGGCAGCATCCGGGAGAACGTCACCTACGGCATGAAGGACGTCCCCGAGGAGACCGTGCTCGCCGCCCTGCGCGACGCCAACGCCCTCGAGTTCATCGAACGCCTCCCCGACGGCCTCGACACCGTGGTCGGCGAACGCGGCGCCCGCCTCTCCGGCGGCCAGAAGCAGCGCCTGGCCATCGCCCGCGCCCTGATCCGGGACCCGCGCGTGCTGGTCCTGGACGAGGCCACCTCCGCCCTGGACTCCCGCTCCGAGGCGCTCGTCCAGCAGGCCCTGGCCCGCCTGGTGCGCGGCCGCACCGTCTTCGTCGTCGCCCACCGCCTCTCCACCATCCGCGGCGCCGACCGGATCGTCGTCATGCGCGACGGACGCATCGCCGAGGTCGGCTCGCACGCCGAACTCCTGCGCACCGGCGGCCCGTACGCCGGCCTGCAGGCCGCCCAGCTCGCCTGAAACGCCCTCATCACGGAACAGGACCACCCCGCATGACCGATCCGCTCAGCGGCAGACTCGTCCGGCTCAGGGAGCTCCGCGAGACCGACCTCCCCCGCCTCACCGCCTGGTGGCGCGAGCCCGGCCTCGCGATCCAGCAGGTCACCGGCCCCGTCCACCCCCAGCCCGACGCCCGGCTCGCCGACATGTTCCGCTCCTGGAGCCAGAACACCGGCACCGACCTCGGCCTCTCCGTCGAAACCCTCGACACCGGCGACCTGGCCGGCCACGTCACCCTCTACGGCGCCACCCCCAAGGACCGCTGCGCCACCCTCGCCATCATCATCGGCCCGCCCCACCAGGACCGCGGCCTCGGCACCGACGTCCTGCGCACCACCATCCGCTACGGCTTCGCCGAACTCGGCCTCCACCGCATCGAACTCACCGTCAACGGCTACAACACCCGCGCCCTCGCCGCCTACCGCCGAGCCGGCTTCACCGAGGAGGGCCGCCGCCGCGAAGCGGTCTTCCGCGCGGGCAGCTGGCACGACCAGGTCCAGATGGGCGTCCTCTCCACCGAGTGGCACGAGGACGCCTGACCGGCGGGACCAGAGGACGCGAAACCAGGGGCGCGAGGAACTGCGCGGCCAACCGTGCACGCCCAGCCGGATCGCGACGCAGGACAGTGTCTTGCACTATCCCGCGGCCCCGCTGACGTGCTCCTCCGCAGCGCGCAGTTCCCCGCGCCCCCGTCCGCCCAGGTTTCGCCCCCGGCGCCTCGCGGGTAGCGTCGCGTTCCATGGACGTGGTGATCGCAGGCGGGCACGGCAAGATCGCGTTGCGGCTCTCGAAGCTGCTCTCCACCCGGGGCGACACCGTCGCCGGGCTGATCCGGAACCCGGCGCAGGCGGGCGACCTGCACGCGGTGGGCGCCAGGCCGGTGGTGTGCGACCTGGAGTCGGCCCCGGTGGAGGAGCTGGCGGAGCACCTCGCGGGCGCGGACGCGGTGGTGTTCGCGGCGGGGGCGGGGCCGAACAGCGGGGCGGCGCGGAAGGAGACCGTCGACCGGGACGGGGCGGTGCTGCTGGCGGAGGCGGCGCGGCGGGCGGGGGTGCGGCGGTACCTGCTGGTGTCCTCGATGGGCCTGGACGGGATCGGCGACCCGGCCCTCACGCCGGAGTTCGACGCGTACCTGAGGGCGAAGCGCGCGGCGGAGGAGGCGGTGAAGGAGCGCCCGCTGGACTGGACGGTGCTGCGCCCGGCGGCGCTGACCGACGCCCCGACCGAGCGGCACGCGCACCTCGCCCCGCCGCCGAACCGCCCCGGCCAGGTCTCCCGGGACGAGGTGGCGCACACCCTGGTCCGGCTGCTGGACGACGCGTCGACGATCCACCAGACCCTGGAGCTCACGACCTGACCGAGGCCCGGCCGCGACCCGACCGCGGTTGCCCGGCCCGGCGCCGGGCGGGATGGTGGTGGTTGAGGTGAGTGCGATGGCCGAGATCGCCCTGCAGGTCGACGTCGCGGCGCCCCGGGAGCGGCTGCTCGCGGCGCTGGACACCCGGGAGGGGCTGGCGTCCTGGTGGACCACCGAGCTGGACCGGGACGGCGACGACCTGCTGTTCACGGTGCCGGACGCTCCGCAGCCGCTGCGCCTGCGCCGGGAGCGCGCGGACCTGGAGCGGGTGGCCTGGCGCAGCGTCGGGGTGTTCCCGCCCGCCTGGCAGGGCACCACGGTGACCTGGGACTTCTTCGACCACCCGGACGGTGCGCGGCAGTCGTTGCTGCTGCTGCGCCACCTGGGCTGGGCGGTGGACGCGGGCCCCGCGGTGCCGGTGGCGGCGGGCCGCTGGGCCGAGCTGGTCGTCCGGTTGAAGGACTACGCGCAGAGCGGCCGCCCGCAGCCGCTGTTCGTCCCGCAGCCGCACCCGCACCCGGGGGTGCACGCGGAGGCGGACTGAGGGCGGGCGCGGGGTGCGACGCGCCGTTTCCGGCGATGACCGGCATGGAGCGGGGCGTACGGGTGAGACTGGCGGCATGTTGGGACTTCCGGACCGCATCAAGGCCTTCCTGTTCGACCTGGACGGGGTGCTGACCCAGACCGCGAAGGTGCACGCCGCGGCCTGGAAGGACATGTTCGACACCTTCCTGCGCGCCGAAGCGGCCCGCGCCGGAACCGAGTTCGTGCCGTTCGACCCGGTCCGCGAGTACGACCGGTACGTGGACGGGCGGCCCCGACTGGACGGCACCCGGCAGTTCCTGGCCTCGCGCGGGATCGAGCTGCCCGAGGGCACCCCGCAGGACCCGCCGGGCACCCGCACCGTCAACGGCCTGTCCAGCGCGAAGAACGACACCGTGCTGCGGATGATCCACGAGCAGGGCGTGCAGCCGTACGAGGGCTCGGTGGCGTACCTGCGCCGGCTGCGCGAGCTGGGGCTGCCGCGCGCGGTGGTCTCCTCCAGCGCGAACTGCCGGGACGTGCTGCGGGCCGCCGGGATCGACGACCTGTTCGAGGTGGTGGTGGACGGGCTGTCCGCGGCCCGCGACCACCTGGCGGGCAAGCCCGCGCCGGACACCTTCCTGGCGGCCGCGCGGCAGCTGGGGGTGGCCCCGGAGCACGCCGCGGTGTTCGAGGACGCGCTGGCGGGCGTCGCGGCCGGTCGGTCGGGCGGGTTCGGCGCGGTGGTGGGCGTGAACCGCACCGGCCAGGCGCAGGCGCTGCGCGAGCACGGCGCGTCCCTGGTGGTCGACGACCTGTCCCAGTTGCTGGAGGAGCACGGAGGGGAGCGCGGATGAGCCCGTCGGAGGCGTTCACCGTCGACCCGTGGGGGATCACCGAGCACGGCCTGGACCTGCCCGGGCAGGCCCGCGCCGAGTCGGTGTTCGCGCTGTCCAACGGCCACATCGGGCTGCGCGGCAACCTGGACGAGGGCGAGCCGCACGGCCTGCCCGGCACCTACCTGAACGGCGTGTTCGAGCTGCGGCCGCTGCCGTACGCGGAGAGCGGCTACGGCTTCCCGGAGTCCGGGCAGAGCGTCATCAACGTCACCAACGGCAAGCTGATCCGGCTGCTGGTCGACGACGAGCCGTTCGACCTGCGCTACGGCGAGCTGCGCAGCCACCGGCGGACGCTGGACTTCCGGGACGGCATCCTGCGCCGGGAGGCGGAGTGGACCTCGCCGGCCGGGCGGACGGTGCGGGTGACCTCCGCCCGGCTGGTGTCGCTGACCCAGCGGGCGGTGTGCGCGATCGACTACACGGTGGAGGCCGTGGACGGGCCGGTGCGGATCGTGCTGCAGTCCGAGCTGGTCGCCAACGAGCAGCTGCCGGGCGGCGCGGGCGACGGCGACCCGCGGGCGGCGGCCGTGCTGGAGGCCCCGCTGGCCGCGGAGCTGCGGCACGCCGACGGAACCAAGGGCGTGCTGGTGCACCGCACCCGGTTCTCCGGGCTGCGGGTCGCGGCCGGCATCGACCACGTGATCGACGGCCCGGAGCGGATCGACACCGCCGCCGAGTGCTCCGACGACCAGGCCCGGGTCACCGCGACCACGGTGCTGAACGCCGGGCAGAAGCTGCGCCTGGTCAAGTACGTCGCGTACGGCTGGTCGGCGACCCGTTCGCTGCCCGCCGTCCGGGACCAGGTGGAGGCGGCGCTGACCGCGGCCCGGTACACCGGCTGGGACGGGCTGGTGGCCGAGCAGAAGGAGTACCTGGGCCGGTTCTGGAGCGAGAACGACATCGAGATCGAGGGCGACGTCGAACTCCAGCAGGCCGTCCGGTTCGCGCTGTTCCACGTGCTGCAGGCGGGCGCCCGCAGCGAGGAGCGGGCCATCCCGGCCAAGGGCCTGACCGGCCCCGGCTACGACGGGCACTCGTTCTGGGACACCGAGACCTTCGTGCTGCCGGTGCTCACCTACTGCCTGCCGGACGCGGTCAAGCAGGCGCTGCGCTGGCGGCACACCACGCTGCCGATGGCCCGCGAGCGGGCGGCCCAACTCGGCCTGGCGGGCGCGGTGTTCCCGTGGCGGACGATCCGCGGCGAGGAGTGCTCCGGGTACTGGCCGGCCGGTACCGCGGCGTTCCACATCGGGGCGGACATCGCAGCCGCCGTGGTCCGCTACGTCCGGGCCACCGGCGACACCGAGTTCGAGCGCACCCACGGCCTGGAGCTGCTGGTGGAGACCGCCCGGATGTGGCGCTCGCTGGGCCACCACGACGCCAAGGGCAACTTCCGGATCGAGGGCGTCACCGGGCCGGACGAGTACTCGGCGGTCGCCGACAACAACGTGTTCACCAACGTGATGGCGCAGTCCAACCTGTGGAACGCGGCGGACACCGCGCTGAAGTACCGGCACGAGTCCTCGCTGCTGGGGGTGGACACCGAGGAGGCCGCGGCCTGGCGCGACGCCGCCGACAAGATGTTCATCCCGTACGACGAGCAGATCGGGGTGCACCCGCAGGCCGACGGGTTCACCGACCACCAGATGTGGGACTTCGACGCCACCCCGCCCGAGAAGTACCCGCTGCTGCTGCACTACCCGTACTTCGACCTGTACCGCAAGCAGGTGGTCAAGCAGGCCGACCTGGTGCTCGCCATGCAGGTCCGCGGCGACGTGTTCACGCCCGAGCAGAAGGCCCGCAACTTCGCCTACTACGAGCAGCTGACCGTCCGCGACTCCTCGCTGTCCGCCTGCACCCAGGCGGTGATCGCCGCCGAGGTCGGGCAGCTCGACCTGGCCTACGACTACACCGCCGAAGCCGCCCTGATGGACCTGCACGACCTCGGCGGCAACACCCGCGACGGCCTGCACATGGCCTCGCTGGCCGGGGCCTGCATCGCCCTGGTCGCCGGGTTCGGCGGCCTGCGCGACCACACCGAGCTGCTGTCCTTCCGGCCCCGGCTGCCCGCCGGGCTGCAGCGGCTGCGCTTCTCGATGACCGTGCGCGAGCACCTGCTGCAGGTCGACATCACCCACGCCACCACCACCTACACCCTGCGGCGCGGCAGCGTGCTGCCCGTCCTGCACGACGACGAGCAGCTACGGGTCGAGGCCGGCAAGCCCGTCAGCCGCCCCACCGCGAAGATCCCCGACCCCGGCGAACGCCCCGTCCAGCCGCCCGGCCGGGCCCCCGCCCGGCGGCACGGCCAGGCGGGCGTCAAGGTCGGGGCGGTCGACCACCTGCCCGCCGAGTAGCGCCCTGGGCCGGTCGGATGAACGTACGTGTACCGATCCGACCGGCCGTCAACACTCCCTGCACCCCCGTGAACCGGCGGGTGCGGGGAGTCCGCCTTCCGCCTCCGGTTCCGCTCCCCGAACGGAGGCCCCGTTGCGCCCCCTCGCGCTCACCGCCGCCCTGCTCACCGCCCTCACCGGCCTCACCGCCGCCCCCGCCCACGCCGCCCCCCGCTGGGTCCGCACCTGCGCCGCCCCCGCCCGCGCCGACACCGCCTCCTGCAACGCCCTGCGGGTCATCCGGCCGACCGCCGCCGACGACACCGCCAGCGGCTACGGCCCCGCCGACCTGCTGGCCGCGTACGGGCTGCCCGCCGACGGCGGCGAAGGCGCCACCATCGCCGTCGTCGACGCCTACGACCACCCCCGCGCCGAAGCCGACCTCGACGTCTACCGCCGCCACTACGGCCTCCCCGCCTGCACCGCCGACACCGGCTGCTTCCGCAAGACCGACCAGCGCGGCGGCACCCGGCTGCCCCGCGGCAACACCGCCTGGGCCGGGGAGATCGCCCTCGACCTCGCCGTGGTCTCCGCGATCGCCCCGCGCGCCCGGATCCTCCTGGTCGAAGCCGACAGCGCCGCCGTCGGCAACCTCGGCACGGCCGTCAACACCGCCGTCGCCCTCGGCGCCCAGTACGTGTCGATCAGCTGGGGCGCCACCGAGAGCGCCAACGCGGCCGACTACGACAGCCGCTACTTCGACCACCCCGGCACCGTCATCGCCGCCGCCTCCGGCGACGCCGGGTACGGCGTCAACTTCCCCGCCTCCTCCCCGCACGTCGTCGCCGTCGGCGGCACCACCCTCCGCCCCGACGGCTCGCCCCGCGGCTGGGCCGAGACCGCCTGGGCCACCGGCCCCGACGAGGGCACCGCGAGCGGCTGCTCCGGCCAACTCCCCAAGCCCGCCTGGCAGACCGACCCCGGCTGCGCCCGCCGCACCGTCGCCGACCTCGCCGCCGTCGCCGACCCCGCGACCGGCGTCGCCGTCTACCAGACCTACGGCGGCAACGGCTGGTACACCTACGGCGGGACCTCCGCCGCCGCCCCGCTCATCGCCGCCGCCTACGCCCTCGCCGGGCCCCCGCCCCCCGGCAGCCGCCCCGCCTCCTTCCCCTACCGCAACCCCGCCGCCCTCCACGACATCACCACCGGCGCCACCACCACCTGCACCCCGGCCTACCTCTGCACCGCCGGTCCCGGCTACGACGGCCCCACCGGCCTCGGCACCCCGAACGGCACGGCGGCCTTCCGAGGGCTCTGAGAGAGCACCGCCAGGGGCGCGGGGAGACCTGCTGCGCCAGACGCTGCGAAGCCAGGGGCGCGGGGAACTGCGCGGCCAACCGAGCACCCACAGCCAGATCGCCACGCAGGACGAGAACTTGCACTATCCGGCGACCTTGCTGACGTGCGACTCCCGAAGCGCGCAGTTCCCCGCGCCCCCGGCTTCGCGCCGCGCTACCGCTTCGGCGCCGGCGTCAGCCGGCTGGTCACGCCCACCCGGTTGAGCGCGTTGATCGCGCAGATCAGCCCGATCAGGTGCGCCAGCTCGTCCGCCGAGAAGTGCTTCGCCGCCTCGTCGAACACCGCGTCCGGGACGCGGCTCTCGGCGACCAGGGTGACCGACTCGGTGAGGGCCAGCGCGGCGCGCTCGCGGGCGGTGAAGTACGGGGTCTCCCGCCACGCGGCGAGGGTGTCGAGCCGGTGCTCCCGCTCGCCCTTCGCGCGGGCGTCGCCCGCGTGCTTGTCCAGGCAGTACGCGCAGCCGTTGATCTGCGAGGCGCGCAGGTTGACCAGTTCGGTGACCACCGGGTCGGCGAGGCCGGCGATCGCGGCGCGGGAGGCGTCCATCAGGGCGCGGTGGAACCCGGGGGCGCGCTCGCGCAGCGAGATGCGGGGGGCGGGGGCGGGAACGGTGGATTCGTCGGTCATACGGCCCACCGTAGGCGCGCGGTGGCCCGGTGGCGTGGTTCATTTGGGGGATGGATTCCTGGGCCACTTTCGGCGGCGACCTGCACCTCGACCTGGACGCCGGACGGGCCCGCGGCCTGGGTCTGCGCGCCGCCCTGGAGGACGCGCTGCGCACCGCCGTCCGCGACGGCCGCCTCGCGGCCGGGACGCGGCTGCCGTCCTCCCGGGCGCTCGCCGTCGACCTGGGCATCGCCCGCAACACCATCGCCGAGGCGTACACCCAGCTCGCCGCCGAGGGCTGGCTGGCCTCCCGACAGGGCTCCGGCACGGTGATCGCCGAGCGCGGCCCGCAGTCGGCGCCCGCCGCCCCGCCGCCCGGCCTGCGCGCGCCGCGCCCGCCCGCGCACAACCTGCGCCCCGGCTCGCCCGACCTGAGCCGCTTCCCGCGCGGGGCCTGGCTGGCGGCGGCCCGCCGGGCGCTGGCGACCGCCCCGCACGAGGCGTTCGGCTACGGCGACCCGCGCGGCCGGATCGAGCTGCGCCGCGCCCTGGCCGCCTACCTGGCCCGGGCCCGCGGGGTGCGCACCGACCCGGAGCGGCTGCTGATCTGCACCGGCTACCTGCAGGGCCTGGGCCTGCTCTGCGCCGCCCTGCGCGAGCACGGTCTGACGGCCGTCGCGGTGGAGGAGTACGGGCTGCCGCCGCAGCACGCGGCGATCACCGCGCGCGGCCTCGCCCTGCGCCCGCTGCCGCTGGACGAGGGCGGTGCCCGGACGGACGAACTGGCCCGCACCGACGCCGGGTTGGCGGTGCTCACCCCGGCCCACCAGTTCCCCACCGGGGTGCCGCTGCGGGCCTCCCGGCGGGCCGCGGCGGTCGACTGGGCCCGGCAGGGCGGCGGCTACCTGCTGGAGGACGACTACGACGGTGAGTTCCGCTACGACCGGCACGCGATCGGCGCGATGCAGGCCCTCGACCCCGAGCGGGTGGTGTACGCGGGCACCGCCGCCAAGTCGCTGGCGCCCGGCCTGCGGCTGGCCTGGCTGGCGCTGCCCGCCGCCCTGGTCGAACCGGTGGCCCGGCACAAGCGGCTGGCCGACCTGCAGAGCGGCGCCCTGGAGCAGCTCACCCTGGCCGAGCTGATCGACTCCGGCGACTACGACCGGCACGTCCGGCGCAGCCGCCACCTGCTGCGCCGCCGCCGCGACCGGCTGGTCGAGGTGCTGGCCGAACGCGCCCCGGCGGTCCGGGTCACCGGCCTCAACGCGGGCCTGCACGCCGTCCTGGAACTGCCCGCCGACGGCCCCGACGAGGACGAACTCCTGCGCCGCGCCCGGCAGTCGGGCCTGGCCCTGAACACCCTGGGCTGGCACCTGGCCCCCGGCGCGAACCCCGTCCCGGGGCGGCACCCCGGGCTGGTGATCGGCTACGGCACGCCGCCCGAGCACGCCTTCGGGGCCGCGCTCGACGCGCTGTGCGACCTGCTCGCTCAGCCCTTGTGACTGCCCACGTAGAACAGCAGGAACAGGAAGCCGACGAACACGTGGCCCGAGACGATGTAGATCCACACCCGGATCCACACCCGGTTCGAGGCGCGGTAGCCCGCGTCGAAGGTCTCCGCGTACTTCGGGACGGTCGGGGCGGTCGGGACGGGGGCGGGGGCGGGCTTTCCGATGTCGGTCATGGCGCGGTCTCCTGACGGGGAGGCGGGACGGGCTACAGTCGCGGGGCGTCGCCCAGGCACAGGTCGCCGCCGGGGCTCTGCAACAGCGTGTGGACGAAGATCAGGTCGAGGCCGGCGGCGGAGTCCGCGGCGATCACGTGCGGCGTCATCGAGTCGAAGTGCGCGGAGTCGCCCTCGTCCAGGACGTGGACCCGGTCGCCCAGCGTCAGCTTCATCCGCCCCTTGGTGACGTACAGCCACTCCTCGCCGGGGTGCACCCGCACCACCGCGTCCTGCGTGCTCGGCGGCACGTGCACCCGCAGCGCCTGCATGGCCCGGCCCTGCGCCCCGGCCCGCCGGTAGCCCCAGCCCCCGGCCCGGCCCGGCTCGATCCGGCCGCCCCGGATCACCGGGTCCGGCCCGCCGGGCTGCTCGCCGAGCAACTCGGCCACGCTCGTCCCGTACGCCCGGGCCAGGCCCAGCAGCACCGGCAGCGAGGGCTGCCGCCGCCCGGTCTCCAGGCGGGACAAGTAAGCTGGCGAGAGACCCACCCGGGCCGCCGCGACCTCCAGCGTCAACCGGCTGGAGACCCGCTGCTCCCGCAGTCGCGCGCCGAGGCCCGCGACCTCCTGGTCCTCGTCGTGAGGGCTGTCCGTCATGCGACCAGTGGACACCCTCCTTGCCCCCCAGGCAACAAACTTGCCCCAGAGGCAAACCCGCTCCGAGCGGCCCCGCCGCCCCGGCCGGGGCCCCCGCCCCCGGAGGGGGTCTCAGGGGCGCGGGATGTTGCGCAGGTTGGAGCGGGCCAGGTCGATCATCTTGCCGACGCCGCCGGTGAGGACGGTGCGTCCGGCGGCGAGGGCGAAGCCCTTGAGTTGGGCGGCGGTGATGTGCGGGGGGATGGAGAGGGCGTTGGGGTCGGTGACCACGTCGACCAGGGCGGGGCCGGGGCGGTCGAGGGCGTCGACCAGGACTTCGCGGACCTTCGCGGGGTCGGTGACCCGCTTGGCGGGGATGCCGCAGGCGCGGGCGATGGCCGCGTAGTCCACGTCGCCGTTGTCGATCTCGGACTCGGGATAGCCGGAGACCAGCATCTCCAGCTTGATCATGCCGAGCGCCCCGTTGTTGAACACCACGGTCTTCACCGGCAGCCGGTACTTCGCCACGGTGAGCAGTTCGCCCAGCAGCATGCCGATCCCGCCGTCGCCCGACATCGACACCACCTGCCGTCCGGGGAAGGCGAGTTGGGCGCCGATCGCGTGCGGCAGGGCGTTGGCCATCGAGCCGTGCAGGAAGGAGCCGATCACCCGGCGGCGTCCGTTGGGGGTGAGGTAGCGGGCGGCCCAGACGTTGCACATGCCGGTGTCGACGGTGAAGACGGCGTCCTCGGCGGCGACCTCGTCCAGCACGGAGGCGACGTACTCGGGGTGGATCGGCCGGTGCTTCTCGATGTCCTTGGTGTACGCGCCGACCACCGTCTCCAGCGCCCGGCAGTGCCGCTCCAGCATGGCGTCCAGGAACCGGCGGTCGTCCTTGCGCCCCAGCAGCGGCAGCACCGCCCGCAGCGTGGCGGCCACGTCGCCGTGGACGGCGAGTTCCAGCGGGGTGCGGCGGCCGAGCCGGGTCGCGTCGTGGTCGACCTGGACGGTGCGGGCCTGCGGGAGGAAGGAGTCGTACGGGAAGTCGGTGCCCAGCAGCAGCACCAACTCGGCCTCGTGCAGCGCCTCGTGGCAGGCGCCGTAGCCCAGCAGGCCGCTCATCCCGACGTCGTACGGGTTGTCGTACTGCACCCACTCCTTGCCGCGCAGCGAGTGCCCGACCGGGGCCTTGAGCGTGTCGGCGAGGTGCATCAGCTCCTCGTGCGCGCCGCGGACGCCCGCGCCCGCGAAGACGGTCACGGTGCGGGCGGAGTCGAGCGCCTCGGCGAGGGCCTGGACCTGGGACCAGGGCGGGGCGGCCACCGCCTGCTCGGTGAGGAAGGCGCTGCGGCCGGTGGGGGAGGGGGCGGGGAGCGCGGCGACGTCGCCGGGGAAGACCAGCACCGAGACGCCGGGGGAGCCGAGCGCGTGCTGGATGCCGACCCGCAGCAGCCGGGGCAGCTGGGCCGGGTTGGAGAGCATCTCGCACCAGGCGCTGCAGTCGGTGAACACCCGTTCGGGGTGGGTCTCCTGGAAGAAGCCGGTGCCGATCTGCCCGGACGGGATGTGCGAGGCCAGGGCGAGCACGGGCACGCCGCTGCGCTGGGCGTCGTACAGGCCCTGGATCAGGTGGGTGTTGCCGGGGCCGCAGCTGCCCGCGCAGACCGCGAGGCGTCCGGTCAGTTCGGCCTCGGCGGCGGCCGCGAACGCCCCGGCCTCCTCGTTCCTGACGTGCACCCAGGAGATGCCCTCGGCGCGGCGGATCGCGTCGACGACCGGGTTGAGGCTGTCGCCGACCACCCCGTAGACGCGTTCCACCCCGGCCTGCCGGAGCACCTCCACCATCTGGTCGGCCACGCTGCCCACGGGATCACCTCACGCCAGGAACCACGAAAGAAACGGACATTCGCACCATAACGGCTCGGATGTCCGCGGCGTGGCTACCGCCCGTCGACGGTCGCGCCGAGGGCCTCGCAGGCGCCGGTGGTGGAGTCGGTGAGCGGGCCGACCACCGGGTACTGGGCCAGGTCGCGGTGGCACAGCTCGGCGGTGGACGGCAGGGTGCCGTGGTAGCCGGTGTCCAGGCCCTGGGCCTGGCCGAGGCCGCCGGCCTGGGCGATCGGGGCGGCCTGCGCGGCCTGGGCGGGCGACTGGGCGAGGGCGATCCCGGCCGCGGAGAGGACGGCGAGGGCGGTGAGCTTCTTCATGGCAGGTGCAACGAGGACCACCCCCGCCCGGTCACGAGGACTGACCCGGCGGGGGAGGACCGGCGGCGCGTCAGGAGAGCTCGACGCGCAGGCTGCTGACGCTGTTGCTGAGGAACGTGGTGAGCGGCCTCGGCTCCTCGCCCCCGGCGAGCCGCAGGCCGGGGAAGCGGGCGAACAGCTCGCGCAGCGCGGTCTCCGCCTCCAGCCGGGCCAGCGCGGCGCCGATGCAGAAGTGCGGGCCGTGCCCGAGCGAGAGATGCCGGTTCGGGGAGCGGTCCGGGTCGAAGCGGTCCGGGTCCGCCCAGTGCCCCGGGTCGCGTCCGGCGGCCGCATACGAGGCGAGGATGCCGTCGCCGGCCCGGATCACCACCCCGCCGCCGAGGTCGATGTCCTCCAGCGCGTAGCGCATCGGGAAGTGCCCGACGGGGGAGTCCCGGCGCAGCGTCTCCTCGATGACCGCGGACCACGACACCTCGCCGGCCAGCACCCGCCGCAGCTGCCCGGGGTGGGTGAGCAGGTTGAGCACCGTGCGGGTGATCAGGTTGAGCGTGGTCTCGTGGCCGGCCACCAGGGTCTGCATCAGGACGCCGGTCAACTCCTCCTCGCTGAGCCGGTCCTGCTCCTCGCGGGCGGCGATCAGCGCGGAGGTCAGGTCGTCGCCGGGCGCGGTCCGCTTCTCGGCGACCAGGTCGGACAGCAGCCCGACCATGGCACGGGTGGCGGTGACGCCCTCCCCGGCGGCGGAGGAGGAGCTGAGCATGATGTCCGACAGCTCGTGCATCCGGTGCTGCTGCTCGGGCCGCACGCCCAGCAGTTCGCCGATGACGTCCATCGGCAGCGGGTAGGCGAAGTGCTGCCGCAGGTCGACCGACCCGTCCGGGCCGGCGTGGGCGGGCAGGGCGTCCAGCAGCTCCAGGACCCGTCGCCGGATGGCGGGGGCCAGCGCGTTGACCCGGCGCGGGGTGAGCGCCTGGGTGGCCAGTGCGCGCAGCCGCCGGTGGTCGGCCCCGTCGGAGGTGATCAGGCCGGGGAGGGCGATGAAGGCCATCAGCGGCCAGCCCTCGGGCAGCCGGCCCTCCCGGTACAGCGTCCAGTGCTCGGGGTTCTTGGCGACCCGCGGGTCGGCGAGCACCTGCTGCAGGGCCCGGTGGCCGGTCACCGACCAGACCACCACCCCACCAGGGAGCTCAACCTGCGTCGCAGGTCCGCGAGCGCGGAGCCGCTCGTTCTCGGCGAGCTGGTCGGCTCCGGTGGGGTCGAGTCTGTAGGGGCAGATCCCGGCTGCGGTTGCGGCTGCGGTGTCCATGGGGTCCTCTCGGAGGTGGTGGGGCGGGGCGGGGCGAAGGCGCTGTACAGCACCGGGAGGCTGACCAGGGCGCGCGACCAGGGGGACGGCCGCCAGGCCAACTCGTGTGCGGGGACCGCGAGCTGGAGGTCCGGCAGACAGTGCAGCAGGGTCTCGATCGCGGTCTCGACGATCAGCCGGGCCGGATCCTTGGCCGGGCAGACGTGTCGGCCGGCGCCCCAGGCGAGGTGGGCCCGGTTGCCGCTGAGGCCGTCCGGACCGTGCACCGCGGGGTCGTCGTTGGCGCCGGCCAGGCCGAGCACCAGCATGTCGCCGGCGCTGATGTACTGGCCGCCCAGCACGGTGTCCGAAGTGGCCCACCGGCCGGGGAAGTTCTGCACCGGCGGGTCGCGCCACAGCACCTCGTCCAGGGCGTCCGCGACGGTCGCCCGGCCGCCGGTCAGACTGGTGCGGAAGCGGCGGTCGGTGAGCAGCAGGCGCACCGTGTTGCCGATCCAGTTGATGGTCGACTCGTTGCCGGCGACCAGCAGCACCATCAGGTTGTGGACGACCTCCTCGTCGCTCAGCCCGGCGGGGTGGGCCAGCAGCCAGGACGCCAGGTCCTCGCCGGGGTGGGCGCGCCGGCGCTGCACCAGCTCCGTGAGCAGGAGGCCGAACGCGGCGGCGGAACGCTGCGACTCCTCGCCGCTGTCCACCATGCCGGTGATCATCCCCAGCAGTTTCGGACCGTCCTCCTCGGGCAGGTCCAGCAACTGGGTGAAGACCAGCAGCGGCAGCCGCCGGGTGAACTGGGCGACCAGGTCGGCGGTGCCGTCCGGCCCCCAGCTCTCGATCAGCGCCGTCGCCGCGGCCTCGGTGGTCTCCAGCAGCCACCGGTGGTCGATCCGGCTCAGGGCGTCGCCGACCGCGGTGCTCAGCCGGTGGTGCTCGGCGCCGTCCATGCTCTGCAGGGTGGGCCGCCACATGGTCATCGGCACCAGGGGCGAATCGGCCCGCAGCCGTCCCTCCCGGGGCACCCGCCAGTGCCGCGAGTCCTTGGAGAACAACTGCTCGTTGCGGGTGAGGTCGAGCATCTCCTGGTAGCCGATGACCAGCCAGCCCTCCACCCCGGGCTCCAGCTCGATCGGCGCGACCGGGCCGTGCTCGGCGCGCATCCGGGCGTACCGGCCGTGCGGGTCGTCGGCGACCGCCGGGCCGTACAGCGGGGCGGCCCCCGGGCGTCCGGCGTACGGGCAGCCGGAGGCCGCCAGGTGTTCGGGAACGGTCATGACAGCTCCAAGGCGCCGACCCGCAGGTGGTCGACGAAATCGATCAGCAGTCGGTGCGCGGCGTCCTCGTCCCGGACGTCGCAGGTGAGGATCGGCACGCCGGGCAGCAGGTCGAGCGCGGTCCGCAGCTCGGCCTCCGGGTACGCGGGGGTGTCGGGGAAGACGTTGACCGCCACCGCGAACGGGATGCGCTGCTCCTCCAGCAGTCCGAGCACGTCGAAGGACTCCTCCAGGCGGCGGGAGTCGACCAGCGCGATCGCGCCCAGCGCCCCGCGCGAGAGGTCCTCCCACAGCGGCCAGAAGCGCTGCTGCCCGGGCGTGCCGAACAGGTACAGCGCGAGCCGGCTGCTGAGCGTGATCCGGCCGAAGTCCAGCGCCACCGTGGTGGTCGCCTTGTGCGGGCGCCCGGTCACGTCGTCCACGCCCTCGCCGACCGAGGTCATGGTCTCCTCGGTGCGCAGCGGGTCGATCTCGCTCAGCGCGCCGACCAGGGTGGTCTTGCCCACCCCGAACGGCCCGGTGACCAGGATCTTCACCGCGCCCTGCACGCTGGACGGCAGGTACGCGGGCTCAGCGGAGCTGACGGAGGCCAACCAGCACCTCCTCGATCAGGGCGAGCGGCGCCCGCTCGGCCGGGCGGGCGGGCGGCAGCACCTGGACGGCACCCAGCTCCCACAGGTCGCCGACCAGCACCTTCAGCACGCTGATCGGCAGCCCGAGGTGGGCCGCCACCTCGGCGACCGACAGCAGTTCCCGGCACATCTCCAGGACGGCCACCTGTTCCCGGTTCACCACCATCGGGTCGACCGCGACCCCCGGCACGGTCCGCAGCAGGCTCTCGAACTCCAGCGCGTTCCGGCCGGCCAGGCTGCGCCCGCCCGTGATGACGTACGGGCGTACCGGCCCGCGGCTCACCGTTCGCCCCCGGTGGCCGCCGCCCCCTGCCGGGGCGCGGCCGTCAGGTGCTCGCCGATCCGCCCGACCAGCATCTGCATCTGGTAGGCCACCAGGCCCGCGTCGACCGACTCCCCGGCCACCACCGCCAGGTGCGCCCCGGCCCCGGCGGCGACCACGAACAGGTAGCCGCCGCCGTACTCGATGACGATCTGCCGGGTGCTGCCGTCGCCGAAGCCGGTGGCCACGCCCCGGGACAGCGACTGCAGCCCGGAGCAGGCGGCGGCCAGCCGCTCGGCGTCGTCCCGGCCGATCCGGGGGCTGCGGCCGATCTCCAGACCGTCGTTGGACACCACGAGGGCGTGCCGGACCTCCGGTACGGAGACGATGTCGGCCAGCAGCCAGCCGAGGTCAGGGTTGGTCGTCATGCGGTTCTCCCTGGGGGGAAGCGGGGAATACGTCGGGGCGGTCCGCGGCGGACCGCCGGTCCTGCCGGGCGGCCGAACGGCCGTCCGCGGTGCCGTTCTGGAACAGCGACATGAAGGCCTGGGCCTCCCGGGCGGAGCGCGGTGAGACCGTCGGCTCCGGGGGGAACGGGCGCTGCGGGGTGCCGCCCCGGCGGTTGCTCCGGCGCGGCAGCGGGGCGGCCTGCGGGGGGACCGCGGGCGGCGGGGTCGGACCGGTCCGGGGGGAGACCGGGCGGGTGGGCAGCGGGCCGGGCTCCTGGGGCGCGTGGCCCCGGTCGGCCTGCGGCCGGGGCGCGGGCGGCCGGGGCACGGACTGCCGGGCGTCCGGCTCGGCGGGGCGCGGGGCGGGCATCCCGTGCTGCGGCAGCGGGTCGGTGAGCAGCGCGTTCGGCAGCAGCACCACCACCCGCACGCCGCCGTACGGGGACGGGGTGGAGTGCACGGTGACCCGGAAGCCGTACTGCCGGGCGAGCAGGCCGACCGCGGCCAGGCCCAGCTGCGGGACCTCGCCGATCCGGGAGACCTCCAGCGAGCCGCCGCCGGCCAGGGCGGCGGCGGCCTTGGCGACCGTCACGTCGGACATGCCGACGCCGCAGTCGTCGATCTCGATCACGGCGCCGTTGTGCACCGGCATCAGCGTGACGTACACCTGCGAGTTGGGCGGCGAGTAGCGGGTGGCGTTGTCCAGCAGCTCCGCCACCGCGTGGATCAGCGCCTCGGCGGCGGCGCCGAGCACCGCGGTGTCCACCCGGCTGTGCACCACGACCCGCTGGAACGGCAGGATCCGGCCCTGGGCGCCGCGCACCACGTCCTCCAGCGGGACGGGCTCGGGCCAGGTCCGGCCCGCGCGGGCGCCGCACAGCACGGCCAGGGTCTGCGCCAGGCGGGCCTGCTGGGCGGCGGCGTGGTCGGCCCGCAGCAGTCCGTCGAGCAGCACCGGGTCGTCGTGGGTGCGCTCCATCTCGTCCAGCCCGGCCTGCTGGTCGTGCGCCATCACCAGGATCCGGCGGGCCACGTTGAGGAAGGCCCGGCGGGTCGCCGCGTTCATCTCCTGCTCGTGCAGGGCTGCTTCGGCGCCCGCCCGGCGGTCGGCCAGTTCGGCCGCCAACTGCTCGCGGACCGTGGCGAGTTCGCGCTCGCTGCGGGCCAGCCGGGCGCGCAGGGACCGGGTGACGGCACGGGAGCGGGCGGTGGCAGCGAGGGCGAGGAGGGCGAGCAATGCGGTTGCTGCCAAGCACCATTGAGTGGTCGTCACACGCGGAGTTTATGGTGGTGTTACTACTGGCGTATGAACGGTTCCAACTTCCGCCGTTCAGATCCTGTCAATTTCGGACAGGTCGGACAGCCCGGGGCCGCGATCAGGTGGCGACCCGGTGCAGCAGGAGCAACGCCACGTCGTCCGGCCGTACTTCGCGCTCCGTCACGTTCAGCGTCAGCAGGTCGGCCAGCCGCTCCAGCGCCTCCGGCCGCTCCAGCCGACCGGCCCCGCCCGCCTCCGCCGTCCACAGCTCCAGCCCGCCCAGCATCCGGTGCACCGACTCGTCGTAGTCCTCGTCCCGGACCTCCACCAGCCCGTCCGTGTAGGCCAGCAGCGTCTCGCCCGGCTCCAGCCGCGCCTCGACCGGCGGGTAGCGCACCTCCGGCAGCACGCCCAGCGGCGGGCCGCCCGGCAGGTGGAGCTCCGCCGCCCCGGCCGCCCCGATCCGCACCGGCGGCGGGTGCCCGGCCCGGGCCGCCCGCAGCACCCCGGTCGCCGGGTCCAGCACCACGTACAGGCAGGTGGCGAACAGCTCGGTCTCCATTCCGGCCAGCAGCCGACTGGTCCGCTCCAGCGTGGTCGCCGGGTCGTGCCCGTCCGTCGCGTACGCCCACAGGCCCGAGCGCAGCTGGCCCATCACCGCGGTCGCCTCCGCGTTGTGGCCCTGCACGTCGCCGATCACCAGCCCGACCAGGCCGTCCGGCAGCCGCAGCAGGTCGTACCAGTCGCCGCCGATCTGCATCCCCTCGGTGGAGGGCAGGTAGCGCGCCGCCGAGGCGATCCCCGGCAGCGACGGCAGCGAGCGCGGCAGCATCGCCCGCTGCAGCTCGCTGGCCCGCTCGTGGTGCACGTCGTACAGCCGGGCCCGCTCCAGCGACTGCGCCAGGATGCCCGCGAACGCCGAGTACATCGTGCGGTCCTCCCGGCTGAAGGTCCGCTCGGTGGCGAAGGTGATCAGGCAGGAGCCGACCTGCCGGCCCGAGGCCACCAGCGGCAGCACCGTCCAGGCGGCCGGCGCCTGGGGGCCGCGGCCCTCCTGGCCCGGCTCGCTGAACAGCGGCGTGGCCCGGGCCAGCGCGTGCTCCATCACCCCGCCCGCCAGCTCGTGCAACCGGTTCAGCGCGGCCCGGTGCGGGCCGCCGAACACCGCCGGGGAGACCGGCATCAGCCGGCCCTCGTCCACCAGGTCCAGCACCACGTCGGCCGCGCCCAGCGCCGGGCGGGCCACGTCGGTCAGCGCCGTGGTCACCTCGCGCACCGTCACCGCCCGGGACAGCGCCCGGGTCAGCGCCAGCAGCAGCGTGGAGCGCGCCCCCGCCGCCGCGGCCGCCGCGGAACCGCCGGTCGGGCCGGGCCGCCACTCCCGCCCGGTCAGCAGCCCCGCCGTCCGCACCGGCCGCCGGTGCACGTCCAGCATCACCTCGCCCGCCTCGTCCACCTGCCGGGGCGAACCGTCCGGCCGCACCACCCGGTACGAGATCCGGTACGGGCCGCCGGTCGCCAGCGCCTCGGCCAGCGCGGCCTGCACGTCCGGCAGGTCCTCCGGGTGCACCACCTCCGCCAGGTCCGGCGCCTGGCCGGTCGCCCCCGGCGGCGGCAGACCCACCACCCGGTACGCCTGCGCGTCCCACAGCGTCTCGCCGGTCACCAAGTCCCGCTCGAACGCCCCGGCGCCCGCCGAGCGCACCGCCAGCGACAGCAACTGGCCGTCGGGAGAGGGGAGTTCCGTCTGCGGACCGTCCGCGGCCGGGTCGGCCGCGTGCACGTGGTCCAGCAGGTGGGCGAGCCGGTGCGCAGCCACGTCGGCGAAGGTCTCCAGCAGTTCGACGTCCCGTGGTGGGACGGCCCCGCGGTGGGCCAGCGCCACCGCCAGCGAACCCACCGGACTCCCGTCCACCACCAGCGGCAGCACCGCCAGCGCGACCAGGCCGGTGCCCAGGCCCGCCGCCGTGTTCGGGTAGTCCGCGCTGGTCTGCTGCGGGCTCAGCAGCACCGGCTCCCGCCGCCGCAGCGCCAGCGCCGCGGGCAGGTCGCTCTCCGGGTCGACCACCCCGTACTTGCGGTGCGCCCACTCGGGCAGCTCGTGCGAGGCGATCAGCCGCAGCGTCCCGCCGTCCAGCAGGTAGAGCGCCGAGCCCTCGCCGGTGATCCAGGCCGGGCCCTCGGTCAGCAGCGCCGCCAGCAGCCCGGCCGCGCTCGACGCCCGCAGCAGCGCCCGCACGCACCGCAGTTCGGTACGGCTGGCACGGCGCGGAGAGCTCTGGTCCATGGGAAGCGCCCGGCCCTTCCGGTCGACGTGCCAGTGCTGACCATCTTATGGACGCACCGGGCGACCGGGCGCTTTCGCGACACGTGGGGAATCCGCGACATTTCCGACACCCTGTCAGTGGCGCCGGGGTCGGGGACGGGGTCGTCGGAGCTGGGAGCGGAGGCGGCTACTGGCCGTCGACCTCGCCGTAGCCGCGCTGCGGGCGCGCCTCGACCGGCCGCAGCGAGCGCAGCCCGCGCACCACCGCGACCCCGCGCAGCAGCGTCGCGCCCCAGCCCTCGCCCCGCGGGGCGGTCGCCGGGCGCGAGGAGCCGGGCGCTCCGTCCGGTGCCGTCCGGGGAGCCGGGATCAGTCCCGTGCCGGGCTCGATGTGCTGAGTCGCCTGCGGCATGTCGCTGATCCTCCGTGCTTGTCGGCCACACCCGTGGAAGGTCTCCACGCGGTATGACTTCCCGACCGAAGGACAGTGTTACGCACCAGTGGTGTCGAAATGGTGGGGACGAGGTTGCGAAACGGTGTGGACGGCGCCCGACCGGCGCGTTCGCCCCGCGGCTCAGGCCCCCGGCTGCTGTTCGGCCACGGTCTGCGCGAAGTCCTCGTCCAGCGCCGCGTCCGGGGCGGAGACGGCGTCCTTGAGCGGGCCGAGCCCGCGGTGGTGCTCCGGCGCGGCGTGCGCGCTGGGAGCGGTGAGGGAGGCGACCACGCCGACGGCGAGCGAGGCAAAGGCGAGCATGCTGCGCTTCTTCATACCGTGGAGAACGCGGCACCGCCCCGGGAGGTCACGGCCCTTCCGCGCCCGGCCAGTTGGCCAGTCCCTCGACCAGCACCCCGGTCAGCCGCTCCAGCGTGACGTCCGTCCCCTCGGCGAGCTGGAACGCCCCCGCCGTGGTCAACGAGGCGTACCCGTGGGCCGCCGCCCGCAGCGTCCGCACCGCGTGCACCGCCTCCGAGCCCGCCAGCCCGTAGCCGCGCAGCACCGCGAACAGCACCCCCACCAGCCGCTCGGCGGCCGCGACCAGCTCCGGGTCCGGGTCCGGCGCCTGCGGCAGCGCCGCGTACCGCCGCGGGTGCCGCAGGGCGTACGAGGCGTACGCGGCGAGCAGGGCGCGGACCGCGCCGTCCCGGGAGTGGCCGAGGACGGCGGCGGCCAGGTGGTCGGCCAGCTCCCCGGTGGTGCGGACGGCGACCAGGCGGCGCAGTTCGGGCAGGCCGCCCGCCACGTGCTTGTACAGCGAGGGGGTGGCGACCCCGGCCTTGGCGGCGACGGCGGACAGGGTCAGCGCCTCGGCGCCGCGTTCGTCGATCAGGTCGAGGGCGTGGTCCACCACGGCGGCGGTGGAGAGTCCGGCGCGGGGCATCAGCGGGCGACCCCGTCGTTCGGTGCGTGCACGGGCAGTTCGGCCAGGAAGGGCAGCAGGGCGTCGGCGACGGCCTGCGGGCGGCCGGCCATCGGGTAGTGGCCGGCGCCCTCGACCATCACCTTGCGGCCGCGCAGCGCGGCGGCCTGCCGGTCGGCGACCAGGCCGGGGTCCGGGAAGTCGGGGTCCTTGCTGCCCATCAGCACCAGCGCGGGCACGTCGACGCTCTCGCACCAGCCGACCGGGGCGGAGTCGCCCTTCAGGTAGTCGCGCAGGGCCGCCCTGCGGGCGGGCTCGCGGAGCATCCGCGCGAGGTCGGCCCGGTAGGCCTCGAAGTCGGCGGGCCGGGCGTCGGCCGGGTAGTAGAACTTCTGCATCGAGCCCCACAGGCCCGGGAAGGCGGTGACCAGCGGGGCGGCCAGGCCGAACAGCGCCTTCTGGAAGGCGTTCAGCGGCAGGTTCTCGATGAAGGCGTCGACCAGCACCACCCCGCCGGTCCGTTCGGGGGCGAGCGCGGCGGCCCGGACCACGGTGGCGCCGGTGTACGAGCTGCCGACCAGGACGGCACCGCGCAGGTCCAGGTGGGCCAGCAGGGCGACCAGGTCCTCGGCGATCGCGGCGGGGGAGTGGTCGGTGAAGCCGGTCGAGGACTCGCCCATGCCGCGCAGGTCCATGGTGACCACCCGGTGCCCGGCGGCGGACAGCAGCGGGGCGAGGTGGCGGTAGACGGTGCGCTTGTCGAGCATGCCGGGCAGCAGGACGACCGGGACGCCGGAGCCGGGGGTGTCGTCGTAGGCGATCCGGCCGCCGGTGACGTCGAGGTACTGGGTGGTGGTGCCGAGGGTGCTGTTCATCGCGGGCCTCCTGGGCGGGCGTCGTCCGGCGCTCCGGGCTCCCCTGCCCGGCTGCTGCCGATAGCCATAAAGCTAAGGCTAATAGCCTTAGCCGTCAAGCCCCGGCCCGCCGGGGGCGGTCGGCCCGTCCGGCCCGTCCGGCCCGCCCCGGACGCCCGCTCAGATCCCGTCCACCTTGAACGGGTCGTGCTCGGAGAGCAGCTTCTCCAGCCGGGCCTGGTCGACCCGACTGGTGATCGCGCCCTCCTCCTGGCGGTCGCGGATCACCTTGGCCAGCGTGAACGCGGAGGTGATCTCGTAGAGCAGGCCGACGGCGAGGAAGGCGCGCATCCAGGCGCTGACCGGCAGGTAGGCGATCCCGAGGGCCAGGGCGACCGTGGCGAACGCGAAGGACGCGACGGCCTGCAGGAAGTAGGCGGAGGTGGTGCGGTGCGGCACGGAGGCTGTCATGGGCCCAGGGTCCCGCCGGGTCGCGGCCCGGTCGTGAGTACGGATACTCAACCGCTCCGTCACGTTCCGTCGTGGCCGGATCCGAGCGGCTTGGCGAACCGTCACAAATCGCCCATAGGGCGTCAGGAAAGTTTCACTGCACCTCGGAAGGCGCTTGGAATCATGGGGTCCATAGGATTAACGTTTGATAACGCAGCGCGGTCGGCAACGCCGTAACCATGCGGCACCGTGCGCCACGCCTAATCCACCGGACCCGCCCCCCGCGGCAGGTCCAGGAGCCGGGGAACCACGTTCCACCGGGGTGAATCGGGACGGCCCTGGGCCCGACCGTAGGAGACCTTCCACCTCCGAACCCGTCAGCTAACCCGGTCGGCGGCAGGGAAGGAAGGAGCGCGCCCCCGTGGCGTCGACCTACACCGAGAGCACCGTCGGGACCCAGTTGCTCGACCACCCGGTCGAGGCCGAGCCCCTCCGGCACCGGCTGCCCCGCCAGGCCCGCGCCGGCGCCCCCCTGCTGGGCGTCACCGCGATGACCGCCGCGCTCGGCGCCACCGGCCTCGCCGCCGCCCCCGCCCGGGCCGCCGCCCCGGTTCCGGCCCCGGCCCCCGTCACCGCCGCCGACGCGGCCCCCGACGGGCAGCACGCCGCCGACCCCGGGCTCGCCCTGGCCGCCCGCATCCTGCAGCAGGCCGACGGGCAGCGCACCGCCACCGAGGAGTCCGCCCGGCTCGCCGCCGCGCAGGAGGCCGAGGCCAAGCACGCCGACCGCCGGGCCGAGAGCACCACCGAGGCCGTCGAGACCGTCGGGGGCGCCGCCGACCGCTCCGCGCCCGCCCTGCCGGTGGCCGACTACCGGCTGGCCGAGCAGTACGCCCCGGCCGGCGCGCACTGGGCCCTCCTGCACACCGGGCTGGACTTCGCGGCCCGCACCGGCACCCCCGTCACCGCCGTCACCGGCGGCACCGTCACCGCGGCGGGCTGGTCCGGCACCCACGGCTACCGCGTCGTCCAGACCCTCCCCGACGGCACCGAGGTCTGGTACTGCCACCTCTCCCGGATCGTCACCGCCTCCGGCCCGGTCGCCCCCGGCACCGTCCTCGGCGCGGTCGGCAGCACCGGCAGCGCCACCACCCCGCACCTCCACCTGGAGGTCCGCCCGGTGGGCGGCGCCCCCGTCGACCCGCTGCCCTGGCTCCACCGCCTCGGCCTCCGGCCGTAACCCGCCGGCCCGCCGGGAGGGACGGGGCCGCGGCGGCCTCAGCTCGCCTGGCCGGTCGGCATGACGGTGACCTGCTGGAGGTTGACCCGCGGCGGCAGGGCGGCCAGGAAGCCGACCGTCCGGGCGATGTCGCCGGGGACGAGCCACTCCATCGTCTCCCTGGACCCGGCCAGCCAGTCGAGCGCGCCCTGGTCGGTCACGTGGTCCTGCAGCTCCGTCCCGACGATGCCGGGCTCGATCGTCGAGACGCGGACGTGCTTCGCGCCCAGCTCAGCCCGCAGGTGGCGCGAGAGGTGGGTGACGTAGGCCTTGGTCGCGGAGTAGACGGCGAAGGTCGGGAAGATGTTCTGCGCCGCGATCGACGAGGTGTTGACCAGGTCGGCGACGCCGCGCTCGGCCGCGGCCGCGACCAGCTGCGGGGTGAACGCCCCGATGACGTTCATCAGACCGGAGACGTTGAGGTCGATCTGCCGCTGCCACTGGTCCACGGCCAGCTCCTCGACCGGCGCCGGGAGCATCACCCCCGCGTTGTTGAACAGCAGGTCGGCGCCGCCGAGTTCGGCGGCGACCCGGTCGGCGGCCGCCCGCACCGCGGCCCGGTCGGTGACGTCCGCGGCGATCGCCACGGCGGTGCCGCCGGCCCGCTCGATCCGGGCGGCCAGTTCGGCCAGCCGATCGGCGCGGCGGGCCAGCAGGACGACGCGGGCGCCGAGCCCGGCGAGTTCCTCGGCGGTGGCCTCGCCGATGCCGCTGGAGGCGCCGGTGACCACGGCGGTGCGACCGGCCAGGGGCAGCGGGACGGGAGCGGATGCGGTGTGGGTGGATGCGGTGTGCGTGGACATGGTGCGCCTTCCTTGCAGGACACGGGAGTTGCGGCACCGGAGGTTCCGGCCGCTGTTCCAGCACACCAGCTCGGCGGCCCCGCGGACGGCCCGCAGCGGACCCTGCGCCGACTGGTACCGCCAGGGCCACCCAGGGCCCGCCGGAACGCCCCCGCAGCCCGCACACTTGGTCCATGGAACGCAGCAGGGAAATCGCCGACTTCCTCCGCACCCGGCGCGCCGCGATCGCCCCGGAACAGTCCGGGCTGCCCGCGGACGGCCGCGCGCGGCGGGTGCCCGGCCTGCGCCGCGACGAGGTGGCCCGGCTGGCCGGCGTCAGCACCGAGTACTACACCCGCCTCGAACAGGGCCGGGCCGGACGCCCGTCCACCGAGGTGGTCCAGGCGCTGGCCCGCGCCCTGCGGCTCGACCCCTCGGAGCGCGAGCACCTCGCCGACCTGCTGCTCCCCGCCGAGCACGCGGCCCGCCGCGCCCCGGAACGGCCGCAACGGGTCAGGCCGGGGCTGCACCTGATGCTGGAGACCCTCGCGCACGTCCCGGCGTTCGTCATCGGCCGGCGCACCGACGTCCTGGCCGCCAACCGGCTGGCCCGGGAGGTCCTCGTCGACTTCGACGCGCTCCCGGCCACCCGCCGCAACCTGGCCCGCTACTACCTGCTCGACCCGCAGGCCCGCGAGCGGGTCGGCGACTGGGCGACGATCGCCGCCGAGACCGTGGCCATGCTCCGGCTGGAGGCCGGCCGACACCCCGACGACCGCAGGCTCGCCGAACTGATCGGCGAACTCACCCTGCGCTGCCCGGAGTTCCCCACCTGGTGGAACGACCACCGGGTGCTCCGCCGCACCCACGGCGCCAAGCACTACGTCCACCCCCTGGTGGGCGACCTGCACTTCTCCTACGAGTCCTTCCAGGCCCCCGGCGACCCGGACCAGACGCTGTGCGTCTACTCCGTGGAACCCGGCTCCCCCACCGCCGACGCCCTGCGCCTGCTGGCCGGCTGGACCGCCCCGGCCGCCACCTGACGGCGCCGCGGCATCCTGCGGCCGAACGCGGCCAGCGCGAACAGCAGGCCGCCCGCGAGGAAGAACGGCTCGTACAGGAGGGTCGCGAAGCGGGCCATCGCGTCCAGGTCGGCGGCCGACCTCCGGCCGAGGGCCAGGGCCGTCCAGTCCGGCACCGACGGGGCGGCGTGGACGATCAGCAGCAGGGCGGTGGCCCGGGCGGCGAGCAGCAGGCGGCGCCGCGGTATTCGGGCGCCCCACGGGCGGACCAGGGCCAGGGCCAGCGCGGCCGCCGCCGCGCACAGCGGCACCGCCGCGACGTCGACGACCAGCAGCGGGGTGTTGTCCCGGACGGACAGCCCGTCGGGCAGGCCGACCCGGCCGCCCAGCAGCCAGTACAGGTGCACCAGCGCGAACAGGGCGGACCAGGCCGCGGCGGCGCGGGCGGCGAGGACGGGCAGCGGCGATCGGGTCATGGTGCAAGCCTGCCCCGGCGCACGGCTCCGAGGATCCTCCGTACGGCCACGGTTGACGGTCCGTCAGGACGACCCCCGGGTCGTCCGATCGGACGACCCCACCCCCGGGGACCCTCAGTACTCCTCGGGGGCCAGCTCCGGGAACTCCTCCAGGAGCAGCCGCGGCAGCCCCGGGACGGTCCACTCCCCGCACAGGTCGATCGCGGCCTGTGCCACCGCCTCCTCGAACTCCTCGAAGCCGCCGGCGAGTTCGGCGGGCATCGGCAGCCCGCGGGCGGACCGCTCGGCCAGGTTGCGGTAGCTGCGCCGCATCAGGCCCTGCTCCAGCAGCCGCCGCGCCCCGTCCGTGGAGACCCCGACCAGCAGCGGCCGCCCCGGCTGGTCCCAGTTGCCGTCCCCGTCCAGGCCCGGCACCCGGTCGAAGGCGGCGTGCCGCTCCTCCTCGGGCCGCTCGCGGAACGCCGCCAGCCACTCCCGGACCAGGTCGAGGTCGTCGCCCGGCACCCCGTCCGCGCGCAACAGCAGCGCGTACAGCCGGGGCCAGGTCACCAGGTCGGCGCGGCGCAGCAGGGAGAGCAGCACCTCGCCCTGCCAGTCGGCCTCGGCGCGGAGCTTCTCGGCGCGCTTGGCGTTCAGCCGCCGGGCGGCCCGCTGCCACGCGATCAGCAGCCGCACCGCCGCGGGGTAGGCCGCCGGGTCGCCGTCCGGCTGGACGTACAGGTGCAGCTGCTCGTACAGCAGGTGCTCCAGCACGGGGGAGGACAGCTCGGGCAGGCCGTCGTGCAGCCGGGCCCCGCCCAGCTCCAGCAGCGTCAGCACCGTCCGCACCGCCGGTTCGGGCACCGGGTCGTGGCCCTCCGCCACCGCCCAGTCCAGCAGGTCGGCGGCGCGGGTGCGGGGCAGCAGGTGCAGGTCTTCGTCGTCCACCCCGGTACGGTAGCCGGTCCCCGGACGGCCGCCCGGTAGGGTCGTCGGCCATGGAGACCCTCCGGCTCGTCGGCCCCCGGCTCACCCTGCGGGAGTACCGGCACACCCCGGAGGAGGTGGCCGCCCTGCACGCCGTGCACGGCGACCCCGAGGCCGTCCGCCACCTCCCGTTCGGCGTCCGGGACTTCGAGGACTGCGCGGACCAGCTCGAGCTGTACCTCGAAGCCGCCGAGGAGGACCCCCGCACGCACTACCGGCTGGCCGTCGACGACCCCGCGGGCGACCCGATCGGGCAGGCCGCCCTCACCCGCGAGGGCGGGCACGCCGCCTGGCTCGGCTGCGTCCTGCGCCGCGACACCTGGGGCCGCGGCCACGCCGCCGAGGTGACCGCGCTGTTGTGCGGGTTCGGCTTCGGGGCGCTGGGCCTGCACCGGCTGGCGGCCCGCTGCGACCCCGCCAACGCCGCCTCGGTCAAGGTCCTGACCAGGGCCGGGTTCCGCTACGAGGGCCGGATCCGGGCCGAGTCGCACCGGGACGGCGCCTGGCACGACGCGCTCCAGTACTCGCTGCTCGCCCCCGAGTGGACCGGCCCGCCGTGGGCGGCGGGGGAGCGGGCTCCAGGACGGGAGGGGGGTTAACCCCACCCCGAAGTCGGCGGCAGGCTCCATTACGCCGACCCGGTCGGGACGGGCAGATTGGTACCCGTGCCCGGCACCGCCGACCGGCGGCGCCGCCCGACCAACCGAAGGACCGCGGATGTCCACCGCTGCGTACCCCGCCTCCGACCTCGGCGGCCACCACGACCGGCCCGGGTTCTGGCGCGCCCCGTTCTCCCCGCAGACCTTCCGGGAGTTCGGCTACGCGCTCACCGGCCTGCCGATGGCCGTGCTCGGCTTCTGCCTGGTCATCCCGCTGTTCAGCGCCGGGCTCGGCCTCGTCGTCACCGCCCTCGGCCTGCCCGTCCTCGCCCTGCTGCTGGCCGTCGCCCGCGGCCTCGGCGCCGCCGAGCGGCTGCGGATCCGCGCCCTGTTCGGCGAGGAGCTGCCCGCCCCGCGGGAGCTGACCGTCCGCCGGGAGGGCGTGTGGGGCCGGATCACCGCCCGGCTGGCCGACCCGGCCGGCTGGAAGGCCGTCCTGCACCAGGTCGTCATGTTTCCCTGGGCGATCGTCAGTTTCGCCGTCTCCGTCACCTTCTTCGTCCTCGGCTGGTCGCTCGCCCTGTTCCCGCTCTACCAGTGGGTCTTCAGCCGCTACACCTCCTGGGACGGCTACCGGGTCGCCGACTGGACCGGTTCGGACGGCGTCCACCACGTCTACGAGATCAACTCGGTCCCGCAGATCGCCGGCGTCTGCCTGCTCGGCCTGGTCATCCTCTTCCTCACCCCCCAGCTGATCCGCGGCCTCACCGGCGTCAACCGCTTCGCCGCCCGCGCCCTGCTCTCCGCCGAGGACTGAACCCGCTCCGCGCCCGACGGCGCCGGACGTGCGACACCCCCGGGCCCGTGGTCGGATGACCACGGGCCCGGGCCGCACCCCGGGCCCGCCGAACGTCCGGAGGCCCGCATGCACCCCACCGCCCCGCCCCGGCCCCAGGCCGCCCCGCCGGTCCTGGTCACCTCCCGGCCGCTCGACGAGTACTGCGCCTCCTTCGGCCTCACCCGCGCCCAGCTCGGTCACCTGTCCGGTCCCGTCCTCGACTGCCCCGGCGGCGCCGCCGCCCTCGCCGCCGAGGCCCGCGCCCTCGGCTGCGAGGTGCTCGCCGCCGACCCCGGCTACGCGCTCGGCCCGGACCGCCTCGCCGCGCTCGCCGCCGACGGCCGCGCCGTGATGGCCGACGCGATCCGGCGCGACCCCCGCCGCCACCTGCCCGCCGACCGCAGGCACCGCCCCGAGAAGTACCTGCGCAGCTGGGACCGCGCCCGCCACCTGTTCGCCGCCGACGCCACCGCCCACCCCGAGCGCTACGTCGCCGCCGCGCTGCCCCGGCTCCCGTTCGCCGACGGCACCTTCGCGCTCACCCTCAGCTCCTACCTGCTGTTCGCCTACCCGGCCGTCTTCGGCCCCGCCGACCAGCTCCGCGCCCTGCGCGAACTCGCCCGGGTCACCGCCCCCGGCGGCGAGGTCCGGATCCACCCGCTGTACGACGAACGCGGCCGCCCCTGCCCCCACCTCACCGAGCTGCGCGCCGCGCTCCGCCACCACGGCATCACCAGCCGCGTCCTGGCCACCCCCGGAACGGGCCGCCGCACCGCCCGCGTCCTGGCGCTGCGCCCGCAGGCCCCCCGCGGGGCGCGCGGAGCGCCTGGGAACGCAGACGGCCCGTGGGCTGCTCCTCGGACCGACCCCCCGGGGGGACGGTCCGAGGCACCGGGGATGTACCGGTGAGCCCACGGGCCGGGTGACTGCTGGGAATTCGCCTGAGCCGGAGACCGAACGGCCTCACCGCTGCGCAGGCAGGGGCGGCTCTAGCGAGCAGCCACCTCACGCATCCTGAAAGAACTCAACTCAGGATCACCTCCTTTCAGTGTGCCGCCACCATAGGCACGGCCCCCCGCGGCGGGCAACGGATTTATTCGACGAATTCGCGACGGGCCCGCGGCGGACCCGGTGGTCGGGTACGGCGGCCGGGTACGGCGAAGGCCCGGAGGCGGTGCCTCCGGGCCTTCGTGCTACTGAGTAGCGGGGACAGGATTTGAACCTGCGACCTCTGGGTTATGAGCCCAGCGAGCTACCGAGCTGCTCCACCCCGCGTCGGTGAACACGACTCTACGTGAGGCCTGCGGGAAAGGGAAATCCATTTCCCGCCCGGGCGCCCGCGCAGGTCACGGCCCGCCCCCGGAGCGGCCGACTGCCGGGTGCGACGGGTCCGCGCCCACACCGCGAAGCACACCAGGGCGGCGAAGCACGGCACCATCACCAGCCCGTACACCAGCAGGAAGCCGTCCGTGCCCAGCCCGGCGGCCGCGTTCCACACCCCGTGCAGGCCCATCGCCAGCAGCAGGCCCAGCGGCGCGCCCAGCCGGGCCGGCCAGCGCCGGGCGGTGGTCAGGGTGAGGGCCAGGCCCAGGCCGGTCAGCGCGGTGAACAGCGGGTGCGCGAACGGCGAGAGCAGCGCCCGCAGGACGAAGGTGTGCACCGTCCCGTCGAAGTCCCGCAGGCTCGGGGCCTCGCCCAGGCCGATCGCGTCCAGCCGGGCCTGCCGGTCCGCGGTGAACGCCCGCCCCAGGTACAGCGCGTTCTCGGTGAACGCGAACCCGCAGGCCGTCACCCCGCCCAGCACCACCCCCGCCGCCAGGGTGCGCGGGGAGGAGCGGGCCCGCCGACGGCCCGCCGGGGCCGGACCGGAGGGGGACGGGCTGGAGGGGGCCGGGCCGCCGGGGCCGGGCCGGTGCCGCAGCAGGCGGTGCCGACGGCCGCACGGGCGGCCCGCCCCGCAGCGGTGCCGCCGCCGCGGCAGCGGCAGCAGCAGCACCAGTAGCGCCGAGCCCTTCGCCACCTCCTCGATCAGCGGCGTCGCGAACTCCGCGCCCAGGGTCTCCCCGCGGGCGCCCCGGTGGGCGATCAGGAAGTCGCTGGCCCACCCGTTCGCCATGATCGCCACCGTGGTCGCGGCGCACGCCCCCCAGGCCAGGCAGAACAGCAGGCGCCGCACCGGCACCCGCGCCGTCCGGTTCAGCCAGGCCAGCGATCCCAGCACGAACGGCAGCGGCAGCAGCGCCAGGCCCGACCCCACCAGCAGTCCCGTCGTCCCGGTCTGCCGCTGCACCAGGCGCAGGATCAGCACCCCCGAACCCGCCAGCGCCAACGCCGCCACCGCCGAGGACAGCGCCGGACGCCGCAGCGGCCACAACCGCCGCCACAGCGGCACCGCGGCCGCCCGGCCCGCGACCGGGCCGCCCTGCTGCCCCGGGATCCGCCCGTTCAGCACCGGCCGCCCCGGCGGACGGCTCGGGAGCAGCCCGCCGGACCGGCGCACGGACGGTTCCGGCAGCGGCCGGGGAGCGTCGGAGGGCGTCGGGGGAACGGCGGCCGTGGCGGGCAGGCCGGGGGTGGACCTGCCGCTGGGCGGACTGCTCACCTGCAGCAGCGTAGGCGAAGCCCTCCCCCCGGCGGGAGGGGTCGGAACAATCCGTGCCCGCCGGGTGACGGTTCGTCAGGGAAGTGGAACCCCGTCCGCCGCCCCCGTGACATCTGTCATCACGGGTCGGTGACGCCCGTTCCTGGGCCGCGACCGGGTCCGGCGGGCACAGTGGTGACAGCCGCCGGGGAGGCACCGGGGCGACGGAGAACGACACGGGGGAGAGACCATGAACGGCACCGCGACCAGGACGCCCGCCCAGCAGGTCGAGCAGCAGGTCGAGCAGCAGGTCGAGCAGCAGGCCGCCCAGCAGGCCGAGCAGCAGCCGGTGCCGGCGGCAGTGCTGCCGAGCGTCGCGGAGATGCGCCTGCCGGTCTGGTTCTTCGGCTTCGAGGGCGTCCTGGCCGGGGCCTTCGACCTGCTCCGCGCCGCCCCCTCGGCCTGGCCCGCGCTGGTCGTCCTGGTGGCCGTCAACCTCGGCGTCTCGCTGACCATGATGCGCAGCCGCCTCAAGCTCGCCAAGCTGCTGTGGCGCGGCAAGGGCACCCGCAAGGTCGCCCTCGGCCTGGTCGGGCTGCGGCTGGGCAGCCACCTGGTGCTCGGCCTGCTCGGCGCCGCGGTGACCGGCGCGCTCGGACACGTCCTGTTCGCGCTGGTGATGAGCACGGTGACGGTCGCCCTGCTCGTCCACGTCCAGCGGACGTCGCTCGCCGCGCTGGTCGCCGCGGGCAAGGCCACCGCCTGACCCGCCGCCTGACCCGCCGCCTGGCCCGGGAGGGTCAGCGGCGGCGGAACAGCAGGTCGTGCACCACGTGGCCCTTGGCCAGGCCCGCCCGCTCGAACTTCGTCACCGGACGCCACTCGGGCCGCGGCGCGTACCCGGGCACGCTGCCCGCCGGGTGTTCCGCCGGGTCCAGCCAGCCCGAACCGTCGCCCTCCGGGTGCAGGTTCTCCAGCTCCGGCGAGCCCTCCAGCACCTGCAGCATCTGCTCCGCGTACGGCTCCCAGTCGGTCGCGCAGTGCACCAGCGCGCCGGGGGCCAGCCGGGGCAGCACCAGGTCCAGGAACGAGGACTGGATCAGGCGGCGCTTGTGGTGCTTCGGCTTCGGCCACGGGTCCGGGAAGAACACCCGCAGGCCCGCCAGCGAGGCGTCCGGCAGCATGTCGCGCAGCAGGATCACCGCGTCGCCCGCCGCCAGCCGGACGTTCTCCGAACCGTCCCGCTCCAGGAACTGCAGCAGGTTGCCGTGGCCCGGGGTGTGGACGTCCGCCGCGAGGATCCCCGCGGACGGGTCCGCGGCCGCCATCGCGGCCGTGGTGTCACCCATCCCGAAGCCGATCTCCAGCGTCACCGGCCGCCCCCCGAACAGCACCGGCAGGTCCAGCGGAGTCCCGTCGATCGCCAGCCCGTACCGCTCCCACCCGCGGTCCAGCGCGCCCGCCTGCGCCTTGGTCATCCGACCACGGCGCGGCTGGAAGCTGCGGATCCGCTGCTCGCGGTGCTGGGCCTCGGTGGCCTTGTGCGGGTACATCGGCGCGGGGTACGCCGCCGGGGCGGCGGAGAGCCGGGCCGACGCGGACAACTGGGTGCTGGGGGCGGAGGAGGTCACAATCGCACCAGTCTAAAGGAGGCCCCGCGAGACCCGGGAGGGAGTGAAACCGGTTGCGAAGGCAGGGGCGCGAGGAACTGCGCGGCCAACTTTCAACCGCCAGCAAGATCGCGACGCAGGACGGCTGGTTGCACTATCTCGCGATCTTGCTGACGTGCTCCTCCGCAGCGCGCAGTTCCCCGCGCCCCTGGTTTCACCCCGCTCGCAGGGCCGCCACCGCCCGGCGGGCGATCTCGCGGCCGATGCCGAGGGAGGCCGTCGCCGCCGGGGAGGGGGCGTTGAGGACGTGGACCACCCGGCGGGGGGAGCGGGGGTCGTCGGGGTCGAACCCGGCGAAGGCGAAGTCGTCGAGGAGGGTGCCGTCCCGGGCGACGGCCTGGGCACGGACGCCCGCGGTGGCGGGGACGAGGTCGGCCTCGGTGACGCCGGGCAGCAGGCGGCGGACGGCGGTGGTGAAGGCGCGCTTGGAGAGCGAGCGGTGCAGTTCGCCGATCTCGTAGCGCCAGTGTCGGCGGGCGATCCGCCAGGTGCCGGGGAAGCGCACCGTCTCGGCGAGGTCGCGGGCCTTGAGGGTGCGCCAGTCGTAGCCCTCGCGGGCCAGCGCCGGCACCGCGTTCGGCCCGACGTGGACGTCGCCGTGGACGCCCCGGGTGAGGTGCACGCCGAGGAAGGGGAAGGCCGGGTCGGGGACGGGGTAGACCAGGCCGCGCACCAGCCCCCGCCGTTCGGGCGTCAGTTCGTAGTACTCGCCGCGGAACGGCACGATCCGCACCCCGGGGTCGTCACCGGCCAGCCGGGCGATCCGGTCGCTGTGCAGCCCGGCGCAGTTGACCAGCACCGCGCAGCGGACCTCGCCGTGCGGGGTGGTGACGGTGACGCCGTCCGCGCGCCGGGCGATGTCCAGGACGGGGGTGTTCAGCCGCAGTTCGGCCCCGGCCCCGCCCGCGAGGGCGGCGTAGCGGCGGGCCACCTCGGGGTAGTCGCAGATGCCGGTGGTGGCGAGGTGGAGTCCGGCGATGCCGGTGACCTCGGGCTCGTGCGCCCGGATGCCGGCCGGGTCGAGCTCGGTGAGCGGGATGCCGTTGGCCCGGCCGCGTTCGGCGAGGGCGGCGAGGCGGGGGAGTTCGGCGGGGTCGGTGGCGACGATCAGCTTGCCGGTGACCTCGTGGGCGATGCCCTGCTCGCGGCAGAACGCGACCATCTCGCGGGCCCCGTCGGTGGCGTACCGGGCCTTGAGCGAGCCGGGGCGGTAGTAGACGCCGCTGTGGATCACCCCGCTGTTGCGGCCGGTCTGGTGGGTGGCGGGCGCGGCCTCCTTCTCCAGCACGGCGACGCCGGTGCCGGGGTGCTCGCGGGTGAGCGCGTACGCGGTGGACAGGCCGACGATGCCGCCGCCGACCACCAGGACCTGGACGTCGTGCCTCAACCCCGCCACCCCTCAGCTCGGAAGACCGCTCCGATGGTGCCACGGCCCGCTCGCCCGGCGGAGGCCGTTCGGGAGGGAGGCCGTTCGGGAGGGAGCGCGTTCGGGAGGGAGGCCGTTCAGGAAGTGGCCAGGACCAGGCGGGCGCGCTCGGTCAGCTCCTTGACGCGCTGCTCGTTCTGGTAGGGCTCCAGCCGGCGCAGCAGTTCGACCACGTACTCGCGGCTGCGGTGCGAGGAGATCCGCCCGGCCACCTCGACGGCCCGCTCCCCGGCGGCGACTGCGGCGTCCAGGTCGCCCGCCTCGGCCTCGGCCATCGCGGAGACCACCAGCCGCAGGCCGTGCGAGCGGACGTAGCCCTCGGTGGGGCGGGCCAGCGCCTCGCGGGTGAACTGGCGGACCTTGGACGGGACGCCGAGGTCGCGGAAGCACTCGGCGGCGTCGGCGGCGAGGCGGTCGTAGGCGAAGAAGTCGATCCAGGTCGGGTCCTGGTCGCCGGGGCGGGCGCGGTCGAGGGCGGCCTCGGCGGCGGCCAGCGCGCTGCCGCAGGCGGCGGCGTTGCCGGCCTTGGCGTGGGCGCGGGCCTCGACCAGGTGGAAGAAGCTCATGGTGCGGGCGGTGGCCAGGCCCCGGTTGCGCTCCAGGGCGGCCTGGGCCAGGTCGACGGCCTCGTCGGGGAAGGAGCGGTAGGCGGCCTGCAGGCTCATCGAGGCCAGCACGTACCCGCCGAGCGGCACGTCACCGGCGGCGCGGGCCAGCCGCAGGGCCTGGATGTAGTAGCGCTGGGCGGCCTCGTGCTGGCCGGTGTCGAAGGCCATCCAGCCCGCCAGCCTGGTCAGTTCGGCGGTGGCGCCGAACAGCGCCCGGCCGACCGCGTCGCTGTACGAGGCCAGCAGCAGCGGGGCGGCCTCGACCCGCAGGCACTCCGGCACCATCGAGGAGCGCCAGTCGCCGCCGCCGTACTTGGAGTCCCAGCGGCGGGCCTCCTGGGCGGCCTCGCGCAGCTTCGCCGCGTCCGCGTGCCCCACCCGGTAGCCGGTCAGGTCGGGGACGGCCTCGCGGGCCACCGAGCCGTCCGCGGGCGTGATCAGCCAGCGCGAGACGGGGGTGGCGTACGCGGCGACCGAGAAGGTGCCCGCCAGGGTGTCGCTCCACCGGCCGCCGCCGGGGCCGCGCCGCAGGTCCAGGTCGACCCGCCACAGCTCGGTCGCGGAGCGGACCGCCTCCGGGACCTCGCGCGGGAACTCCAGGCCCAGTTCGGGCGTGGGGTGCGAGTCGGCGAGGCCGATCTCCTCCAGCGGGACGGGGCGGCCGAGCTTGTTGCCGAGCGCGGTGGCGATCAGGTGCGGCACCGGGCGCTGCGGGACCATCCCCTTGGTCACCCAGCGGGCCACCGAGGTCTTGTCGTAACGGAGGGTCAGGCCGCGTTGCGCGCCCAGGTCGTTGACCCGGCGGGCGAGCCCGGCGTTGCTGATCTGGGCGAGCGCGAGGAGGGCCCCGAGCCGGTCGTTCGGCCCTCGTGAGCTGACGGTCATGGTGGCGGTGGCACCCCCTGGCGACGTCGTGCGCGGATGGCGGCGAGTCGCGACGACCGCGGTACGCCACCGGACTGCTTGCACCTAGCGTAGTCGCCCGCGTTCCGACGGTTAAGAGGCCGCATTCCGGTTGGCGGGAACGCGCCGCGTCCACGCCGGGCGCCCGGACGCCCGCCGGGCGCCCCGCGGGCAGGTGCCGGACGCCCGTGCTCCGGTCCCGTGCCCGCGTGCGCCATCCGTGCTCCCTGGCCGCAGCGGCAGGTGGGCGATTCGCTAAGGCCTGTGGATCGGCCCGCCGTCGAGGACCCGGCGGGCCGGGGGAAACGCTGCCTCCGTCCCCGCGGGCAGCTGCGCGTCCGGGAGGGCATGCGGATGCCCTCCCGGGCCGTGCGACGGCTTTCGGCCAACTTCGGCCGGACCGTGACGGTCGAGGCCGTTCCCCGCGCCGTCCTGCCCGGCCACCGGCCTTGCCCCGGACGGGAGTTCGAGACCCGCACGGTCCGGGCCCCGGAGGGGGAGGCCCGGTCCGTGCGTCCTCCCGTTCCCGGTGCCCGAAAGCCTGGCGCTCAACCGCCCCATCGGTGGCACGATGTCTCCTGACGGCGCGCCAACCCCGTACGCCCGCCCCGGGTTCCGTCGCGCGCCCGCAGCACCACAGGTGGAGGCGCGATGCGGTGGCTCACCGGCTGGAGCGGCCTGACCGCCGCCGACCCGACCCTGGCCGCGGTCCGCCCGATCGCCGGCACCCTGCTCTGGGGCGGCCCCAATCCGCTCTGGGCGGTCGGCGACTGGCGCCCCGACGAACTGCGCCTCGCCGTGCTCCGCCCCGGCGGCCCCGCCACCGTCCGCGGCGGCCTCGACCCGGGCGACCCCACCGACAACGCCGACCACGACACCCCCGCCACCCTGCGCCTCGCCGTCGCGGGCCGCTGCGGCGCCACCGACCGCGAACTCGCCGACGGCCTGGCCGCCGCCCGCGGCGGCGCGCTGCGCCACCTCACCCACTGGCCCGGCAGCTACACCGTCGTGCTGCGGGCCGGCACCCGCTCCACCGTGCTGCTCACCGACCTGTCCGGCGCCCAGCCGGTCTTCCACACCCCGTTCGCGGGCGGCACCGCCTACGCCACCGCCGCCCTCCCGCTCGCCGACCTGGTCGGCGCCCCCGTCGACGCCGCCCACCTGGCCGCCCGGCTCGCCACCCCCGAGACCCCCGAGGCGCTCGGCGACCGCACCCCCTACCGGGGCGTGCGCCGCGTCCCGCCCGGCCACGCGCTCGGCATCCGCGGCGGACGGGCCGACCGCACCTCGTACCTGGACGACCCCGCCGAGGAACGCGCCGAGGCCCCCGCCGTCCGCGAGCTCACCCGCGCCCTGCTGGAGGCCGTCCGCTGCCGGGTCCGCGCCACGGTCCCCGCCGACCGGCCCCGGCTCGGCGTCGACCTCTCCTACGGCACCGCGTCCGCCACCGTCGCCCTGCTCGCCGCCGCCGTCCCGCTGCCGCCCGGGCCCGGCGCCGACGCCGCCCCCGAACGGCCCGCCGCCCGCACCGGCGCGGTCAAGGGCTCCTGGGCCCGCCGCGCCGAACCGCCCGAACCCGAGACCCTGCCCGCCGTCACCCTCGGCGACGCCGAGGGGCTCGCCCTCGCCGTCCACGCTCCCCGGCTGCGCCATCTGGTCGTCCCGCCCGTCGCCCCGTACGCCGACCTCGCCGACCCCCTCGCCGGGCCGCTCACCGACGAACCCGGCCCCGCCCTGGTCGACGCCGCCCGGTACGCCGCCGCGCACCGGCTCGGCGGCGCCGACCACCTCACCGGCCACGGCGCCCGCCAGGTCCTGGACGGCCACCCCGCCCGGCTCGCCGACCTGGTCCGCTCCGGCCGCCCGCTCGACCTGCTCGCCCCGATCGCCGCCCTGGCCGGCGCCGACCGGGCCACCGCGGGCGCCCTCACCGGCACCCTGCACACCCCCGTCACCGTCCTGCGCGCCGCCCGCCGCCTGGCCCGCACCCGCTACGCCGACGCCCTCGACGACCTGGCCCTGAAGCTGACTCTCCGTCAGGAGCCCGTCCAGGGGCGGACGATGGGCCGCGCCCTGGCCGCCGACCTGACCTGGCACCGCCCCGGTCCCGCCGCCCACCTGCTCGCCGACGAACCGCTCGCCGCCCTCGCCCAGCACCTGCGCACCGCCGCCCGCGACAGCGCCCCCACCGAACCCCCCGGCGCCCGCCGCGCCCGCCTCGCCCTGCACCGGCACGCCGCCCACTACCGCACCCTGGTGCACGCCACCGAACAGCACGGCCAACGCCTGCACGCCCCCTTCCTCGACAACCAGGTCGTCCGCGCCGCCCGCCTGCTCCCCGACGACCTGCGCCTGCAGCCCGGTGCCCGGCACGCCCTGCTCGCCGCCGTCCTGGCCGGAGCCGGGCGCACCGACCTGCCCGCCGACTGGGGCCGCGCCCCCGGCCCCGACCCGTACGACCCCGCCCGCCGCGGACTGCGCGCCGCCGCCCCCGCCCTCGCCGAACTGCTCGACCGCCCGCTGCTGGGCGAAGCCGGACTGCTCGACACCCCCGCCGCCCGCAAGACCCTCGCCACCGCCACCGACCCCGCGCAGACCGCCCCGCCCGGCACCCTCGCCGCCCTCGCCGAGCTGCTCGCCGTCGAACTCTGGCTCCGCCGCCTCGCCGCCCGCCGCCCCGGTTCCTCCTGGACCGGCCTGCCCGCCCCGCGCCGCACCGCCCTGGAGACCTGACCGCCGGGCACGGCCGCCGCACCGCCCCGGAAACCTGGCCGGCCCCGGGCGCGGCTGCCCCGCCGCCGGGCGCCCGCTGGGTAGCGTCGAGCACCCCAGCCCCTCCCGGAGACCGCGCCATGACCGCCACCCTCCCCGTCCACCACGAGCCGCCGCCGCCCGGCCCCGCGATCCTGGCGGGCTGCGACGGCTCCGACGCCGCGCTCTGGGCCCTCGACCGGGCCATGACCGAGGCCGAGGCGCACCGCCTCCCGCTGTACGTCCTCGCCGTGGTCAACCCCTCGCCCACCGGCTACCCGCCCGGCATGGCCGACCTCGTCCAGGAGAGCACCGAGCGGCTGACCGAGAGCATGTCCGACGGCCTGCGCCGGGCCGTCGCCACCGTCCAGTCCGCCCGCACCCGCCCGTACGCCGGGCCGCTCACCCTGCACGTCGTCCTCGGCAACGTCATCGACCTCCTGCTGCAGGCCGCCGACGGACGCCACACCCTGGTCGTCGGCACCCGGGGCAACGGCGGCTTCGCCCGGCTGCTGCTGGGCTCGGTCAGCACCGCCGCCGTGCACCACGCGACCTGCCCGGTGCTGGTCGTCCCCCCGCCCCCCGCCGAGGAGGGCTGAGCGGGGCGACCGGAATGTCCGTGAATGGTTGAGCGTTCACCTTCCGTCGAACGGCCGTCCGGCCCTCCCCCGACCCCCGACAGGAGCACGCCCCGCCATGAAGGTCGAAATCTACTCGGACATCGCCTGCCCCTGGTGCTACGTCGGCAAGCGGCGGTTCGAGCAGGCGCTCGGGCAGTTCGAGGGCAGGGACGGCGTCGAGGTGGTCTACCGCCCCTACCAGCTCGTCCCCGACGCTCCCGAGCAGGCCCGCCCGCACCGCGAGTGGCTCGCCGAGCGCTACGGCCCGCAGTCCCTCGCCATGGACGCCCGGATCACCGAGGTCGGCAAGGCCGTCGGCATCGACTACGACTTCGACGCCGCCCTGGAGGTCAACACCCTCCGCGCCCACCGCCTGCTCCACCTCGCCGAGACCGAGTACGGCACCGCCGTGCAGGCCGCCCTCAAGGAACGCCTCCTCAAGGCGCACTTCTCCGAGGGCGTCGACGTCGGCGACGTCGAGGCCCTCGCCGACCTCGCCGCCGAGACCGGCATCGACCGCGACCGCGCCGCGACCTACCTGGCCGGCGACGAGGGCGAGGCCGAGACCCGCGCCGCCCTCGCCGAAGCCCGCGCCATCGGCGTCACCGCCGTCCCCACCTTCGTCTTCGAGGGCAAGTGGGCCGTCCAGGGCGGCCAGGAGGCCGAGACCTTCCTCCAGGTCCTCCGCCAGGTCGAGGCCGAGACCGGCCGGCAGATCACCCCGATCGCCCCGCCCGCCGCCACCTGCGAGGACGGCACCTGCGCGGTCTGAGGCCCGCCGCGCCCCCGTCCGGCTCCCGGCCCCTCAGCAGGTGAGCCCGGCCTGCGCCCAGTCCGCCAGGTCGACGACCGGGACGGAGCCGCGGACCGGGGTGACCACCAGGCGGATGGACGTCTGCCCGTCCAGCGGCACGTGCACGGCGACCGGGGGATCGTCCGCCGACATCGCGGGGGAGCGCCACAGCACCCGGCCGTCGTCCCCCTGCACCGAGAACACCACCTCGCCGTAGGTGACGCCGAAGTCGTCCAGCCCGGCGACCGCGTCGAACGAACGGCAGGGCCGGTTCAGGTCGACGGTCACCCCGGAGGGCACCCGGGCCGCCAGCACGTGCTGGTAGCGGGTGCCGTGCAGCCAGGCCGCAGGCCGTTGCAGGACCTGCCCGGCGCCGCGGATGCTCGGGCTGTCGGCCGCGCTCCGGTGGCCGCGGTTCAGCGGCACCTCGTCCAGCCAGAACTGGCGCGCCACCACCACCGGGGGCGAGGGCGAGGGTGGTGTCGGGGACGGTGACGGGCTCGGCGTCGGCGAGGGCTTGGGAGTCGGCGTGGGCGACGGCACGGGCGGGGCCACCCGCCGCGGGGCGGGCGTCGGCGAGGGCTTGGGCGTCGGTGTCGGAGTCGGCGACGGGGTGGGCGTCGGTGTCGGAGTCGGCGACGGCGTGGGGGACGGCGACGGCCGCGGGGCCGGACTCGGCGGCGGCGTCTCCGGAGCGACGGTGGCCGGTGGCGCGGCCACCTGCGCGGCGGGCTCCGGCGAGCCGGTGAGCGCGAACGCGGCGACGGCCGCCGCGACGACGGCGATCCCGGCCGCGATCCCGGCCTTGGCCGCGGTGCCGAGCCCTTCCCCGGCCGCGGCCGCCGCCCCGCCGCCGGAGGACCCGGCGCCCCCGGCCGCCCCCGCGGCGCCCGCCGCCCCCGCGGCCGCTCCCGCCGTGCCGGTCGTCGTCCCGCCGACCACGGCCGTCCCGCCCGCGACCGCGCCGGTGACGGCGGCACCGCCGACGGCCGCGGCCGCGACGGCGGACCCGCCGGTGCCGAGCCAGAGCAGCGCGCCGCCCGGCAGCACGGCGCGCAGGCCGTGGTTGATGTCGGCGAGCTCCAGGTACGCGGCGGTGCAGCGGGTGCAGTCCTGGACGTGCTTGCCGACCTCCGCGGAGGCGCGCTTGCGCAGCGAGCCGCGGGCGTACGCGCCGAGCCGGTTGGCGTACCCGGCGCAGCCGGACTCCTGGCTGCCCGACACGTGCGCCTGCAGGAACGCGGCGGCCAGCCGGTCGCGGGCCCGGTGGGCCTGGACGGCGGTGGCGTTGGCGGTCTTGCCGAGCAGCACGGCGACCGTCTTGGGGGACTCCCGTTCGACCTCGGTGTGCCAGAGCACCACCCGGTCGTCCTCGGGCAGTTCGGCGTACGCGCGCATCACCATGCGCTGGTCGGCCAGGGCGAGCGCCCAGGCGTCGGCGCCGGGGTCGGCGAGGTCGAACTCGACGGTGGCGGCGGAGGCCTCGGCGAAGTCGGTGAAGTCGTCGACCAGTTGCTCGCGCCGGTCGGAGCGGGTCCAGGCGGCGGCCACGTTGCGCACCGCCGTCAGCAGGTAGGCGCGGACGGCGAACTCGGGCCCCTTGCCGGCCCTGAGCGCCTGCAGCGTCCGGGCGAACACCTCGCCCGCGAGGTCCTCCGCGGTGAAGCTGTCCCGGCAGCAGGTACGGGCGTAGCGGCGGACGGAGTCCGCGTGGCGGCGGTAGATCTCCTCGTACGCGGCGTCGTCCCCGGCCCGGACGCGGGCGGTCAACTCGGCGTCGGAGGGCGGGCGTTCGCCGTCCACCGGATCGGCGGGGGCGGGCACCACGGCGCGCGCCGGGGACTCCTCGCCGATGAACGCCTCGGGGGCGACGCCGCCCTGCCCGGCGGGGGCCTGGCCGGGCACCCGCCCGCTCAGCGACTCCCGGGCCGGGCTGCCGCCCTGGTCCGGGACCTGGCCCGGCGCCTGGCCCGGCGCCTCCAGGCCGGAGCCGAACTCGCCCGCGTCGCCCTGCTCGTCGGGGTTCACCGGGCACCGCCCCGGCGTGCGGCGCACGGCAGGGCCCGCCCCCTGGAGTCGACGGCGGTCACGGTGCGCAACGGGACAATGGCTCCAACCACGGGCAAAGAATGGCATAGCGCAGGGACCACCGGTAGCCGGGTCGGCACCGCCCCACCCCTCCGGGTCGTCGCTCGCCGAAGTGTTCGGAACTCGGCGGCACAGGCACCGCGCGTACCCGGAACGTTCCGCGCCGCTTCCGTCCCGGCCCGCGCGCCCGGTGGCTCCCCGTCACCCGAACGGTGTGCCGCGACCGGCCCGGGACCGGCCCCGCGACGGCCGACCCGTACGGTGCGTCAACTCCCCGTGCGACGGCGTCGGTCAGGCCGCGCGCAGCCCTTGCAGCAGGATCTGCAGCAGCCGGTGCCCCGCCCCGCCCTCGGTCTCGCCCTCCCGGACCGGGACGGCCGCGGAGGCGTGCACCGGCACCGCGGCCGTCAGCACCAGCACCACGTCCGCCACCGTCACTCCGGGCCGCAGCTCCCCGGCCGCGCCCGCCCGGGCCACCAGCGCCGCCAGCAACTGCAGCAGCAGCCGCGGGTCGGCGCTCTGCTCTCCCTCGGCCGCCGCGCCGCCGAACGCCCGCAGGTCGCCGCCGCGCTGCTCGGGGACCCGGCCGATCTCCTCCGCGTACCGGAACGCCTCCGGCGGCAGCAGCCGGCCCGCGCCCGAGGCCGCCGCCCGCTGCAGGAAGCCCGCCAGCGCGTCCCACGGGCCGGTCAGGCCGCCGTACAGCGACTCCCGGGCCTGCGCGGTCAGCCAGGAGACCTCCTCGGCGGCGATCCGCTGGACCAGCACCTCCTTGCTGGGGAAGCGCCGGTACACGGTGCCCACGCCGACCCCGGCCCGCCGGGCGACCTCCTCCATCGGCGCCCCGTACCCGAGTTCGCCGAACACCTCGCGGGCGGCCCGCAGCACGCTCTCCAGGTTCCGCCGGGCGTCCACCCGCAGCCGCGAGCCCGCACCCCGCCCCGACCCGTCCGGCCGATCGCCGCTGTTGCCCGGGTAGCCGTACCGCTCCCGCTCGTCGGGCCCGCGCTGCTCCGGCACCACGTCCACCGCGGCCCGTCCGAACGCCGCGACCGGCACCCGCCCCGCCAACTGATCCTGCTCCGACATGCCAAACCTCCCCCGAGGCACCCCGTCCCGGGTACCCGAACGGCTACTGCGCCCCCTGGTGTGCGCTGCCGACACCGGCCGTGGTCCGACGTCCGCGCACTACCTTCCCCGGTTGGCTCCCGTGCAGTCCGCGCCGACGCCACCAGGTCCAGGACGAAAGGACCGGCACCATCGGCGGTCCGAAGCACAATCCGACCATAGTTCAGGGAAGTTCGCCGCAGAAGTGGACCACTCGCCGTCCCGGACCGGCCCGATCCGGGCCCTACGTGCGGACAAACCCCCTCAGGCACCACCCGCCGGCCCACGTGAGACGGATCACAGTCCCGGACATCCGACCCGGAACGCCCCCTCCGCCCCGACTCGCCTTCCTTTGCCGAATCTTGACGCTACGTCAGGTGACGGGAAAGGTGCTGCTCCGAGGGAACGGCAACGGTCGAACGTGCACGTTTCCGCCGTTGGCGCGACCCGCGCACTCGTACGACAACCACACGCATCGCTGAACTCATGGGGGCACGGCAGGGCAAGCCGGAGGTCCGGAGCCGGAGTCGAGCACGCCGGGGGCCCGGGCGCCGCGCCCGAGCGGGCCCGGGCCGGTCGGGCCGCAGGGCTTCGACGTGCGCGCCGACCACCGGGGCGGCGACCCGGACGCTCGTCAACCGTCCGAATCCCCGTCGCTCGCGATGGCGTTCCCCTACAACGGGGGTGCAACGGGGGCCGGAACGCAGACGGCGACGGGAACGGCTGCGCCAAGGTGCGGCGGCCACCCGTTCCCGGACACCCGGATCCCCTGCCGACCCACCGTGCCGTCCCGCCACCCCACCGGCCGGGGCGGTGCGGTGCGTCGCGGGCCCGCTCCCGGTAACCGGATTCGGCCCGATCCGGCCCGGAGTGTGGACAAGAGACCACCGCCGGGTGCGTCATAGGGGGAACGTGAAACGGGTCACAGCCCCAGGGCCGGCCGGAGGTGCCCCATTCGAGTCCTGATCATCGGCGGCGGCTGCGCCGGACTGAGCGCCGCGCTGCGCCTCCAGCAGTTGCTGCGCGCCCAGTTGAAGTCCCGCCGGGTCGAACTGACGATCGTCGAGCCGCAGCCCTACCTGACCTTCCAGCCGCTGCTGGCCGAGGTCGCGGCGGGCTCCATCGACCCGCGCCACGTGGTCGTCCCGCTGCGCACCGCGCTCCCCGACTGCCGGGTGCTCACCGCCCGCGTCACCAGGATCGACCACGCCGCCCGCACCGCCTGGGTGGACGCCGCCCCGCGCGGCGAACTCCGGCTGCCCACCGAAGTCCCGTACGACGTCCTGGTGATGGCCCCGGGCTCGGTCTCCCGCACCGCCCCCGTCCCCGGCCTCGCCGAGCACGGGATGGGCTTCGCCACCGTCGGGGAGGCGGTCGCCCTGCGCAACCACGTGCTGGAGCAGCTCGACCTCGCCTCCTCCACCCGCGACCCCGAACTGCGCCACGCCGCCCTGACCTTCGTCTTCGTCGGCGGCGGCTACGCGGGCGTCGGCGCGCTCGCCGAGCTGGAGGACATGGCCCGCACCGCCACCAAGGGCTACCACAACATCGACCCCGACGACCTGCGGTGGATCCTGGTCGAGGCCAAGGACCGCATCCTCGGCGAGGAGACCCCCGAACTCGCCGCCCACACCCTCGCCGAACTACGCGAGCGCAACATCGACGTCCGGCTCTCCACCACCCTCGAGTCCGCCGCCGACCAGCTGATGCTGCTCTCCGACGGCAGCCGCTTCGCCGCCCGCACCCTGGTCTGGACGGCCGGCATCCGCCCCGCCCCCGTGCTCTCCCTCACGGACCTCCCGCTCGACGGCGCGGGCCGGCTCACCTGCCTGCCCACGCTGCGGATCGTCGCCCCCGACGGCACCCCCCTCCCCGACGCCTGGGCCGCCGGGGACTGCGCCGCCGTCCCCGACCACACCGGCGAACCCTGCGCCCCCAACGCCCAGCACGCCCTCGCCCAGGCCAAGCTGCTCGCCGAGAACCTGGCCGCCGACCTGGCCGGCCAGCCGCTCACCCCCTACCGCCCCGACCATCCCGCCTGCTCCACCTCGCTCGGCCTGCACCGCGCCGTCGCCCACACCCGGCGCGGCACCCGTCTCACCGGCCGCCGCGCCTGGTGGCTGCACCGCGCCCGCCAACTGCGCCGCCTGCCCACCCGGGAGCGGCGGATCCGGGTGCTGACGGACTGGCTGTTCGGCGGCCTCTTCCCGCGCGAAATCGTCTCGCTGGGCACCATCGAGCACCCCCGGGCCGAATTCGAGTCCGGGTTCACCACCGGCCCCGGCACCTGACCCCCGCACCCCCGGCCCAGGAGCGCGCCCCCCGCGTGCGCCCGTCGGAACGCGCCGTACCGGGGTCTCGACTTCCGGAATCACACCGGAGCCTGACAGGATCGACCCGACGGAACCATCACGGCGAGTGCTGAATCGCGCACAAATTGTGATCATCACACTGCAGCCGTCCATCCCTGCAGGCACCACCCCCCCATCAGTCCCGAGGAAGCGGCCGACGTTGAACCTCATGCGCTGGAGCGCCCGGCTCACCGGAGCCGCCTGGCGGGCCACCCCCGCCACCGCGGACGAACCCGTCACCGTCCCCGGCCCGCGCGACCCGGCCGCCGTCGGCCCCGGCCCCGACCCCCGCGACCCCGAGCAGCTCTACGACCTCCGCGAGGTGCTCCGCCGCCTGCCCGCCCCCGTCGCCCTCACCCACGGCCCCCAGCACCAACTCGGCTACGCCAACCAGGCCTACCGCGACCTGTTCGGCGCCCGCACCCCCGGCCGCCCCGCCGCCGAGTCCCTCCCCGAACTCGCCACCCTCGGCGTGCTCCCGCTGCTCGACCAGGTCCTGCGCAGCGGACGTCCGCGCAGCGTGAAGTCCCGCTGCATCCTCGGCCTCGGCGGCAACCGCTACTACAACATCGCCTGCGTCCCGCTCGGCCCCGACCAGCACGCCACCCCTGCCGGGGTCCTGGTCTTCGCCACCGAGGTCACCGACCAGGTCCAGTCCGCCGGACGCCTCCGCGAAGCCGAACGCCGCCAACGCGAAGCCGCCGTCACCCTCCAGCACAGCCTCCTCCCGCAGAAACTCGAACAGCCCGCCGACCTCCACGTCGCCGCCACCTACCAACCCGGCGGCGCCGACGCCGCGGTCGGCGGCGACTGGTACGACGTCATCGGCCTCGGCGGCGGACGGACCGCCCTCGTCATCGGCGACGTCATGGGCCGCGGCCTGCGCGCCGCCGCCGTCATGGGCCAGCTCCGCACCGCCGTCCGCGCCTACGCCCGCCTCGACCTCCCCCCGCACGAGGTGATGACCCTCCTCGACGGCCTCGCCATGGAGATCGACGCCAACCAGATCGCCACCTGCACCTACGCGGTCTGGGACCCGACCGCCACCACCCTCGTCTACGCCTCGGCCGGCCACCTCCCCCTCCTCCTCCGCGGTCCCGACGGCACCGTCCTCCACGGCGAGGAACAGAACGGCCCACCCCTCGGCACCGGCGGCGCGGGCCACCTCTCCCACACCCTCCGCCTCCTCCCCGGCACCACCGGCGTCCTCTACACCGACGGCCTGGTCGAACGCCGCGACCAGGACATCGACCAGGGCATCGACCAACTCGCCCACACCCTCCGCGGCCCCGTCGGCACCCCCGACACCGTCTGCGCCCGCCTCCTGCGCGCCCTCGGCGTCACCGCGGAGCACGACGACGACGTCGCGGTGCTGGTCTTCCAGGTGCCTCTTGATCCCGAGCCCGCAGGTGTGTAGAGTTCTTCGAGTTGCCTGACAGGGAGCACCGAGCACGCATCTGTGTGGACGGTCCCGGGGTGGCCAATCCCTTGGAAAACCAGTGAGCTGATCCGTGACGGGTCGCGTCCTTTTCGCGTCCCCGTTCGTATTCCGCTGTGCGGTTTTCCGGAGATT
>NZ_JBIAVO010000051.1:0-49417 GCF_042894345.1 Kitasatospora sp. NPDC001540
GCAGGGGGGACCCTGTGGGAGAGTAGGACGCCGCCGAACAATCTTTCAGAGAAAGGGCTCCAGCCATACGGCTGGGGCCCTTTCCGCATTTCCGGGCCGGGTCTGGCAGGGGGGACGACTGCCATCCGGATATTCGCCCGAGGTTCGAGCGGAGGCGTCATGATGATCGGCATGACGATGACTGACGGGATCGGACCGAGGGCGCACCACTATGGGTACGCGCACCGGGTGCTGCCGGGGCTGGTGCGGGACCTTGGGGCGAAGATGCTGGACCACGAGCCGAAGCCCGGGTTCACCGGTGGGCTCACGGCGATCTGGCAGGGGTACGGCGAGAGGCTCCCGGAGCCGGAACGGTTGCCCGCTGACGGGCTGTCGGCCGAGCTCGTTCAGGAGGACGGTTACCGGGCCCTGCTCGTGGTCCTGCCGCCTGCGGTGGCGCCGTCCGAAGCGCATTTCGTCGCGGTGGTGCAATCCACGGGGGACGAGCGGTGCCGGTACCTGACGCTCGAGCACGGAGTCAGCCCGATCGACCGCCAGGCGTACACGGTCCTCGGCGAATGGGCCGCTGACGGTCGGCACCTCAACCTCGGATCCGGACCTGCTGCGGAACCCGGCGACTTCCTCGCGGCGGTGGCGCGGGTCCTGGCGCGGTCGGTCCCGGTCCACGCGGCCACCCGGGCCGACTCAACCGGCTCGTCGGAGAGCGGGCAGCCCGGGGCGCGGTGAAGTGCGGTCGATGGCCGGGGTGAGAAGGCGAGGAGGCCGTGGTGGCTCTCGGCCGGGGTGTCTCAGAGGCGGCCGGCGGCCTTGAGGGCGAGGTAGGTGTCGGAGAGGGCGGGGGCGATGGACTCCGGCGGGGCGTCGAGGACGGTGACGCCGCGGCGGGTGAGGAGGTCGGCGGTGCGGCGGCGGTCGGCGCGGGTCTGTTCGGCGGCGGCGGCGCCGTAGACGTCTTCGACGGTGGTGCGGGGGGCGCGGACGAGTTCGTCCAGGCGGGGGTCGGAGACGGACGCGAGGACGAGTTCGTGGCGCTTGGTGAGGAGCGGGATCTGCGGGAGCAGGTGCTCCTGGATCTGGTGGGTGTCGAGGCCGGTGAGCAGGACGATCAGGGAGCGGTGGGGGGCCATCCGCAGGGCGGTGGAGGTTAGGGCGCGCAGGTCGGTCTCGATCAGGGCGGGTTCGAGCAGGGCCATCGCGTCGGTGAAGGCGGGGAGCACCTCGGCGGGGGAGCGTCCGGCGACGGTGGCGCGGCGGTGGCGGTCGTGGGCGAGCAGGTCGACGCGGTCGCCCGCCTTGGTGGCGAGGGCGGTGAGCAGCAGGGCGGCGTCCAGGGCGGCGTCCAGGCGGGGGGCGTCGCCGACGCGGCCGGCGGAGGTGCGGCCGGTGTCGAGGACGATCAGGACGTGGCGGTCGCGTTCGGGGCGCCAGGTGCGGACGGCGACGGTGCTGCGGCGGGCGCTGGCGCGCCAGTCGATGGAGCGGACGTCGTCGCCGGGGAGGTACTCGCGCAGGGAGTCGAACTCGGTGCCCTGGCCGCGGGTCAGGACGGAGGTGCGGCCGTCGAGTTCGCGCAGGCGGGCGAGGCGGGAGGGGAGGTGCTTGCGGCTGGTGAACGGGGGCAGGGCGCGGATCCGCCAGGGGGCGTCCAGGTTGGCCTGGCGGCCGGCCAGGCCGAGCGGGCCGAGGGAGCGGACGGTGACCTTGCCGGCGTGGTGGTCGCCGCGGCGGGTGGGGGCGAGCGGGGTGGTGAGGCGGCGGCGTTCGCCCGCGGGGACGGTGACGGTGTGCCGGGAGGCGGTGGAGGCGGTGCCGGGGGCCCAGGCGGAGGGGTACCAGGCGTCGCGGATCCGGGCGCGCAGCGGGCGGCCGGAGGGGTTGGCGACGAGCAGGTCGACGGTGGTGGCCTCGCCGAGGCGGACGGTCGGGTCGCCGGAGCGTTCCAGGGTCAGGCGGCGGACGGGGGCGGCGAGCACCAGGTCGGCGGCGACGGTGGCGAGCAGGGGCAGCACGACCACGCCGACACCGGTCCAGGAGGGGAGGACGATTCCCACCAGGAGGGCGCCGAGGGCGGCGATGAGGGCCGTTCGGCCGGTCAGGGCCATGGGGTGCTGGGCTCGCTTTCTGGCGCAGGGAAGGGGCGGGCCGGGGGAGGGCGCCCCCGGCCGCGGGGTGCCTAGCGGGGCGCGGGCGTCTGGGCGAGGACGGCCTGGATGACGCTGTCGGCGGTGGTGCCCTCCATCTCGGCCTCGGCGCGCAGGTGGACGCGGTGGCGCAGGGTCGGCAGGGCGAGCGCCTTGACGTCGTCGGGGGTGACGTAGTCGCGGCCGGCCAGCCAGGCCCAGGCCCGGGAGGTGTTGAGCAGGGCGGTGGCGCCGCGGGGGGAGACGCCCATGGAGAGCGAGGGCGACTGCCGGGTGGCGCGGACCAGGTCGACGATGTAGGCGAGGACCTCGGGGGAGACGGTCAGCTTGGCGATCTGGGCGCGGGCGGCGGCCAGGTGCGCGGCGTTGGCGACGGGGCGGACGCCGGCCGCGGCGAGGTCGCGCGGGTCGAAGCCGCTCGCGTGCCGGGACAGGACCTGGAACTCCTGGTCGCGGGTCGGCAGCGGGAGGATCAGCTTGAGCAGGAAGCGGTCGAGCTGGGCCTCGGGCAGCGGGTAGGTGCCCTCGTACTCGACCGGGTTCTGGGTGGCGGCGACCAGGAATGGTTCGGGGAGCTTGCGGGGCTCGCCGTCGACGGTGACCTGGCGCTCCTCCATGGCCTCCAGCAGGGAGGCCTGGGTCTTGGGCGGGGTGCGGTTGATCTCGTCGGCGAGCAGCAGGTTGGTGAAGACCGGGCCGGGCTGGAAGGAGAACTCGGCGGTGCGGGTGTCGTAGACCAGGGAGCCGGTGACGTCGCCGGGCATCAGGTCGGGGGTGAACTGGATGCGCTTGGTCTCCACGTCGAGGGCGGTGGCCAGGGTGCGGACCAGGAGGGTCTTGGCGACGCCGGGGACGCCCTCCAGCAGGACGTGGCCGCCGCAGAGCAGGGCCACGACGATGCCGGTGACGGCGGCGTCCTGGCCGACCACGGCCTTGGCGATCTCCTCGCGCAGGCCGGTGAGGGCGGCGCGGGCGTCGCCGGCCTGGGCCGGGACGGTCTTGAGCAGCTGGTCGGTCACGGCTGTCGTACCTGCCATTCCATGTCGTCGAGCTCGTTGGCGAGCCGCAGCAGCGCGGCGTCGTCGGTGGGGGCCGGGCCGTACAGCAGGTGCTGGAGGTCGGCGGTGGGGCGTTCGAGCCGGGCGGCCGCGGCTTCGAGGAGGACGGTCGGGTCGGGGTCCCCGGAGGCGTGCGGGAGGCCGAGGGCGGCGGCGGTGCGGTGGCGGGCGGCGCGGCGCAGCGTCTCGGCGGCGTGGCCGCGGGCGTTGGCGCGGCGGTAGAGCCGGGCGCGGCCCTCGGTGGTCTCGGAGGCGCGGACGACGGCGGGCAGCCGTTCGGTGAGCACCGGTCCGAGGCGGCGGGCCCGCCAGGCGACGGCGAGCAGGCCGGCCACCAGGAGTTGCAGGGTGCCCCAGTACCAGCCGTCGGGGATGTAGTCGCTGATGTCCTTGGGGCGGCCGGTGGAGGTGCCGGGGTCGAGCTGGTCGAGGGTCTGCCAGACCAGGTGCGGGTGGGCGCCGAGCAGGCCGAGGGCGAGGGCGGCGTTGCCCTGCTGGTCCAGGTACCGGTTGGTGAGCGGGTCGCCGTTGCCGAGGACGACGACCTGCTGGGTGCCGCGGGTGCGGCTGAGCAGCAGGTCGCGGCCCCCGACGGGGTAGCAGGCGGTGTCGCCGGGGCGGCCCTCGTAGCTCTGGCCGCCGAGGTCGGCGGCTCCGGCCCGGCGGGCCTCGGGCAGGGTGCAGTCCGGGGTGGGCACGGTGCCGGTGGGCTCGGCGTAGCTGGAGGCGGTGACGCCGGGGGCGAAGGCGTTCAGCAGGGGCTGCTCGGGGGCGATCAGGACGAGGCGGGTGCGCTCGCCCCGGGGGAGCGCGGAGAGCCCGGCGAGGTGCTGGTAGCTGAGCTCGTCGGGGTAGGTGAGGACGACGGTGGTGTCGTCGGCGCGCAGGGCGGCGGCGAGGTCGTCGGTGCGGGAGGCGGTGCGGGAGGAGATCCCGTGCCGCTGCAGCAGTTGGTCGACGGCGCGGGTGCCGCGCGGGTCGCCGCTGCGGGGGTCGAGCGCGTAGTAGACGGAGCTGCCGGGGATGCCGGCGATCAGGCCGCCGACCAGCAGCAGGACCAGGACGCTCAGCAGCCACCAGCGGGAGCGCCGCCAGTGGGCGCGCAGGCGGCTGCGGGCGGGGTCGGTGTCCGCGGGCGGGGCGGCGGGTGCGGGGGCGGCCCCGGCGGTGGCGGGAGGCGGTGCGGTGACGGTCACGCGGTTCCTCCGCCGGCCGTGACGGGTGTGGGGCGGGTGCGTCCGAGGGTCCGGTCGAGATCGGCGAGCAGCTGGTACGAGCGTTCGTCGGCGGGGTGCTCGCCGAACGCGATGTCGTCGAACAGCCGTGCCGCGGAAGCGAGTTCGCGGGCCTGGTCGGGCAGGGCGCGGCCGGCTTCGGCGGCGGCCTCGTCCGCGGTGCGGCCCGGGCGGGGGGAGAGGACGGTGCGCTCCTCCAGGCCGCGGACCAGGGCGCGCATCTGTTCGCGGACGGCGTCCTCCCACTCGCCCCGGGCGGCGTGCGCGGCGGCGTCGGCCCGGTGCTGGGCGGCGCTGCGCGGGCCCTGGGCGCCGGTGAACAACCCGTCGGCGGCGCGGGCGGCGCGGCCGGGCGCGCCGTAGCGGCGCCAGAGCACCACGCCCAGGACGAGCAGCAGGACCAGCAGCACGACGAGCGCGGCGTTGCCGCCGCCGCCGAGCGGGGAGGCGACGCCGTCCACGGTCTTGCTGAACTCGTCCCTGATCCAGTCGAGGAGGCGTTCGACCGGCCCGGGGTCGTTCTGGTGGTAGGCGGCCTTGCGGAGTTCCTCGTGCGCGGCCTCGCGGGCGGCGTCGCGCGGTACGTCGACGGGGGCGCCGTCGGTGAGCAGCGCCCCCTCCCCCCGGAATCCCATGGCGGTCAGGCTCCCGACGGGGCGGTCGCGGCGGGCCGGACGTAGCCGGGCAGGCCCGCGGCGTGGGCGAGTTCCAGGTCGAGGGCCTCGCGGCGGATCCGCTGGTCGGCGTAGATCAGGGTCTGCAGGGCGCCTTCGAGCGGGAGGGTGACGGTGCGGGCGACGATGCCGCAGACGGCGACGGCGGCGATGCTGATCGCGGCAGGGCCGTCCCCGGCGGCGCCGTTGCCCGGGGTGCCGCCGAGGATCATGGCGACGATCTCGCCGGGGCCGGCCAGGACGGTGGCGACCACGCCGAGGCAGATCCGGAACACCAGGATCAGGCCGAAGATCCGCCACCAGGCGCCGCGGGACAGCCGCCAGGAGCGCTTGAGCGCGCCGAGGACGGGCTGCTTCTCCAGCACCAGCGCGGGCACGGCGAGGCTCAGCCGGACCCACAGCCAGACCACCGGCGGCACGGTGAGCAGCAGCAGGGCGAGCAGGCCGGGCAGGTCGGTGGCGAAGGCGAGCAGGGCCAGCGGGACGATCGCGAGGGCGAGCGAGCCGATGCCGATCGCGGTCAGCAGCAGGCACAGGCCGACCAGTCGGCCGAGCCGGCCGCGGGTCCGGGTCCAGGCCTCGGCGAGCGAGGTGTCGCGGCCCAGCAGGCCGTTGCTGACCACGGGGGCGAGCAGGCCGGAGGCCAGGACGCCGAAGAACAGGCCGAGCGGGGCCAGGTAGTTGCCGGACAGCAGGGCGTCGGTCTGGCTGCCGCTGGTGTGCAGCCACCAGTCGATGCCGGCCTGGAGGAGTTCGAGGACCGCGGCGAGGGCCAGGGTGAGCCCGAACGCGGCCCGCCAGTTGCGGCGCACCAGGGCGAAGGTGCCGTCCATCACCTCGCCGAAGCCGAGCGGCCGCAGCGGGATCAGGCCGATGCCCGGGCCGGTGGGGGAGGTCGGCGGGAGGGGCGCGGCGGGGGCCGCGGGGGGCGGGGGCGGGGTGGGTGCCGAGTGGCCGGTTCCGGCGGGGCCGGGCGGTGCTTCGGGAGAACCGGGTGAGGTCCAGCCCGGGGTCTCGGTCATCGACGCTCCTCGTCGGGGCACCCTGGCTCGGGTGCTTCGGGGTGCTTATCGTGCCATGGTGCGCACGCGTACCCCAGGGGTATCCCGTTGCTGATCCACAACGGTCCGGGCAAGGCCACCGAGCCACAACCTTTGCGATGGTATGACTGGTTCGGCGGGGGTTGGGGTCGTTGGACGTCGTTGGACGGCGAGGCCGTGCGGCGCGGGTCACATTCGGGTGATGAGAAGATGGAGACATGAAGGGACGTGTCCTCGTCGTCGATGACGACACCGCGCTGGCCGAGATGCTCGGCATCGTGCTGCGGGGTGAAGGTTTTGAGCCGTTTTTCGTCGCTGACGGGGACAAGGCGCTGGCCGCCTTCCGGGAGACCAAGCCGGACCTCGTCCTACTCGACCTGATGCTGCCCGGACGGGACGGCATCGACGTGTGCCGCCAGATCCGGGCCGAGTCGGGCATTCCGATCGTCATGCTGACCGCGAAGACCGACACGGTCGACATCGTGGTCGGCCTGGAGTCCGGCGCCGACGACTACGTCACCAAGCCGTTCAAGCCCAAGGAACTGGTCGCCCGGGTGCGCGCCCGGCTGCGCCGGGCCGAGGAGCCCACGCCGGAGCAGCTGACCATCGGCGACCTGGTGATCGACGTCGCCGGGCACTCGGTGAAGCGCGAGGGGCGCGGCATCCCGCTGACCCCGCTGGAGTTCGACCTGCTGGTCGCGCTGGCCCGCAAGCCCTGGCAGGTGTTCACCCGCGAGGTGCTGCTGGAGCAGGTCTGGGGCTACCGGCACGCGGCCGACACCCGCCTGGTCAACGTGCACGTGCAGCGCCTGCGTTCCAAGATCGAGAAGGACCCGGAGCGTCCGGAGATCGTCGTCACCGTGCGCGGTGTCGGGTACAAGGCCGGGCCCAGCTGAGGATGAGCGACACCAGGGCTGACCGCTCCCCGTCGGACGACCGGTCCGGCGGGGAGCACGCTGTGCGCGGCGACGTGCTGAGCTCCACCACCGGCAGGCCGCACCGGCGCCGGTGGTGGGCCGGGCTGCTCGCCCCGCTGGTCCGCCCGTTCCGGCACCCGGTGGGCCGGGTGCTGGCGCTGTACCGCCGCTCGATCCAGCTGCGGGTGGTCGCGATGACCCTGCTGCTGTCCTTCGTCGTGGTGCTGGTGCTCGGCGTGGTGGTAGTCGCCCAGGTGCGCACCGGCCTGCTGGAGGCCAAGCAGAAGTCCGCGCACGGGCAGGCCCTGGGCGGCTTCCAGATCGAGCAGGACAAGATCAACGAGGCGATCAACCTGCAGGCCAAGGCCGGGGCGACCGCCGACCCGACCCGCGACCAGATCAACGCCTGGTTGACCAAGCAGGTCTCCGACCTGGCCTCCGGCGGCTCCGGCGTCTACTCGGTGATCGCGCTCGCCCCCGGTGACCAGGAGGCCAGCGCCCCCAGCGCCGGGCTGCGCGGCGCCCGCTACTCCGGCTCGATCCTGCCCGACTCGATCACCCCGGAGCTGCGCGCCAAGGTCGCCGCCGACTCGTCCAACCCGCAGGAGCAGCCGGTCAAGCTGCACCGCGCCCCGAACAGCCAGACCCCGCCCGGCGACGACAAGGGCCTGGCGATCGGCAAGCAGTTCACCGGTCCGGACGGCACCCCGTACCAGCTGTACTACGTCTTCTCCTTCTACCAGGAGACCTCCACCCTCAACCTGGTCATCGGCACCCTGGCCACCGCCGGGCTGTTCCTGGTGATCCTGCTCGGCTGCATCGCCTGGGTGGTGGTCCGGCAGGTCGTCACGCCGGTGCGGATGGCCGCCGGGATCTCCGAGCGGCTCGCCGCCGGGCACTTCGACGAGCGGATGAAGGTCACCGGCACCGACGACATCGCCCGGCTCGGCGAGTCGTTCAACCGGATGGCCAACGGCCTGCAGGCGCAGATCCGCAAGCTGGAGGAGCTCTCCCGGGTGCAGCGCCGCTTCGTCTCGGACGTCTCGCACGAGCTGCGCACCCCGCTGACCACCGTCCGGATGGCCGCCGACCTGATCTACGACAGCCGCGAGGACCTGGACCCGATGGCGGCCCGCTCCGCCGAGCTGCTCCAGGACCAGCTGGACCGCTTCGAGTCGCTGCTCGCCGACCTGCTGGAGATCAGCCGGTTCGACGCGGGCGCGGCGATCCTGGACGCCGAACCGGTCGACCTGCGGGGCATCGTGACCCGGGTGGTGGAGGCCGCCGACCCGCTGGCCCAGGCCAAGGGCAGCGCGGTGCTGATCCGCGGCGCCGAGGACCCGGTGCTGGCCGAGGTCGACGGCCGCCGGATCGAGCGGATCCTGCGCAACCTGGTGGTCAACGCGCTGGAGCACGGCGAGGGCCGGGACGTGGTGATCCGGCTCGGCTCGGCCGAGGGCGCGGTCGCCGTCGGCGTGCGCGACTACGGCATCGGCCTCAAGCCCGGCGAGGCCTCCCGGGTGTTCCACCGCTTCTGGCGGGCCGACCCGTCCCGGGTGCGGACCACCGGCGGCACCGGCCTGGGCCTGTCCATCGCGGTCGAGGACGCCCACCTGCACGGCGGCTGGCTGCAGGCCTGGGGCGAGCCCGGCGGCGGCTCGCACTTCCGGCTGACCCTGCCGCGCACCCGCGGCGGCGAGATCTCCCGGGCCCCGTTCCGGCTGGAGCCGGAGGACTCCCGGTACAACCGCGGGATGTCCTCGGCCGGCGCCCCCTACCGCCGCGCCGCGCGCGGCTCGGGCGCGCTGCCCGCGGGCGAGTCCACGTCCGTCCCGGAGACCCCGGACACCGAGCGGCACACCTTCGGCTCCGGCCTCGGCGGCGTGCTCAGCATCGGCCCCGGCCTGGGCCGGCCCGCCGCCGCCCCGGTCTCCGACCCCTCGGACGTCACGGGTTACGGTGCCACCGGCGCGCAGGTCGTGGTCGACCGCGGCCGCCCGACCCAGCCGGCCCCGACCGAACCGGCCGGCGCCGAGACCGACCAGGAGGGGACCGCCGGTGGACAGGACCGACAGGACGGCTGACCGGCGGGCCCTGGCGATCGGCTGGGCCGTGCTGCTGGCCACCGTCGCCACCGGCTGCGTCTCGATGCCCTCCGGCGGCGCCCCCCAGCGCCTGGAGGCCCCGCAGAACGCCGCCGACGGCCTCCAGGTGCACGTCTACCCGGTCGCCCCGCGCAAGGGCGAGAGCCCCCGCGACCTGCTCGCCGGCTTCCTCGACTCCTCCAACGCCGACCAGGCCAACTACGACACCGCCAAGCAGTACCTGACCGCCCTCGCGGCCAAGAGCTGGAAGCCCGACGCGGGCGTGGTGGTGCTGGCCGGCGCCCCCAGTCCGAGCGGCCCCACCCCGTCCGACGACGACGTCACCGTCCGGCTGACCGTCGAGGGCAAGCAGGTCGCCGCACTGGACGAGCAGCACACCTACCAGGCCCACTCCGGCGAGTCCTACCAGCGGACCTTCACCTTCGTGAAGGAGGCGGACGGCCCCGACAAGGGCGAGTGGCGGATCAGCGACCTGCCCGACGGCCTGATCGTCGACCAGACCAACTTCAAGAACACCTACAAGCCCGTCCACCGGTACTTCTTCGCGCGGACCGACGCCTCCGCCACCCGCCCGCAGGGTGCCCAGGTGCTGGTGCCCGACCCGATCTACCTGCGCCGCCGAATAGACCCGCTGACCGAGGCCGCCCAGGCCACCATCGACGGCCCCTCGCACTGGCTCGGCCCGGTGGTGACCTCCAGGCTGGGCGGGGTCCGGGTGGAGAGCGCCGCGATCGGCGACAACCGGGTGGCCACCGTCAAGCTGCAGGGCGGCGACCCGGCCGCCTGCAAGCAGATGGCCCAGCAGCTCTTCCAGACGCTCGCCGACCAGCAGAGCAAGCTGGACCGGCTCGACCTGTCGGTCAACGGCGTCGCCTGCTCGCTCAGCGGCGCCGAGGCCGCCCTGGTCGCCCCCGGCGCGCTGGCCGGCGCCGACAACGGCGTGCAGGCGTTCATCCAGCTGGAGGACGGCCGGCTCACCCGCTACCTGCCGGAGGTGGCGGAGCCGCTGCCCGTCCCCGGGGCGCTCGGCCAGGCCCCGCAGGCCGGGCAGTTCCACCCCGGCACCGTCGCGGTCCGCCGGGACGCCGCCGTCGCCGCCGTGATCGCGGCCGACGGTCGCGACCTGGTCGAGACCGAGCTCACCGAGGGCGGCAAGTACGGCGAGCCGGTCGTCAGCAGCCGCTCCGCGCAGCCCGGCAAGGGGCTGGCCTCGCCCAGTTGGGACGGCCGCCAGGACCTGTGGCTGGTCGACCGCGACCCGGCCGGGCCGCGGGTGCTGATGGTGCGCGGCCGCACCGTCGTCCCGGTGCAGGTCGAGGGCCTGGACGGACGCACCGTGCAGTCGCTGCGGATCTCCTCCGACGGCACCCGGATCGCCCTGCTGCTCAGCCAGGGCGGCGGACCGACCCGGCTGGTGCTCGGCCTGGTCGAGCACGGCGGCACCGCCGAGGCCCCCGCCGCGAGGATCACCGCGCTGCGCGACATCGCGCCGCAACTGTCCGAGGTGGCCGCCGTCTCCTGGGGCGACACCGACCAGCTGGTGGTGCTCGGCAAGGAGACCGACCGGCTGCAGCAACTGCACTTCCTGGGCACCGACGGCTCGCAGTCCACCGACTCCCCGCTGCAGGGCGGCGAGTCGATGACCGCGCTGTCCGCGACCGAGGCCCGGCCGCCGGCCGACCCGACCAGCCCGTCCGGCCCCGCGGTGCTCACCTCCTCCGAGAACGGCCTGTACCGGCTCAAGGACAACCAGTGGCACGAGGTGCCCAGCAAGTCCGCGGCCAAGGCGTTCATCTACCCGGGCTGAGCCCGGCCTCCCCGGCGGCCTCCCCCGCCGCCGCACCGCGCCGCCCCGCCACCGCGCCGCGCCGGGCGGTGGCCGCGACGGTGGCCGCCGCCCGCGGCGGGCAGCCCGCCGCGCGCAGCGCCCGGGCCGCCTCGGCCAGGCTCGCCCCGGTGGTGACCAGGTCGTCCACCAGCACCAGCCGGTGCCCGGCCAGCCGGGACGCGACCCGGCTCGGCACGGCCAGCGCGCCGTCCAGGTTGCGCCGCCGTTCGGCCGCGCCCAGGCCCGCCTGGTCGGCGACCGGGCGGTTGTGCCGCAGCACCGGCGCGACCAGCGTGGCGACGCCGCCGCGGCGCAGCGCGCGGGCGGCGGCGCGGGCCAGCCGCAGCGTCGGGTCGTGGCCGCGGGCCCGGGTCGCGGCGCGGGCCGAGGGCACCGGCACCAGCAGCAGCGGGGCGGCGCCCGCTCCGGTGGCGGAGCGCACGGCGGCGGCCAGCGCGCCCCCGAGCGGGGCGGCCAGCCGGAGCGCGCCGCGCTCCTTGTGGGCCAGCAGCAGTTGGCGCACCGGCCCGGCGTAGGGCGCGGCGGCGTGCACCGGCGGCAGTCCGGGCGGCGGGCGGTGCGGCCCGGCGGGCCCGGCGGCGGCGCCGTCGAGCAGCGCGCGGCAGGGCGGGCAGAGGCCGGAGAAGCCGCTCCCGCAGCCGGCGCAGCGGGCGGGGAGCAGCAGGTCGAGCAGGGCGGCGAGGACCGGGGCGGAGCCGGATCCGGGCAGGTGGGCGGTGCTGCGACTCGTCACGGAACCCCTCCGGAACGCTCGCCGGGCGGCGACATCAGCCATACGGTGGGCGGTACCGGGCGTGTTGTCCAGCCGTTCGCCGTTGTTTCACCCGTAGGTGGGTAAACAGGGGGGAACAGCCGGGCCGCCGACCCTCCGTCGGTACGTTCCGTTCGACCGGGGGCGCCGGAGGAGCGCTGGGGAGGCGAGATCCCCGCGGCAGGTGTTGCATGAGGCTTCCAGGGGTTTCGAATTCTCCTGGTGGGGAGGAAGTGAGGTGAGGGCCGGTGGTCCTCGCCGATCCTCCGGGCGGTGCCCGGCGGGCGGCGGCGGCCGGCCGGTCCGGCTGGGTCTCACGCCGGTTCGGGACGCACTCCGGGCCGGTCAGCACGAGGGATCGGAGTTCTGCGTGGACATCGTCGTCAAGGGCCGCAAGACCGAGGTGCCCAAGAGGTTCCGCGAGCACGTGGCCGAGAAGCTGGAGAAGGTCCAGAAGTTCGACACCAAGGCGATCAGCCTGGATGTCGAGGTGTCCAAGGAGCCCAACCCGCGCCAGGCCGACCGCGCCGACCGGGTGGAGATCACCCTCCGCAGCCGGGGTCCGGTGATCCGGGCCGAGGCGTCCGCCAGTGACCCGTGGGCGGCCCTGGACCTGGCCTCCGCGAAGTTGGAGGCGCAGCTGCGCAAGTCCGCCGACCGCCGCCGGGTGCACAAGGGCGGCACCAACGGGCGGACGCCGGTCAGCGTCGCCGCCGCGACCGCCGCGCTGGCCGACCTGCCGGCGACCGAGGCCGCCCCGAGCGTCGACGGGACGGCCCGCAAGACCGTCGCGGGCAACCTGGAGGTGGAGGGCGACGGGCCGCTGGTGGTCCGCGAGAAGACCCACGCCGCGGCGCCGATGTCGCTGGACCAGGCGCTGTACGCGATGGAGCTGGTGGGCCACGACTTCTACCTGTTCCAGGAGAAGGACAGCGGGCTGCCGAGCGTGGTCTACCGCCGGCACGGCTACCACTACGGCGTGATCCACCTCAAGGAGGACATGACCGCGGCGGCGGACGTCGCCGGGGCGGGCGGCGCGATCAACAACGGGGCCGACGAGGACTGACGGCGGGCCCCGCCCGCGGAGGGCGACGGGTGACCCCGGCGGCCGCACCGGCCGCCGGGGTCACCCCTGTCGCGATCACCCGGCCGGGCGGTTCGGCGGCGCAGGGTGACCGGGACGGGCCCGGGCCGTGGAATGATGGGCGCGTCGAGGTGACCTGAGGGCGGGGGAGGGGCGGATGGGGGAGCTTTCGCGCGAGGGCCTGGGATCGGGGGACGCCGGGTACCCCCCGCACCGCGCGGAGCCGATCCGGGTGCTGGTGGTGGACGACCACGCGCTGTTCCGCCGCGGCCTGGAGATCGTGCTGGCCGAGGAGCCGGACATCCGGGTGATCGGCGAGGCGGGCGACGGGGCGGAGGCCGTGCTGAAGGCCGCCGACCTGCTGCCGGACATCATCCTGATGGACGTCCGGATGCCCCGGCGCAGCGGCATCGAGGCGTGCACCGCGATCAAGGACGTGGTGCCCAGCGCCAAGATCATCATGCTGACGATCAGCGACGAGGAGGCCGACCTCTACGAGGCGATCAAGGCGGGGGCCACCGGCTACCTGCTGAAGGAGATCTCCACCGACGAGGTGGCCACCGCGATCCGCGCGGTGGCGGACGGGCAGTCGCAGATCAGCCCGTCGATGGCGGCCAAGCTGCTGACCGAGTTCAAGTCGATGATCCAGCGCCGCTCGGACGACCGGGAGCTGCTGCCCGCGCCCCGGCTGACCGACCGGGAGCTGGAGGTGCTCAAGCTGGTGGCCACCGGGATGAACAACCGGGAGATCGCCAAGGAGCTGTTCATCAGCGAGAACACCGTGAAGAACCACGTGCGCAACATCCTGGAGAAGCTCCAACTCCACTCCAGGATGGAGGCCGTGGTGTACGCGATGCGTGAGAAGATCCTCGAAATAGGCTGAGTGCGGGCCGGGAGCCGCCGGGCGGCTCAGCCCAGCAGCTTCTCCAGCTCCGGCCGCAGCGACTCGTCCGCCAGCCGCTCCACCCGGACGTCCGAGCAGCCCACCCACTCGGCCGCCTCGCGCAGCGCCTCGGCCAGCGCGGGGACGAACTTCGGTGCCTCCAGCGAGACTTGGCGGGCGACCAGGGTGCGGCCCTCCCGCGCCGGGTCGACCCGGCCGACCAGCCGGCCGGCGGTGAGCAGCGGCATCGCGAAGTACCCGTGCACCCGCTTGTGCTTGGGGGTGTACGCCTCCAGGCGGTGGGACATGCCGAAGATCCGCTCGGTGCGCGGCCTGTCCCAGATCAGCGAGTCGAACGGGGAGAGCAGGACGGTGCGGTGGCGGCCGCGGGGCTCGGTGGCCAGCGCCGCCGGGTCGGCCCAGGCGGGGGCGGCCCAGCCCTCGACCTCGACCGGGACCAGGCCCGACTCCGGGAGCACGGCGTCCAGTTGGGCGCCCTTGAGGCGGTGGTAGTCCATCAGGTCGGCCCGGGTGGCCACGCCGAGGGCGGCCCCGGCCCGGGCCACCAGCTCCGTCAGGCACGCGGCGTCGGACGGCTCCCGGCCGAACAGCTCGGCCGGGACGGCCCGTTCGGCCAGGTCGTAGACCCGCTTCCAGCCGCGGCGCTCGGTGACCACCACGTCGCCGAAGGCGAGCGCCCGCTCGACGGCGATCTTGGTGTCGGACCAGTCCCACCACTCCGACGTCCGCTTGGCGCCGCCGAGCCCGGTGGAGGTCAGCGGGCCCTCGGCGCGCAGCTGGTCGATCACCGCGGCGTACGCCTCCGGGGAGACCCGGTGGCCCCAGACCCGGCCCTTGTCCCGGTAGGCGCGGCGGCGGAAGGCGAACAGCGGCCACTGCTCGATCGGCAGCACGCAGGCGGCGTGCGACCAGTACTCGAAGGCGGCGCCCCGCCCCCAGTACGCCTGCTCGACCGGGCGGCGGCCGACCGCGCCGAGCCGGGCGTACGGCACCAGTTCGTGCGAGCGGGCCAGCACCGAGATGGTGTCCAACTGGACGGCGCCGAGCTGCTGCAGCACGCCCCGGGCGCCGGCCCGGCGGTCGGGCGAGCCGAGCAGGCCCTGGGCGCGCAGCGCGAGCCGGCGGGCGTGGTCCGCGGTGATCCGGAGGGCGGGGGAGGGCAGCGCGGCGGGGGCCGCAGCGGGGATCTCGGCAGGGGTCTGGGCCATGGGGCGAGGCTAGGCCACGGCACTGACAACCGGCCGTCGGCGAACCGCTTTGACCGTTTGGACCCGGCATCGGCCGATGTGCTCCCAGGGGTGACACAGGAATACCGTGCTGACGGACCTCCCGGCCGCTCGGGCTCCTCGCATACGATGGCCCGTACGGTGGGGTGCACTCCCCACCGGCAGTCATCCAGAGCCGAATGAGGCAAGGAGCCCGCTCACGTGTCCGTCTTCGACAAGATCCTGCGCGCAGGCGAGGGCAAGATCCTCCGCAAGCTGCAGCGGATTGCCGCCCAGGTCAACTCGATCGAAGAGGACTTCGTCAACCTCACCGACGAAGAGCTGCGCGCGCTGACCGACGAGTACAAGTCCCGCCTGGCCGACGGCGAGAGCCTCGACGACATCCTTCCCGAGGCGTTCGCCACCGTCCGCGAGGCCGCCAAGCGCGTCCTGGGCCAGCGCCACTACGACGTCCAGATCATGGGCGGCGCCGCCCTGCACCTCGGGTACGTCGCGGAGATGCGCACCGGCGAGGGCAAGACCCTGGTCGGCACCCTGCCCGCGTACCTGAACGCGCTGACCGGCAAGGGCGTGCACCTGATCACCGTCAACGACTACCTCGCCGAGCGCGACTCGGAGTGGATGGGCCGGGTGCACCGCTTCCTGGGCCTGGAGGTCGGCGTGATCCTGGCGAACATGTCGCCGGCCGAGCGCAAGCGCCAGTACGCGATGGACATCACCTACGGCACCAACAACGAGTTCGGCTTCGACTACCTGCGCGACAACATGGCGTGGTCGCAGGACGAGCTGGTGCAGCGCGGCCACAACTTCGCGATCGTCGACGAGGTCGACTCGATCCTGATCGACGAGGCCCGCACCCCGCTGATCATCTCCGGCCCGGCGGACCAGGCCACCAAGTGGTACAACGACTTCGCCAAGCTGGTGCAGCGCCTCAAGATCGACCGCGACTACGAGGTCGACGAGAAGAAGCGCACCGTCGGCATCCTGGAGGAGGGCGTCGGCCGGGTCGAGGACTACCTCGGCATCGACAACCTCTACGAGTCGGTGAACACCCCGCTGGTCGGCTTCCTGAACAACGCCATCAAGGCCAAGGAGCTCTACAAGGTCGACAAGGACTACGTCGTCATCAACGGCGAGGTCATGATCGTCGACGAGCACACCGGCCGCATCCTGGCCGGCCGCCGCTACAACGAGGGCATGCACCAGGCGATCGAGGCCAAGGAAGGCGTCGAGGTCCAGAACGAGAACCAGACGCTGGCCACCATCACCCTGCAGAACTTCTTCCGCCTGTACGACAAGCTGTCCGGCATGACCGGTACCGGCACCACCGAGGCGGCCGAGTTCCACCAGATCTACAAGCTCGGCGTCGTCCCGATCCCGACCAACAAGACGCCCAAGCGGATCGACCAGCCCGACCTGATCTACAAGTCGGAGCCGGCCAAGTTCGCCGCCGTGGTCGAGGACATCGCCAAGCGCCACGAGGACGGCCAGCCGGTCCTGGTCGGCACCGTCTCGGTCGAGAAGTCCGAGTACCTGTCGCAGGAGCTGCGCAAGCGCGGCATCCCGCACGAGGTGCTGAACGCCAAGCACCACGAGCGCGAGGCGCAGATCGTCGCGCAGGCCGGCCGCAAGGGCGCCGTCACCGTCGCCACCAACATGGCCGGCCGCGGCACCGACATCATGCTCGGCGGTAACCCCGAGCACCTGGCCGCCGCCGAGCTGGCGCAGCGCGGCATCACTCCCGAGGAGACCCCGGAGGAGTACGAGGCCCAGTTCCCGGCCGCGCTGGAGAAGGCCAAGGCCGCGGTCAAGGCGGAGCAGGAGGAGGTGCAGGAGATCGGCGGCCTGTACGTCCTGGGCACCGAGCGGCACGAGTCCCGCCGGATCGACAACCAGCTGCGCGGCCGCTCCGGCCGCCAGGGCGACCCGGGCGAGTCCCGGTTCTACCTGTCGCTGGGCGACGACCTGATGCGCCTGTTCAAGGCCGGCATGGTCGAGCGCGTCCTGTCGATGGCGAACGTCCCGGAGGACGTGCCGATCGAGTCGAAGATGGTCACCCGCGCCATCGCCTCCGCGCAGACCCAGGTCGAGCAGCAGAACTTCGAGATCCGCAAGAACGTCCTCAAGTACGACGAGGTCCTCAACCGCCAGCGCGAGGTCATCTACGGCGAGCGCCGCCGCGTCCTGGAGGGCGAGGACCTGCAGGAGCAGGTCGGCCACTTCATGGACGACACCGTCGCCGCGTACGTCAACGCCGCCACCGGCGAGGGCTTCGAGGACGACTGGGACCTCGACAAGCTGTGGACCGCGCTCAAGCAGCTCTACCCGGTCTCGCTCGACCTGGACGAGCTGGAGGAGGAGGCCGCGGAGAGCGGCGGCCTGACCCCCGAGTTCCTCACCAAGGCCATCCAGGAGGACATCGCCGCCGCGTACGGCCGCCGCGAGGACCAGCTCGGCGAGCAGATCATGCGCGAGCTGGAGCGCCGGGTCGTCCTCTCGGTGCTGGACCGCCGCTGGCGCGAGCACCTCTACGAGATGGACTACCTGCAGGAGGGCATCGCGCTGCGGGCCTACGCCCAGCGCGACCCGCTGGTCGAGTACCAGCGCGAGGGCTTCGACCTGTTCTCCGCGATGATGGAGGGCATCAAGGAGGAGTCCGTCGGCTACCTGTTCAACCTGGAGGTCCAGGTCGAGCAGCAGGTCGAGGAGGTCCCGGTCTCGGACGACGAGCAGGTGCTGCTCGACAAGCTGGAGAAGGACGCCGCCGTCCCGGCCGCCCGCCCGGAGATCCGCGCCAAGGGCCTGGAGGCCCCCGAGCGCAAGAAGCTCCACTACATCGCCCCGTCCGACGAGATCGGCGGCGGTGTCATCGAGGGCGACTTCGACGAGGACGGGCTGCCCGTCGAGGGCGAGGGCGACGGCCTGACCCGCGCCGAGCGCCGCAAGGCCGCCAAGGCCGCGAAGAGCGGCCGCCGCCGCAAGGCCTGACCGGCCGCCCGCCGGTCGCCGGGGGGGGCCGCCCCCCCCGGGGGGCGGCCGGCCACCGGTGCGTTCAGCTGCGGGGGGTCACTTGCCCTTCGCGGCTTCCTTCAGCTTCGAGCCGGCGCTCACCTTGACGCTGTAGCCCTCGGCGATCTGGATCGGCTCACCGGTCTGCGGGTTGCGGGCGGTGCGGGCGGCGCGCAGGGTGCGCTCGAAGGTCAGGAAACCGGGGATGGTGACCTTCTCGTCGCCCTTGGCGACGACCTCGCCGGTGATCTCGGCGAAGGCGGCCAGCACGGCGTCGGCGTCCTTGCGGGTCACCTCGGCGCGCTCGGCCAGCGCGGCCACCAGCTCACTGCGGTTCATGTGTACTCCTGTGGTCTGTTGCTCTGCCGTGCGCGGAGGCATGGCCGGTCCGCGCGACGGTGTTCGTTCAGGCGAGGGGTTGGTCAGGGGCCGGGCTCGCACCCCGAAGCGCCGCAAACTGCCCGCCTGGGTACGAATCCTGCCCCGACCGGCACTGAGAAAGCCAATCGGGAACCGGCGTGGTTGACCCGAACAGCGCCCGCCAGGCGGAGGTGTGACGCTCCGTCGGCTCCGGCAGGGCCGGAGCGGGCGGCGGCCGGGACGGCACGCCGTGGCACAACTGGGGACGTACCGTACTTGTCGGACACGCCTCCCCGTCGCAGGGCTACCGTACGCCCTGGCACCGACAAGCCCAAACACACCCCTTGCCCTTGTGTCGCAAGGCCTCCGGCGCCCCCGCCGCGCGCGGGGGCGCCGGAGCGGTCGGGCTCAGAGCTGAACGGCCGGGAAAGCACCGGTGTCGAGCGTCCCGACGATGCCCGCGGTGGGCCGCTCCGGGGCCGTCTCGGCGTCGCCGCGGGCCGCCACCGCGGCGTCCCGGACGGCGGCCGCGACGGTCTTGGCCACGCCCGGGTGGAAGACGCTGGGGATGATGTAGTTCGGGTTCAGTTCCTCGTCGGTGACGGTGGTGGCCAGCGCCCGGGCGGCGGCCAGCATCATCTCGGTGTCCACGCTGGAGCTCTGCGCGTCCAGCAGGCCGCGGAAGACGCCGGGGAAGACCAGCACGTTGTTGATCTGGTTCGGGAAGTCGCTGCGGCCGGTGGCGACCACCGCGGCGGTCTGCCGGGCCACCGCCGGGTCGACCTCCGGGTCCGGGTTGGCCAGCGCGAAGACGATCGCGTCCTTGGCCATGGTGGCCAGGTCGTCGCCGTCCAGCACGTTCGGGGCGGAGACGCCGATGAACACGTCGGCGTCGGCCACCGCCTCCTTGAGGGTGCCGGTGCGGCCGGAGCGGTTGGTGTTCTCGGCGATCCAGCGCAGGCTGTCGTTCAGGTCGTCGCGGCCCCGGTGGACCACGCCGCGGACGTCCGCCACGGTGGCGTGCACGACGCCGGCCGCCATCAGCAGCTTGAGGATCGCGGTGCCCGCGGCGCCCGCGCCGCTCATCACCACCCGGATCTCGCCGATCTCCTTGCCGACCACCTTCAGCGCGTTGGTCAGCGCGGCCAGCACCACGATCGCGGTGCCGTGCTGGTCGTCGTGGAAGACCGGGATGTCCAGCGCCTCGCGCAGCCGGGCCTCGATCTCGAAGCAGCGCGGCGCCGAGATGTCCTCCAGGTTGATGCCCGCGAAGCCCGGCGCGATCGCCTTCACGATCGCCACGATCTCGTCGGCGTCCTGGGTGTCCAGGCACAGCGGCCACGCGTCGATGCCCGCGAACCGCTTGAACAGGGCCGCCTTGCCCTCCATCACCGGCAGCGCGGCCTTCGGGCCGATGTTGCCCAGGCCCAGCACCGCCGAGCCGTCGGTGACCACCGCGACGCTGTTGCGCTTGATGGTCAGGCGGCGGGCGTCGTCCGGGTTCTCGGCGATCGCCATGCAGACCCGGGCCACGCCGGGGGTGTAGATCATGCTCAGGTCGTCGCGGTTGCGGATCGGCAGCTTCGAGGACATCTCGATCTTGCCGCCGAGGTGCATCAGGAAGGTGCGGTCGGAGACCCGACCGATGCTGACGCCGTCGATGGTGCGCAGCTTCTCGACGATCTCCTGGCCGTGCGCGACCGAGGACGCCGCCACGGTGACGTCGATGCGCAGCGCCTCCAGGCCGGAGGCGGTGACGTCGAGGCCGGTGACCGAACCGCCGGAGGACTCCACCGCGGTGGTGATCGAGCTCACCGCGTTGCCGGTGGCCGGGACCTCCAACCGGACGGTGATCGAGTTCGAGACACTGGGCGCCGTCGCCATCGACGTTCCTTCTTCCTGAATCAACAAATTGTTGAAGTTCATGCCGCTCGGCATGCTAGACCTCGATGGTCGCACCGACCAAGGGGTTGCCAGAAATAACGTGCATTGAGTGTGCGGATCCGACAAACCGACCGGCCCGGACCCGCTCCTCCTTGCCCGTCGGCGAGGATGCGTTACATTGGAACGGCACCGGCTCGATCCAAGCCCCCGGGCCCAACCTTCGTCCCTTCGAGGGACCACTTGCCGCGAGGCGAGCATGGCGGGTCGGTGTTCAACGTGACGGAGGCCCCCACCCATCGGGTGGGGGCCTCCGGTCTTCCCGGCCGCTACTTCAGCAGCGCGGGCACGCCCGCGGCGTCCGGCAGGTCGTCCGGGCCGGAGAGCACCGTCAGCCGCTGGGTGGCGCGGGTCAGCGCCACGTACAGCACCCGCAGGCCCGCCTCCGACTCGCCCGCGATGCCGGTCGGGTCGGCCACCACCGTGGCGTCGTACTCCAGGCCCTTCGCCTCCAGGCTGCCCAGCGCCACCACCCGGTCGCCCAGGCCCTCGGCCCAGCCCGCCGCCTCGGCGCGGCGGTCCATCGGGACCACCACCGCGACGGTGCCGTCCACCTCGGCCAGCAGCCGCTCCAGCTCCGCCCGGGCCGCCGCGCCGAACGCCGCCGCGTCCGGCTCGCGGACCGCCGCGAACCGCGGGTGCGCGCCGGTGGCCCGCACCGCGCTCGGCGACGGGGTGCCCGGGGCGGCCAGCTCCAGCACCTTCGCCGCCACCTCGGCGATCTCCGCCGGGTTGCGGTAGTTCACGGTCAGCGTGTACCGGCGGCGCGGCTTGCCCGCCAGCACCTCGTCCATCGCCGCCTGCGCCTCCTGCGGGAACGGCCAGGAGGACTGCGCCGGGTCGCCGACGATCGTCCAGGTGGCCGTCCGCGAGCGGCGCCCGATCATCCGCCACTGCATCGGCGTCAGGTCCTGCGCCTCGTCCACGATCACGTGCGCGTACTCGCGCCGCTCCTCCGGGACGCGCTCGCGCTGGCGGTACGCCCGCTCGCCGTACGTGGTGACCTCGTCCAGGCCGGAGAGCAGGTCCACCGCGTCCACCTCGCGCACCTTCGGGCGGGCCGGCTCGCCGAGCAGCACCTGCAGCTCGTCCACCAGCGCCACGTCGTGCGCGGACAGCTCGCCCGCGCCGCGCTCGTCCAGGTGCCGCCAGGACGCGGCCAGCAGCCGGGACTCCTCCGGGGTGACCGCGCGGCGGGCGATCCGGTTGGTGTGCCGGTGCTGCTTGAGGGTCGCCAGCACCCGGCGCGGGGTCAGGGCGGGCCACCAGGCGTCCAGGAAGGCCAGGAACGGCGCCTCGTCGGACACGTACTCGTCGAAGGACTCGCGCTCCTCCTGGCGCTGCTCGCGCTCCGCGTACGTGCTCGGCTTCGGCAGGTCGCGCACCGCCTCCGACCAGAGCGCGTCCAGCAGCAGGCGGCGGGCCCGCGGGCGCAGCAGGTTCAGCGGCGTGCCGCCGCCGCCCACCACGTTGCCGCGCACCGCCTTCAGCCGGCCCGCGTCCAGCCGCAGCACCGCGCCGCGGGCGACCACCTTCAGCTCGGTCGGCGCGCCCAGCTCCAGGGCCGCCCGGGCGGCCCGGCGCAGCAGCTGCACCATCCGCGCCGAGCCCTTGATCCGGGACACCTCGGGGCTGTCGTAGCGGGACGCCTCGATCCCGTCCACCAGGCTGCCGACCGCGCGGATCGCCACCTGCCCCTCCTCGCCCAGCGAGGGCAGCACGCCCTCGGTGTACGAGACCAGCAGCGGCGTCGGGCTGACCACCAGGATGCCGCCCGCGTACCGGCGGCGGTCCTGGTACAGCAGGAACGCGGCCCGGTGCAGCGCCACTGCGGTCTTGCCGGTGCCGGGGCCGCCGGTCACCAGGGTCGCGCCCGCGGCGGGCGCCCGGATCACCTCGTCCTGCTCCTTCTGGATGGACGAGACGATGTCGCGCATCGAGTGCCCGCGGGCCCGGCCCAGCGTCGCCATCAGCGCGCCGTCGCCGACCACGGCCAGCTCCTCGCCGCCCAGCGTCGGCGCCAGGTCGGGACGCAGCAGGTCGTCCTCGACGCCGATCACCTTCCGGCCCTTCGACCGGATCACCCGCCGCCGCACCACCCGGCCCGGCTCCAGCGGCGTCGCCCGGTAGAACGGCGCGGCCGCCGGGGCCCGCCAGTCGATCACCAGCGGGCCGAACTCGGCGTCCAGGACGCCCAGGCGCCCGATGTGCAGGGTCTCGGCGACCGCCGGATCGGCCGGGTCCAGCGGCGTCTGGGAGGGGATCCCGTGCTCCTCCGGCGCGTCGGCCTGCTGCAGGTCGATGCGCCCGAACAGGAAGTCCTCGAACTCGTTGTTCAGCCGCTGCAGGTGGGCCCCGGCCCGGTACACCTGCGCGTCGCGCTCGGCGAGCGCGCCGGGCGTGCCGACCTGCACCCTCCGGGCGGCGTCCTCCAGGATGTACTCCGCCTCGGCGAGTTTCTCCTCCAACCGCCGGTAGACGGTGTCGAGATGCTGCTGCTCCCCCGCGATCTCGCGGTCGCGGACAGTATCGGATCGGTGCTCGGCTGTACCGTGCGCGCCCAAGGAGCCCCCAAAGGTGCGGAGAAAAAGGCGGACGGAAGATCTTACAGGGAAACCGGACACTTCTTCGGCAGACGGGTCGGAACCGTCAGGGGCTCGGGGAACGGCGAGTCCGAGCTGCTGCCGGTCGGAGCCGACCGGAGGTCCGTGCTGCTTCGGGCCGCGGTGACGGAACCCGAAGCCACCGCACGCACCGGCAGTGCACCGCCGGCAGCCCCGGCCCCCCTGGCGGTGCCCCTGCTCAGTGGTCGAGCGTCAGCCGGTAGCCCCGCTTGACGACGGTGGTGATCAGCCGCGGCGCGCCCAGCGCCTGGCGCAGGCGGGCCATCGCGGTCTCGACGGCGTGCTCGTCGTCGCCGCTGCCAGGCAGGGCCTTGAGCAGGTCGGCGCGGGGCACCACCCAGCCCGGGTGCCGGGCGAGGGTGCGCAGCAGGGCCATGCCCGCCGGGGGGACGGGGCGGAGGTGGCCGTCGACGAGGGCGGCCTGGCCGCGCAGTTCGAGGGTGTGGCCGGCCACCGGGAGGCGACGGGCGCGTTCGGGGAGGGCGGCGGTGAGGGTCTGGACCATCGCACCCAGACGCATCCGCTCGGGCCAGACGGTGGGGACGTCGAGCTCGTCGAACGGGGCGGAGGTGACCGGGCCGACGCAGACCGCGAGGACGTCACGGCGCAGGGCGTGCAGCAGCTCCTCGGTGCGGCCGCGTTCGGCGGCCCGGTCGAGCAGGCTGATCGCGGCGGGCGCGGAGGTGAAGGTGACGGCGTCGAGCGCACCGGCGCAGGTCGCGTCGAGGAGGCGGTCGAGCGGGCCGAGGTCGACAGGCGGGAGCCAGCGGTAGACCGGGATCTCGACGACCTCGGCCCCGGCGGCGCGCAGCGACTCGACGAAGCCGGGCAGCGGGGCGCCGTGCAGTTGGACGGCGATCCGGCGGCCGTCGACGCCCTGGTCCAGGAGGTGGGAGAGGACCTCCGCGGAGGACTCGGTGGCGGCGGAGAAGGACTCGCGCAGCCCGGCGGCGCGGATCGCGCCCTTGGCCTTGGGGCCGCGGGCGAGCACGGCGCCGTGGCCGAGGGCGGTGCGCAGGTCCTCGCCGAGGTCCCAGCCGTCGGCGGCCTCCATCCAGCCGCGGAAGCCGATGCCGGTGGTGGCGACGGCCAGGTCGGGCGGGTCGGCGACCAGCGCGCGGGTGGCGGTGTGGAGTTCGGTGTCGTCGGCGAGCGGGACGATCCGCAGGGCGGGGGCGCGCAGCACGTTCGCGCCGCGGCGTTGCAGCAGGGCGGCGAGCTCGTCGGCGCGGCGGGCGGCGGTGATGCCGATGGTCCAGCCGGCGAGCGGGCCGGTCTCGGCGGGCTCGGGTTCGTCCTGCAGGCGTCGGGTCGGGTCGGCCATGCGGTGTCGTCCTTAGGTGCACCGCCCCGGCGTCCTGGTGGGGGACGGGGGCGGCGGTGGTCGGGTGGGTGATCAATCGTGTCCGCTCGCGGTGTCACCCCCGGGTCGCTCCGATTACCGGCGTGTTTCGCAGCCGGTCGGAGCGGTCCCGGGGGCGTGACGGTGGTTCAGACCTGTGCGAGGGCGGGGGCGTCGGCGGTCGCGGCGGCGGCGGCCGGGCGGCGGAGGTAGACGGCCCAGGTGAGGGCGAAGCAGAGGGCGTAGGCGGCGAGGAAGGAGACGAAGGCGGGGGTGCCGGACTTGGCGACCAGGAAGGACTGCCGGAAGGCGAGGTTGATGAAGAGTCCGCCGAGGGCTCCGACCGCGCCGATCACGCCGATCGCGGCGCCGGACATCTTGCGGGACCAGGCGGCGGCCTCCTCGGCGGTGGCGCCGGCCGCGATCCGGTCCTGGGCCTTGGCGTCGAAGATGCCGGGGATCATCTTGTAGGTGGAGCCGTTGCCGAGCCCGGCGAGGGCGAACAGGGCGACGAAGCCGACCAGGAAGACCGACAGCGAGCGGATCGACGAGGCGTAGGTGACGACGCTCGCGGCGACGGCCATCGCGGCGAAGTTCCACAGCGTGATCCGGGCGCCGCCGAACCGGTCGGCGAGCTTCCCGCCGAGCGGGCGGACCACGGAGCCCAGCAGCGGGCCGAGGAAGGTCAGCTGGGCGGCCTGCAGCGGGGTGCGGCCGAACTGGTTCTGCAGCACCAGGCCGAAGGCGAACGAGAAGCCGATGAAGGAGCCGAAGGTGCCGACGTACAGCAGCGACATCAGCCAGGTGTGCTTCTCCCGGACGATCGCGGCGAGCGAGCCGGTGTCGGCCTTCATCGGGGCCAGGTTGTCCATGAACAGGGCGGCGCACAGCGCGGCGACCACGATCAGCGGCAGGTAGATGCCCAGCACCAGCCGGGGGTGCCCGGCCCCGGCCCAGGCGATCACGCCGAGCGAGACCAGCTGGATCACCGGCACGCCGATGTTGCCGCCGCCCGCGTTGAGGCCGAGCGCCCAGCCCTTGTGCCGGGCCGGGTAGAAGGCGTTGATGTTGGTCATCGAGGAGGCGAAGTTGCCGCCGCCGAACCCGGTGAGCGCCGCGACCAGCATGAAGGTGGTGTACGAGGTGCCGGGGTGCATGACGTACGCGGCGGCGAGGGTGGGCACGAGCAGCAGCAGCGCGGAGACCACCGTCCAGTTCCGGCCGCCGAAGCGGGCGACCGCGACGGTGTAGGGGATCCGGACGAAGGAGCCGACCAGGGTGGGCATCGCGACGAGGAAGAACTTCCCGGCCGGGTCGATGCCGTAGCCCTTGCCCATGAAGAGCACCATCACCGACCACAGGCTCCAGATCGAGAAGCCGATGTGCTCGGAGAGCACCGAGAAGGCGAGGTTGCGCCGGGCCGTGCGGCGGCCGGTGGCCTCCCAGAACGCGGTGTCCTCCGGGTCCCAGTGCTGGATCCAGCGGCCGCCCGTCCTGCTGTTCGTGGTGGTGCCGTCCATGGGCTCGCTCCTTCGAGTACGGGTGTCCAAGACCCTGTGCCATTGACGCTAGGAGTCCACGATTTCGGGTTCGTTGTGCGGTGTGAAGGGCGCGGAACCGTCCTCTCACCCGCCGGTGGCCCTCCGTGTGAGGGTCCGGGAACGCACGAGAGCCGCCCTCCGGGGTGGAGGGCGGCTCTGCGATGCACATGGGGTGGTGGAGATGCCGGGAATCGAACCCGGGTCCAGTGAAGTGGATTCAGGACTTCTCCGAGCGCAGTCCGCTGTGATTTTCTCGGCCCTGGCGGTCACGCGGACAAGCCGCCAACAGGCCCAGTCACTGTTTGGTTTCCCCGCCACCCCCGCGACCGGGGTGGAAGGTTGAGTTCCCTAGATTATGCCAGGATCCGGGTCGGGAACGCCCCGGGCTGACACCCATTCACTTTCGCAGATCAGGCTGCGAGAGCGAACTGCTGGGAATCGCGCTTAGAGTTGGCGATTATTTTTTTGCGACAGATGGTTAACGAGATCATTGCCGCGTTCCTCGGCTCGCTTCTCCTGTTTCGACTGTCACTGTCGAAACCGATCATCCCCATGTTTTTTTGACAAACAGCTCCGGCGGGAGGCGGGCCGCCCTCCGGGTGATGCTCTGCCATAGTACTCAATCGGCGCGTCAAGGGTCCAGCGCATTAACGGACCGTGGCGGCCGGCGGCCTCACCCCTGCCCGGAGCGGCGGCGGGCGGCGGCCACCGCGCGGTCGGTCTCCCGGCGGTCCTGGCGCTCGCGCAGGGTCTGCCGCTTGTCGTACAGCTTCTTGCCGACGGCGAGGGCGAGTTCGAGCTTGGCACGGCCGTCCTTGAAGTACAGGGACAGCGGGACCAGCGTGTGGCCGGTCTCCTTCACCTTGGACTCGATCTTGCGGATCTCCATCTTGTGCAGCAGCAGCTTGCGCTTGCGCCGCGCCGAGTGGTTCGTCCAGGTGCCCTGCGCGTACTCGGGGATGAAGACGTTGTCGATCCAGGCCTCGCCGCCCTGGACGTACGCGTAGCCGTCGACCAGGTTGGCCCGGCCCTCGCGCAGCGACTTGACCTCGGTACCGGTGAGCACCATGCCGCACTCGTAGGTGTCGAGAATGGTGTACTCGTGCCGCGCCTTCTTGTTCTGCGCGACCAGCTTCTTGCCCGTTTCCTTTGCCATAGCCCGGCCATTCTCGCACCTCGGCGGCGGCCGCGGCAGCCCCTTTACGGCGCGGCGGACCCGCCGGGCGCACCGGACCCACCGGGCGCGGGGGCGGCGAGGGCCGCGGGGGCCGAGCTGCTGAGCCCCTCCAGCACCCGGAGGGCCAGCGCCCGCGGGTCCTCGGCGGCGGCGGGCACGTCGGGCTGGACGCCGGTGCCCTCCGGGGAGCGGCCCGCCGGGGTCTGGTAGCGGCCGACGGTGAGCTCCAGCACCGAGCCGTCGGCGAGCCGGCTGGGCTGCTGGACGGTGCCCTTGCCGAAGGTGCGGCTGCCGACCAGGACGGCCCGGCCGCGGTCCTGGAGCGCCCCGGCCAGCAGTTCGGCGGCGCTCATCGTGCCGCCGTCGACCAGCACCACCAGCGGGACGGGCGTGCTGCCGCCCCCGGCGGCGGTCAGTTCGCGGTGCTCGCCGTTCACCTGGTAGCTGGCCACCGGGCCGCCGTCCAGGAACACCGAGGCGGTGGCGACGGCCTCCGCGACCAGCCCGCCGGAGTTGCCGCGCAGGTCGAGCACCACGCCCCGGGCGTCGGCCGCGGCGGCCCGCACCTGGTCGGCGACGCCCTCGGTGAAGGCGTGCACGGCGATCCGGGCCACGCCGGGCGCGGGGTGGTCGACCTCGACCTCGCGGGCGGCCAGTTCGGCCCGGGTGAGGGTGAGTTGGCGCACCGGCCCGGTCTCGTCGCCCCGGACGCCCACGGCGACCGCGCTGCCGGCCGGTCCGCCGCGCAGCCGGGAGACCACCTCGGTGACCGGCAGTTGCTCGGCGGGCGCCCCGTCGACGGTGACCAGCCGTTCGCCCGGCGCGATCCCGGCCCGGGCGGCGGGCGAGCCGGGCAGCACCTCGGCGACCAGGGTCGGGCCGCCGGCCTCCCGGTCCACGCTCAACCCGACGCCCGCGTACCGGCCGCCGGTGAGGTCGGCGTACTGCTGCGGGCTCAGGTAGGCGGCCCAGCGGTCGCCGCTGCTGCCGACCAACTGCCGGGCCTGCTGCGGGGTCAGGTCGGCCCCGGTGAGGTCGGGGGCGGGCGGGCGGGCGTCGGACGACGAAGGGGCCCGGGTGGAGCCTTCCGGCTCCCCCCAGGCCCCTGACGCGGCTCCGGCGAACAGCACCGCGCCGAAGACCAGCCCGAGCGTCATCCCCTGGCGTACCCGCGGTGCTGTCGGCATGCCTGCGAGTCTAGGCGGGCGGGCGCGCCCGCCGGTAGCACCGACGGGGCGTCAGACCTTCAGGTACTTGCGGAGGGTGAAGAACGCGGCCACCGCCGCCATCCCCATGCCCACCACGACCAGCAGCGGAATGACCGCCATCACCGAGGACAGGCCGATGAAGGTGATGAACTGCACCTTCTTGGCCAGCCAGTGCTGGACGAAGAAGTGCCCGCCGATCAGCAGCCCGGAGGCCAGCGCCGAACCCAGCAGCGCGGCGAACGCGGCCTCCGCGATGAACGGCATCTGCACGTAGAAGTTGGACGCGCCGACCAGTCGCATGATGCCGGTCTCGCGCCGTCGGCTGAACGCGGACACCCGGACGGTGTTGACGATCAGCAGCAGCGCGACGAACAGCATCAGCACCATGATCACGAACGCCGCGGTCTGCAGACCGCGCAGCAGGCCGAACAGGTTCTCCAGGATCTTCCGCTGGTCGTCCACCGACTTGACGCCCGGCTTGCCCGCGAAGGCGCTCTGGATCACGTCGAACTTGGTCGGGTCGCTCAGCTTCACCCGCCACGACTGCGGCATCGCGTCCGGGCCGACCGCCGCCAGCAGCGGGTTGTCCGGGTTGCTGTCCTTGAAGTGCTTGTACGCCTCCTGGGAGGACTCGTACGTCGAGCTCTGCACCAGCGGCGCCATCTTGTCCAGGGCGGCCTTGACGTCGGCGACCTGCTGGTCGGTGGCCTCGCCCGTCGCGCACTGCGGCGAGTTGTGGTCCGCCTTGATGCAGAAGTAGATGCTGACTTCGACCTTGTCGTACCAGTAGTCCTTCATGGAGTTGACCTGGTCGCGGACCAACAGCGAGGCACCGGCGAGGGCGAGCGACAGCGCGACACTGACCACGACGGCGATGGTCATGGTCAGGTTGCGGCGGAGACCGACGCCGATCTCCGACAGAACGAACTGGGCGCGCATGCTTCTCTCTTCTAGCTCTGGTAGCCGTAGACGCCGCGAGCCTGGTCGCGGACCAGCAGGCCCTTGTCGAGTTCGATGACGCGCTTGCGCATCTGGTCGACGATGGCCTGGTCGTGGGTCGCCATCAGCACGGTGGTGCCGGTCCGGTTGATGCGGTCGAGCAGCTTCATGATGCCGACCGAGTTCTGCGGGTCGAGGTTGCCGGTGGGCTCGTCGGCGATCAGCAGCATCGGCCGGTTCACGAACGCGCGGGCGATCGCCACGCGCTGCTGCTCACCGCCCGAGAGCTCGCCGGGCATCCGGCTCTCCTTGCCACCGAGGCCGACCAGGTCGAGCACCTCGGGCACCACCTTGTTGATGGCGCTCTTCGGCTTGCCGATGACCTCCAGGGCGAACGCCACGTTCTGCCCCACGGTCTTGTTCGGCAGCAGGCGGAAGTCCTGGAAGACCGTGCCCAGTTGGCGCCGCATGTGCGGCACCTTCCAGTTCGAGAGCTTGCCCAGGTCCTTGCCCAGCACGTGCACCGCGCCGGTGGACGGGCGCTCCTCGCGCAGGCACAGGCGCAGGAACGTCGACTTGCCGGAACCCGACGAACCGACCAGGAAGACGAACTCGCCCTTCTCGATCTCCAGCGAGACGTTGTCCAGGGCCGGACGGTTCTGCTTGGGATAGGTCTTGGAGACGTTGTCGAATCTGATCACGGCTGCATCACGGAGGCCATCCTAGGTGGATCGGAGCCAGTGACCTTACGCGATGCCCCACCGCACCCGCAGTCGCCGGACGCCTACCGACCGTGGTTTCGTCAGGTGTTGTTCCGGTTCGGACCGGAAATTGCGAGGTACGTCACAGATCGATAACCCTTCTCCTCCGGGAGCCGAGGGGTGCGGAACCTGGCAGAGTGGTAAGCAGTCGGAACCGAATCCGCCTCCGGCGCGTTGGCTCTGCAGCAAGGAGGAGATCGCATGACCTGCGACCAACTGGTGTGCGCCAACTGCAACGGCCGCGTGAGCGACGGTCGCTGCCCGGTGTGCCGCGCCAACCGCGCCCGGCTCCAGCAGGAGCAGAACGGGCCGTTCGCGACGCTCAACCCCGCGGTGCTGCTGGCCCTGCTGTTCGCCGCGCTGTTCGTGCTCGCCCTGCTGCTGCACTGATCCGAGAGACCCCGAAGGGCCCCTCCGCCGAGGCGGAGGGGCCCTTCACCGTGCGTACGGGGTGCGTGCTCAGCTCTCCCGCTGCTTGCGCCACCGGATGCCGGCTTCGATGAAGCCGTCGATGTCGCCGTCCAGCACGCCCTGCGGGTTGCCGACCTCGTGCTCGGTGCGCAGGTCCTTGACCATCTGGTACGGGTGCAGGACGTAGGAGCGCATCTGGTTGCCCCAGGAGGAGCCGCCGTCCTTGAGCGCGTCCATCGCGGCGCGCTCCTCCTGGCGGCGGCGCTCCAGCAGCTTGGCCTGGAGGACGTTCATCGCCGAGGCCTTGTTCTGGATCTGCGAGCGCTCGTTCTGGCAGGAGACCACGATGCCGGTCGGCAGGTGGGTGATGCGGACCGCGGAGTCGGTGGTGTTGACGCCCTGGCCGCCGGGGCCGGAGGCGCGGTAGACGTCGATCCGCAGCTCGCCCTCGTCGATGTCGACGTGGTCGGAGGTCTCGACGACGGGGAGCACCTCGACGCCCGCGAAGGAGGTCTGGCGGCGGCCCTGGTTGTCGAACGGGGAGATCCGCACCAGGCGGTGGGTGCCCTGCTCGACGGAGAGGGTGCCGTAGGCGTAGGGGGCCTTGACGGTGAAGGTCGCGGACTTGATGCCGGCCTCCTCGGCGTACGAGGTGTCGTAGACCTCGGTCGGGTAGCCGTGCCGCTCGGCCCAGCGCAGGTACATGCGCATCAGCTGCTCGGCGAAGTCGGCGGCGTCGACGCCGCCCGCCTCGGCCCGGATGTTGACCAGGGCCTCGCGGGCGTCGTACTCGCCGGAGAGCAGGGTGCGGACCTCCAGCTCCTCCACGGCCTTCTTGACCGACACCAGCTCGGCCTCGGCCTCGGTGCGGGTGTCCGCGTCGTCCTCGGTCTCGGCCAGTTCGAACATGACGCCCAGGTCCTCGACCCGGCCGCGCAGGGACTCGAACTTGCGCAGTTCGCCCTGCAGGAAGGAGAGCCGACTGGTGACCTTCTGCGCGTTCGCGACGTCGTCCCACAGGGTGGGGGCGGCTGCCTCCTCCTCCAGGGTCGCGATGTCGGCCCGGATCTTGTCCAGGTCGAGGACTGCCTCGATCGACGCCATGGTCGAGTCGAGGTTCTTGAGCTCTTCGGAAGGATCGACGGCTGCCACGCCTCAAGGGTAATGGTTCCGCGGGGGGGCTCGGCTACAACCGGGGGTGCCAGGAGGCGTGCACCGCCGCGGAGGCGCCCGCGGGGGGCTCGGCGGCGAACGCCGTCCACGCGGCGGCGGCGCCCGCCAGCAGCAGGACGACGGCGATCAGCACGGCCAGGGTGCGGCGGCGGCGGATCATCTGGGCCCGGGTGCGGCGGTGGGTGGCGGCGGGCTGCGCGCGCTGGGCGCGGGACTCCTCGGCGTAGGAGGCGAGCTCCCGGGGGGAGGGGCGGCGCAGGCTGGTGTGGGTGTCCCGGGTGGAGTCGGGCTGCGGGCCGGGCACCAGCGGGACGGCCGGGCCGCGGCGGCGGCGGTGGGTGCCGCTGCCCGCGAAGGCGTCGGCCTCGGCGTAGACGGCCTCGCCGGGGGTGGGCACCTCCTCGACGGCGCCGCGCTGGGCGGGCACCGCGATCGGGCCGAGGCCGACCAGCTCGGGGAGCAGGGCGCGCAGCCGGGCGGCGAGCTCGGCGGCGCGCAGCCGGGAGGCCGGGGCCTTGGCGAGGCACTCGGAGATGATCCGCCACAGGCCGTCCGGCATGCCCTCGACCGGGGGGACGTTCTCGGTGACGTGCCGCCGCAGCACCGCGCCGGTGTGGCCGCCGCCGAACGGGGTGGTGCCGGTGAGCAGTTCGTACAGCACGGTGGCGGTGGCGTAGATGTCGACGGCGGCGCGCGGCTCCAGGCCCTCGATGATCTCGGGGGCGAGGTAGTCGGGGGTGCCGATGATCCGGGTGGCGCGGGTGCGGCGGGGGGCGTCGACCAGGCGGGCGATGCCGAAGTCGGTGAGCTTGGCGCGCGGGGCGCCGCCGGGGCCGGGCGGGGCGGCGAGGTCGAGCAGGACGTTCTCCGGCTTGACGTCGCGGTGCACGATGCCCGCGGCGTGCGCGGCGGCCAGGCCGTCGGCGACGTCGGCGATCACCGAGGCGGCGACGGCCGGGCTGAGCACGCCGTCGCGCTCCAGCCGGGTGCGCAGGTCGCTGCCCTGGACCAGGTCCATCACCAGGGCGAGGTCGCTGCCGTCGACCACCATGTCGTGGACGCCGACCACGTGCGGGTGGTCGAGGCCGGTGAGGGCGGCGCGCTCCTGGACGAAGCGGCCGACCAGCACCTGGTCGGCCGCGAGGTCCTCGCGCAGCAGCTTCACCGCGACCGGGCCGTCGGGGCCCTCGCCGAGCCACACGGTGCCGGCCGAGCCGCGGCCGATCACCTGGTGGACGGTGTACCGGCTGCCGATCTTGCGTGCCAATGCTGCTCCGTGGGCTCGTGAGGTCGGTGCTCGACGAACAACCTACGCGCCCGCGGGGCCTCCGGGGGCCTTGGAGGGGCCCCTCGGAGGTACCGATCCGGTGGAATTTCGCGGGATTGTCGACAAAGCGTCAATTCCACCGCCCGGCCCGGCCGTCGGTGCGTCAGGTGTGGCTGGTGACCCAGTCGCTCGCGGTGTGGTACCAGCCGACCACGTTGTCCCAGTAGTGCGGCAGCGGCGTGAAGTTCCACAGCGCCAGGCAGCCCAGCGCCAGCACCACCAGCACCAGCAGGCAGCCCTTGAGGCAGCCCAGGCCGGGGATCCGCATCCGGTTGGGGCTGCGGCGGCGCGGCTCCCGCTCCCGGGGCGCCTCGCGGGCGGGCTCCGGCTCCCGGCGCGGCGGCTCCTGGTGGCGCGGCGGCGCGGGCTCGGGGCGGCGCTGCGGGGCGCCGTAGCCCGGCGGCGGGCCGCCCTGGCCGGGCTGCGGCGGGGCCTGGTACGGCGGCGGGGCCACCGGCGGGCGGCCGCCCTGCTGCGGGTACTGCTGCTGCGGGTGCTGGGGCCGGTACGGGCCCTGCTGCGGGGCGTAGCGGCCGTCCTGCGGGGGGCGGCCCTGCTGACCCCGGCCCGGCTGCCCCTGGTACGGCGGCGGGGCGACCGGCGGGCGACCGCCCTGGCCCTGCTGCGGGTACTGGCCCGGCGGGTACTGGCCGGCCTGGTACGGGCGCGGGGCGACCTGCGGCTGGCCCAGCTCCTCCGGCTCGAAGTGGCCGATCCGGGTCTGCGCGTTGCGGTCCCGGGCGGCGCGCAGCTGGGTCTGCCAGGGGTGCGGGCCCTCCGGCTGGGCGGGGGCCTGCTCGGGGCCGGGCGGCATCGCGGGCATCACCCGGGTGCGGTCCGCGGGCGGGGCGGCGGGCGGCTGCGGGCTGATCAGCTGGGTGCGGTCCTCGGCGCCGGGCACCGGCGGCCGGTGCGCCATCACCTGGGTCGCGGCGGACGGGTCGTACCCGACGCCCGCCAGCGTGGCGTCGTGCGGGGAGACCGCGGGCGCGGCGGGCGCGGCGGGCGCGGCGGCCAGCGCCGGGTCGGGCACCAGCAGCTCGCCGACGGCCAGCGCGGCGTCCACCGCGGCCGGGGCGGAGTGCACGCCGACCCCGGCGGCGACCACCCGCAGCGCCTCGGCCAGCGACACCGCGGTGGGGCGCTGGGCCGGGTCCTTGCGCAGGCAGCGCTCGACCACCGTCCACAGCGGCTCGGGCATGGTGCGCGGGCGCTGCGGCTCCTGCGCGAGGTGCGCCTGCAGGACGGCCAGCGGGCTGTCGCCCTGGAACGGCGGGCGGCCGGTGACCAGCTCGTACAGCATGATGCCCGCGCCGTAGACGTCCACCGCGGCGGTCTGCGGGCGGCCCTCGGCGGACTCGGGGGCGACGTACGCGGGGGTGCCGACGAACTCGTGGGTGCGGGTGATGCCCGGGGAGTCGGCGAGCCGGGCGATGCCGAAGTCGGTGAGCATCGGGTGCATCCGCTCGTCGCCGTCCACCGCGAGGGTGGCCAGCAGCACGTTGGCGGGCTTGAGGTCCCGGTGCACGACGCCGTCGGCGTGGCTGGCGGCCAGCGCGTCGGCGACCTGGGCCATCAGCAGCGAGCCCGCGATCGGCGACAGCGGGCCGGACTCGCGCAGGTAGCGGTACAGGTCGGGGCCGTCGACCAGGTCCATCACCAGGGCGAGCAGCTCGCCCTCGACCACCAGGTCGCGGGTGCGGACGATGTTGGGGTGGGTCAGCCGGAGCAGGACGGAGCGCTCGCGCAGGAAGCGCATCACCACGTCCGGGTCGGCGGCGAGCTCCTCGCGCAGCACCTTGACCGCGACCGCCTGCCCGGGCACCAGCCCCGGCACCGCGGCGTCCTCGCGCACCCGGCCGCGCCAGACCGTTCCGGTCGCGCCGCGCCCGAGGCTCTCCTCCAACACGTACTTGCTGCCGACAGGCCGCACCTGTGCACTCCGTTCGGTCACCCGGCACCCGCTGCCGGGGCCGCGTTCCGGCACTCCCCCGTTCCCGTGAACGGCGCCGGGGCCTGAGGAGCCCTCCCGGCCGGGCGGGCTCCGTATTTTCGGCAACTCTAACGGTGCCCGCGCGGGTTTCCGAGGTGTTCCCCGGCCGGGCCGCGCGCGGTCGGGCGGCGGGGCGACCGGGCGTCCTTGACCTGACGTGACGTCGGATTCACCATGGCGATGATCGCAAGATCGTCAAATCCGGTACCGTGCGCGGACTGTCCGTCCCGAGTGGCAGGATGGCAGGCACCACACGTGTGCAGAAGGGACCCCGGGCGAGATGCAGATCCGGCTCACCGTCCTTCGACCGCGCAGCGGCCCGACCGCCCCCGGCACCGCCGCCGACGTCCTGGTCACCGCGCCGGCCGGCACCGTGCTCGGCGCCGTCGCCACCGCCCTGGCCGGCGCGGTCGGCGTCCGCGGCGCCCGCTCCGCCACGCACGTCCACCTCTACGACGGGGAACGGCGGCTGGACGAGCAGACCCCGCTCGGCCACCCCCCGCTGGTGGACGGCGCGGTCCTCGCCCTCGGCGAACCCGACCCGGCGGCCGAGGGCGCCGACGAGCCCGCCGCCGCCGAACTGCGCGTGGTCGGCGGCCCCGACGCGGGCGGCGTCCACCGCCTGCACGGCGAGCTGATCCGGGTCGGCCGCTCCACCGAGGCCGACGTGCCGATCGACGACCCCGACGTCTCCCGCCTGCACCTCTCCCTGCACCTGGCCGCCGACGGCCGCGCCACCGTACGGGACCTCGGCTCCACCAACGGCACCCGCCTCGACGAGCAGTGGCTGCCGGAGGACGGCGCCGACATCGCCCCCGGCACCCTGCTGCGGATCGGCGAGTCCACCCTCCAACTCGCCCGCGCCGAAGGCATAGCGGCCCGCCCGACCGCGCCCGACGGCGAGGGCCGGATCCGGCTGGCCCCGCGCACCGGCGCCCGCAGCGCCCCCGGCCGCGCCGCCGCGCCCCCCGGCCCGCCCGAGCCCGAGCCGGCCCCCGCCGCCGGGCGCGGCAGCCGCTGGCTGCGCCGCGGCAAGGCCGAACCGGCCGCCGACCCCGGCCGCCAGCACGACGCCGCCCGCCTGCGCCAGGCCGCCAACCAGCGCGAACGCTGGCCCGACCCGGCCGCCCTGCTGCTCACCGCGCTCGGCACCGGCCCCCGGCTGTGGGAGCGCGGCCCCGACCACCCGGACGCGCTCACCCTCCGGCTCGGCACCGCCGACCTGCCCGGCGGCCCCGGCACCGCCCCGGGCAGCCTGCTGCCCGCCGTCCCGGTCACCGTCGACCTGCAGACCGCGGGCAGCCTCGGCCTGGCCGGGCCCCGGCACCGGCTGACCGGCCTGGCCCGCGCCGCCCTCGCGCAGCTCGCCGCCCTGCACCCGCCCAGTGGCCTCGCCCTGGTCGTGGTCAGCGCCGAACAGCCCGCCGAGGACTGGGCCTGGGCCCAGTGGCTCCCGCACCTGCGCCCCGCCCACGGCCAGGCCTGCCGCCTGCTGTACGGCCTCGGCCCCGAGCAGGCCGAGGCCCGGCTCACCGAACTCGCCGCCGCCACCGCCGGGCCGCCCGCCACCGTCGTCCTGGTCGACGGCGACCCGGGCACCGACGCCGGGCGGCACGCCCTCGGCCTGCTGCTGCGCCAGGGCCCCGCGGCCGGGGTCTTCGCCCTCTGCCTCGCCGGGGCCCCCGAGGAGCTCCCCGCCGGCCTCGGCGCGCTGGGCGTGGTCACCGGCGAGGTCTCCACCCGCCTCACCCTCGACCGCCCCGCCAACGGCACCCGCGAGCGCCTCACCGACGTCGCCCTCGACGCGGTCTCCCCCGCCTGGGCCGAACGCCTGGCCCGCACCCTCGCCCCGCTCGCCGAGGCCGACGCCGGGGGGCCGCCGCGCGGCCCGCTGCCCGAGGCGCTGCGCCTGCTCGACCTGCTGCGCGCCGAGTCGCTCTCCCCCGCCCGGCTCGCCGAGGGCTGGCAGTCGCTGCCCGCCGGGGCGGGCGGCGCCACCGCCCTGCTCGGCACCGCCCGCGCCGCCGACGGCGAGGAGGACTGCACCGTCGACCTCGCCGAGGACGGCGACCACCTGCTGATCGGCGGCGGCCCCGGCTCCGGCAAGTCCGAACTGCTGCGCAGCCTCGCCGCCTCGCTCGCCGTCGCCGAACGCCCCGACCGCCTCGCCCTGCTGATGGTCGACGGGGACCGCGCCGAGGACGGCGGCCTGGCCGGCTGCACCGACCTCCCGCACGTCACCGGCCACGTCAACGCCGCCGAGGACCCGCGCGGCGCGCTGCTCGCCGCCGAGCGGATCACCGACGAACTCGCCCACCGCGAGGCCCTGTTCGACGGCCTGACCTTCACCGAGTGGCACACCCGGCGGGCCCTCGCCCTCGACAAGACCCCCGCCCTGGTCGGCGGCCCGGCCACCGCGGACGCCGCCACCGCGCCGGTCCGCGTGGTCGAGCCCCGCCGCTCGCCCGACGCGCCCCCGGCCGACGCCGCCCCGCCCCGGCTGGTCGTCCTGGTCGACGACTACGACGCGCTGCTGGGCCCCGCCTCCCCGGGCGGCCGCCCGCTGGCCCGGGCGCTGGCCTCCGTCGCGGTGCACGGCGCCCGGCTCGGCGTGCACGTGGTCGCCGCGACCGGCTCGCCCGAGAGCACCGCGGGCACCGAGGTCGACGAGGCCGCGCAGCTGCGGATCGCCCTGCGCACCGAGCAGCCCGGCGACTCCGACCTGCTGGTCCACCTGCCCGACGCCGCCGCCCTCCCCGGCACCACCCCCGGCCGCGGCTACCTGCGCCGCCCGGACGGCGCGGTCACCGCCTTCCAGGGCGCCCGGGTCAGCGGCCGCATCCCCCGCACCGCGACGCTCCGCCCCACCGTCGTCGCCCAGCGCCTGGAGGACCACGGCGCCGCGCCCTCGCCCCGCCCCGTCCGCGAACTCGGCAACGGCCCCACCGACCTGGCCCTGCTCGCCTCCGCCCTGCGCCGGGCCACGGAGAGCTGAGGGGGAGCAAACCAGGGGCTCGGGGAACGGCGAGCCCGTGGCTGCTGACGGTTCACTGCCGGAGCGCGCATCGGCTTCTGGTTCCTGTCACTGCACGCAGCAGCACGAACCTCCGATGGGCTCCGACCGTCAGCAGCACGGACTCGCCGTTCCCCGAGCCCCTGGCGGGGCTCTTCGCCGTTCCTACCGAACTCCCGCCGCCTCAGCGGCCGTTGCGCAGCAGCGTGCGGATCACCCGCATGGCGACGGAGAGGCTGGACAGCTCGTAGTTGTCCGAACCCCTTATGTCGTCGAGCGTGGTGCGGGCCCGGCTGAGCAGGGTGCCGTTGAGCTCGGCCCAGGCCGAGTAGCGCTCCTCGGGGCTGGACCCGGCGGGCCCGGCGGCGAGCACGTCCGCGGTGAGGGCGGCGTGCGCGGCGAACAGGTCCTCGCGGATCGCGGCGCGGGCCATCGAGGACCACCGGTCGGTGCGCGGCAGGTCGATGACGCGGTCGAGCAGGTGGCTGATCTGGAGCCGGTCGCCGAGGTCGTAGTACAGCTCGGCGACCTCCATCACGTCGGTGTCCGAGCGGTCCGCGACGCCGACGATGTCGAGGGTCGGGAACGCGGAGGACAGCCCGGCGATCCGGGTGGCGAGCTCGTCGGGGACGCCGGCCTCGGACAGCTCCCGGTGGACGGACTGGAACCAGGCGAGGTCCTCGCCGACCAGCGGCTTGGGCAGCGCGTCCCAGACCTGGTTGACCCGGTCGTGGAAGAACGCGATGGTGTCCGCGATGTCGAGCGGCTGCCGGTTGTTGAGCATCCACCGGGTGGCGCGCTCGACCAGGCGGCGGGCGTGCAGCCGCATCTTGGTCTGGACGCGGGCGGCGACCTTGTTGTCGAGGCGCTCGATCTGGTCCCAGATCTGCTCCAGGCCGAAGACCGCGCGGGCCGCGGCGTGGGTGCGGGCGATCTCCTCCATGGTCGCGCCGGTCTCCTCGCGGAGCCGGAACGCGAAGGTGCAGCCGCCGCGGTTGATCGTGTCGTTGACGATCAGGGTGGTGATGATCTCGCGGCGCAGCGGGTGGTGGTCGATCTGCTCGGCGAAGCGGGCCCGCAGCGCGCTGGGGAAGTACGCGTGCAGCACGTCCCGGAAGTACGGGTCGTCGGGCAGGTCGGTGGCGAGCAGCTCGTCGGCCAGGGTGATCTTGGTGTAGGCGAGCAGCACCGACAGCTCGGGCTGGGACAGGCCGCGCCCGGCCTGCTGGCGCTCGCGGATCTGCTTCTCGGTGGGCAGGTACTCCAGGGCCCGGTCGAGCTGCCCGTTGGACTCCAGCCGGTTGATCATGCGGGCGTGCACGTTGACCATGCTGGCGGCCTGGGCGACGGCGTTGGCCAGCACGACGTTCTGCGCGTAGTTGTTGCGCAGCACGAGGTGGCCGACCTCGTCGGTCATCTCGGCGAGCAGGGCGTTGCGCTGCTTGACCGTCATGTCGCCGTCGGCGACGACCTGGTTGAGCAGGATCTTGATGTTCACCTCGTGGTCGGAGGTGTCCACGCCGGCCGAGTTGTCGATGGCGTCGGTGTCGATCCAGCCGCCGGTGCCCTCGGGGCCGCCGCTGGAGGCGAACTCGATCCGGCCGAGCTGGGTGCAGCCGAGGTTGCCGCCCTCGCCGATGACCCGGGCCCGGACGTCGCCGCCGTTGACCCGGATCGCGTCGTTGGCCTTGTCGCCGACCTCGGCGTTGGTCTCGGTGGCGGCCTTGACGTAGGTGCCGATGCCGCCGTTCCAGAACAGGTCGACGGGGGCCTGCAGGATGGCCTTCATCAGCTCGGCGGGGGTGAGCTTGGCGGCGTCGACGCCGAGCCGCTCGCGGACCTGCGCGGAGAGCTGGATGGCCTTGGCGGAGCGCGGGTAGACGCCGCCGCCGGCCGAGATCAGCGACTTGTCGTAGTCGTCCCAGGAGCTGCGCGGCAGGTCGAACAGGCGGCGGCGCTCGGCGAAGGAGGCCGCGGCGTCCGGGTTCGGGTCGAGGAAGATGTGCCGGTGGTCGAACGCGGCGACCAGCCTGATGTGCTCGGACAGCAGCATGCCGTTGCCGAACACGTCGCCGGACATGTCGCCGATGCCGATGACGGTGAAGTCCTCGGACTGGGTGTCGACGCCGAGTTCGCGGAAGTTGCGCTTGACGGACTCCCAGGCGCCGCGGGCGGTGATGCCCATGCCCTTGTGGTCGTAGCCCGCCGAGCCGCCGGAGGCGAACGCGTCGCCGAGCCAGAAGCCGTACTGCTCGGCCACGCCGTTGGCGATGTCGGAGAAGGTCGCGGTGCCCTTGTCGGCGGCGACCACCAGGTAGGTGTCGTCCTCGTCGTGGCGCACCACGTCGACGGGGTGCACGACCTCGCCCGCGACCAGGTTGTCGGTGATGTCGAGCAGCGCGGAGATGAAGGTCCTGTAGGAGGCGATGCCCTCGGCGAGCCAGGCGTCGCGGTCCACCGACGGGTCGGGCAGCTGCTTGGCGACGAAGCCGCCCTTGGCGCCGACCGGCACGATGACGGTGTTCTTGACCATCTGGGCCTTGACCAGGCCGAGGATCTCGGTGCGGAAGTCCTCGCGCCGGTCGGACCAGCGCAGGCCGCCGCGGGCGACCTTGCCGAAGCGCAGGTGGACGCCCTCGACCCGGGGCGAGTACACCCAGATCTCGAAGGCGGGGCGCGGCGGGGGCAGGTCGGGGATGGCCTTGGGGTCGAACTTCATCGACACGTACGAGTGCCAGCGGCCCTCGCTGTCGTGCTGGAAGAAGTTGGTCCGCAGGGTGGCCTTGATCAGGTGCAGGAAGGAGCGCAGGATGCGGTCCTCGTCCAGCGAGACGACCTCGTCCAGGGCGCCCGCGAGCTCCTCCAGGATGCCCTCGGTGAGCTCCTCGCTGCCGGAGCGGTGGCTGGGCGAGAGCCGGGCCTCGAACAGGTTGACCAGCAGCCGGGTGGTGTGGGTGTTGTTGCGGAGCGCGTCCTCCATGTAGTCCTGGGAGAACGTGGAGCCCGCCTGCCGCAGGTACTTGGCGTACGCGCGCAGCACCACGGCCTGGCGCCAGGTCAGCTTGGCGGTGAGGACGAGTTCGTTGAAGCCGTCGTTCTCGGCCTGGCCGAGCCAGGTCGCGGAGAAGGTGTCCTGGAAGCGCTCGCGGTCCTCCTCGGTGAGGTCGGTGCCCTCGCGGAGCTTGAGGCCGAAGTCGACCACCCAGGCGGTGGTGCCGTCGGTGCGGCGCAGCGCGTACGGGTGCTCGTCGAGGACCTCGACGCCCAGGCGCTGCAGGACGGGCAGGACCTCGGTGAGCGAGATCGGGCCGCCGACCCGGTAGATCTTGAAGCGGCGCTCGTCGTCGCCCGCGCCGACCGGCTGGTACAGGTTGAGCCGGAAGTCGCCCTCGCCGCTGAGCGACTCGATCTGCTTGAGGTCGGCGACGGCGGTGCGCGGCGGGAAGTCGGCGCGGTAGCCGTCGGGGAAGGCGGTGGCGTACTTGTGGGACAGCTCGGCGGCCTTCTCCTCCCCGAACTCGCTCTGCAGCTGGTCGTTGAAGCCGTCCATCCAGAACCGGGCGGCCTCGGCGAGCCGGTTCTCGATCCGCTCGATGTCGGCGTCGGACAGCTGCGGCAGCTCGGTGCCGGGGGCGACCCGGACGACGAAGTGCAGGCGGGTGAGGACCGACTCGGTGGCGTACACCGTGTAGTCGATGGTGTCGCCGCTCAGCTCGGTCTTCAGGATGTCGGTGAGGGCGAGCCGGATCCGGGTGGTGTAGCGGTCGCGCGGCAGGTAGACGTACGCCGAGTAGTAGCGGCCGTACTCGTCCTGGCGCAGGAACAGCCGCAGCCGGCGGCGCTCCTGCAGGTACAGGACGCTGGTGGCGATCGACTGGAGCTCGGCGGCGGCGGTCTGGAACATCTCGTCGCGCGGGAAGGTCTCCATGATCTGGAGCAGGTCGCGCCCGTCGTGGCTGTCGCCGGAGAAGCCCGCCCCGTTCATGACCTCCTGCACCTTGCGGCGCACCACCGGGATCCGGGTGACCGACTCGGTGTACGCGGCGGAGGAGAACAGGCCGAGGAAGCGGCGCTCGCCGACCGGCTCGCCCGCCGCGTTGAACTTCTTCACGCCGACGTAGTCGAGGTACGCGGTGCGGTGCACGGTGGCGCGGCTGTTGGCCTTGGTGAGGACCAGCAGCTTCTTCTCGTGCGCCTTGGCGCGGACGGGCGCGGAGAGCCGGCCGAAGGCCTCGGAGACCGGGTGGTGGTCGGTGTCGTGGCTGAGCGGGTCGGCGCGCAGGATGCCCAGGCCGGTGCCCGCGACGGCCTTGAGGACCTCCTCGCCCTCGTGCTCGACCAGGTCGTACTCGCGGTAGCCGAGGAAGGTGAAGTGGTCGTCGGCCAGCCAGCGCATCAGCTCCCAGGCCTCGCCGACCTCCTGCTCGGGCAGGTGCGCGGGGGGCTGCTCGGCGAGCTCGTCGGCCAGCCGGAGCGCGGAGTCGCGCATCTTCGACCAGTCCTCGACGACCTCGCGGACGTCGCCCAGCACCCGGCGCAGACCGGTCTCCAGGGTGCGCAGGTCCTCGCGGTCGGTCTCCCGGTCGATCTCGATGTGCATCCAGGACTCGACCACGGTGTCGGCGGGCCAGTCGGTGCCGGCGGCCTGGGCGCGGTTGCACGCGTCGGTGTCGAGGATCTCCAGCAGCTTGCCGGTGATGTCGCGGCGCACGGCGAGCTGGGGGTGCACGACCAGGTGGATGGCGCGGTCCAGGCGGGTCAGCTCGTTGGTGACCGAGTCGACCAGGAACGGCATGTCGTCGGTGACCACCTCGACCACGGTGTGGCCGCAGGACCAGCCGTTCTCCTCGACGCTCGGGGTGTGCACCCGGACCTCGGCGGTGCCCTGCGGGCGCTTGAGGCCCAGCCGGTAGTGGGAGGCCGCGGCCCCGTACACGTCCACCGGGTCCCGGTTGATGACGTCCTCGGGGGCGGTGTGGAGGTAGTAGTGGTGCAGGTAAGCGGCCAGAGCGCCGTTGCTCAGGCCCTCCCCCGGCGCCGCTCCCCCCACCTGGCTGTTCTCAGCGGCTGCTGCTGCTTTCCTGAGCAGGTCGGCCTTGGCTGCGTCCAGCTTGGTCTGCATGGCTGTTTGGCTCCTGTCGCGCGCCGTTGCGTGACTCGGTGATGACTGTGGGTGCACCGCCGGGCCCCGTCACGGCAATCCTCCCGTACGCGAGGGGTGAAAAGCGCTCACGGCACGCATGAGTCGCGTTCCGCCCGGGTACGACAGCACGTTTGGCCTGCCTGACCGATAACCGGCGACGCCGTCAGCCTAGCCTGACGAAACGAAGGTGTCAGGGGACACCGAGGCACAATCCCGCAGGAAGATCCAACCTTCCTGGACACCTTGTCCAACGCCTTTCCGTTTCGGTGTCCGTCATTCGGGTGACCACTCCATGTGCGGGTGGACGTAGTCCGTCGGAGGGGTGAACGTCTCCCTGATCGAGCGGGTGGAGGTCCACCGCAGCAGGTCGCGGGCCGCGTCCGCGCCGCCGTCCGCGGACGGCTCCCCGTTGACCCGCAGGTCGCCCGCGGCGAAGCGCAGCCGCTCCACCGCCCCGGCCAGCGCCCGCCGCTCCCGCCCGAACACCGAGCCGCCGGCCGGCTCGCCGTCCGGGGCGTCCCGGACGACCAGCTCCAGCGCCTCCTCCCAGCGGGCGTCCTCGTACACCTGCACGGCCAGCAGCGGTCCGGCGCCGCCGTACCGGTCGGTGCCGCCGAGCAGCACGGTGGGCCGGACGAACCAGCCGATCGCGTCGTCGTACTGGCCGCCCGCCAGCAGCTGCACCCCCGGGTCGGCCTTCGCCCGCTCGACCGCGTCCACGGCCGCGTCGAAGGTCGGCCGGTCGATCAGCGCGCCCATGAAGTTGCTCAGGTCGGTGACGTCGCCGACCGCGAGTTCGTCCACCTCGCCGAGCAGGTCCGCCCGGATCCGCCGCCACAGCTCGCGCGGCAGGTAGGCCCGGGACAGCGCGGAGCGGCCCTGGCCCTGGTGCTCGAAGGCGCCGCGGATCAGCGCGGTGCGCACCGCCGCCGGGTCGGCCGAGGGGTGGGCGAGCAGGAAGTCCCGGCCGCCGCCGCCCGTGCCGACGATCCGCGGGTAGCCGCGGTAGCGGGCGATGTTCGCGCCGACCTCCCGCCACAGCCGCCGCAGGGCGGCGGTCGACCCGGCGAAGTGCACCCCGGCCAGCGCCGGGTCGCGCAGCGCCACCTCGCCCACCGCCTGCCCGCCGCCGGTGACCAGGTTGACCACCCCGGGCGGCAGTCCGGCCTCCTCCAGCAGCAGCAGCGTCAGGTGCGCGGCCAGGGTCTGGGCGGGCGCGGGCTTCCACACGACCGTGTTGCCCAGCAGCGCGGGCGCGGTGGGCAGGCTCCCGGCGGCCGCGGTGGAGCCGGACGGGGTGAGCGCGCAGACGAAGCCCTCCAGCGGGCGGTGGTCGGCGCGGCTCCACCCCCCGGGCCCGGAGCGCGGCTGCTCGGCCAGCACCCGGCGGGCGGCGTGCACGTCGGAGCGCCAGCGGTCGGCCAGCTCGCACACCGCGTCGGCCTCGGCCTGCCGCACGGTCTTCGACTGCCCCAGCACGGTCGCCGCCACCAGCGTCTCCCGCCACGGCCCGGCCAGCAGGTCCGCGGCGCGCAGCAGCACCGCCGCCCGGTCGTCGAAGGACAGCTGCCGCCAGCCCTCCGCCGCCGCCAGCGCCGCGTCCACCGCGGCCCGCACGTCGGCGGCCGTCGCCTCGCCCAGCACGCCGAGCCTCGCCGCGTGGTGGTGCGGCTGCACCAGCTCGGTCCGCTCGCCACCGCCGAGCCTGCGCTCCCCGCCGACCACCATCGGCAGCGAGGTGTGCCGCCCGGACAGCTCGTCCAGTTTCCGCACCAGCCGGGCCCGTTCGGCGCTGCCCGGCGCGTACCCGCGGGGCGGCTCGGGGACGGGGGCGGGGACGGTGGTGACCGCGTCGATCGGCATGGTGCGGGGGTGCTCCCTAGGGGTTCGACTGCCTCGTACTGCTCCCCCCACCCTGGACGCGCCCGCCCCCGCCGCCGCGCCGTGACACGCCTACCGGGCGAGTTCCTCCGCCACCGCGACGGCCTCCGCGAGCGAGTCCACCACCGGCACGCCGAGGTGCACCAGCTTCTCCCGGGTGTGCGAACCCCCGGTGTACAGCACCGACTTGATGCCCGCCGCCAGCGCCGCTTCGGCGTCGTCCGCGGCGTCTCCGATCAGCACCGTCCGCCCGCGGTCGATCGCCCCGCCCATCGCCTCCAGGTGCACCGCCAGCTCCCCGGCCTTGCGCCCGCCGGCCGCGCCGCGCCGACCGTCCACCCGCAGGAAGTGCCGGGTCAGGCCGAACGCGTCCACGGCCGGGACGAGTTTCGCGTGCTCGTACATCGACAGCACCGACTGGCTGCGACCGGCCGCCGTCCACCCCTCCAGCAGCGCCTCGACGCCCGGGGTCAGCCCGCACTCCGGGAACAGTTCCGTGTACTTGACGTGGAACGCGTCGTCCAGCGCCAGCCACTCGGCCGGGCTCGGCATCCGCCCCATCAGCCGCTCGTAGAACCGCGGGATCGGGATCTCGTACTGCGCCCGGTACTCCTCCAACGTCATCGGCGCGATGCCGACCGTGGCGAAGGCGGCGTTGCTCGCCCCCACCACGGCCGCCATGTCCGACAGCAGGGTGCCGTTCCAGTCCCAGACTATGTGTGTACGCACCCGGCAAGGGTACGCGCCGTCAGTTGAACCGGTCAGGGTCCGGGCCGGTGCGCAGGCCGCGGTCGGAGGCGGCGATCGCGGCCAGGTCGTCCTCGGTGAGCGCGAAGTCGAAGACGTCCAGGTTCTGCCGGATCCGGGCCGGGGTGACCGACTTGGGGATGACCACGTTGCCGAGCTGCAGGTGCCAGCGCAGCACCACCTGGGCCGGGGACTTGCCGGTGCGCGCGGCGATCGCGGTGACCGCCGGGTCGTCCAGCACCGCGCCCTGGGCGAGCGGGCTCCACGCCTCGGTGACGATGCCGTGCGCGGCGTGGAAGGCGCGCAGCTCGGCCTGCTGGAGGCCGGGGTGCAGCTCGACCTGGTTGACGGCCGGGACGAGTCCGCCCGCCTCGATCAGCCGGGTCAGGTGCGCGGGCTGGAAGTTGGAGACGCCCGCGGCGCGGATCCGGCCCTCGGCGGCCAGGCGCTCGATGGCCTTCCAGGACTCGGCGTACAGGTCCCGGGCCGGGGTGGGCCAGTGGATCAGGTACAGGTCGACGTACTCCAGGCCCAGCTTGTCGAGGCTGGCGTCGAAGGCCCGCAGCGTGGCGTCGTGGCCCTGGTCGGCGTTCCACAGCTTGGTGGTGACGAACAGCTCCTCGCGCGGCAGCCCCGACGCGGCCAGCGCCTTGCCGACCCCGCGCTCGTTGCCGTAGACCGCCGCGGTGTCGACGCTGCGGTACCCGGCCTCCAGGGCGGCGGCGACGGCCGCGGTGGTCTCCTCGTCCGGCACCTGGAAGACGCCGAAGCCGAGCTGCGGCATCCGGACGCCGTTGTTGAGGGTGACGTTGGGGATGGTGGTGCTCATGTTCCTTCTCCAGTACGGGAGTTCGAGATTCTTCAGGAGTGCAGCGCGGGGGCCCGGACGGCTGCGGGGGCGGCCTGTTCCCGGCGCTCCAGGGCGGCGGAGACCAGGGCCAGCACCAGCGCGGAGGCGGCCAGCAGCGCACCCACCCAGTTCGGGGCGGTGTAGCCGTACCCGGCGCTGATCACGGCCCCGCCGAGCCACGCGGCCAGCGCGTTGCCCAGGTTGAATGCTCCGATGTTGACGGCCGAGGCCAGCGTCGGCGCGCCGTGCGCCTGGTCGAGGACCCGCTTCTGCAGCGGCGGCACGGTGGCGAAGCCCAGCGCCCCGATCAGCAGCAGGGTGACCGCGGCGGTGGCCTCGTTGCGGGCGGTGACGGTGAACAGCGCGAGCACGACGGCCAGCGCGCCCAGCGTGGTGAACAGCATCGGCATCAGCCGACGGTCGGCGAACCGGCCGCCCAGCAGGTTGCCCAGGAACATGCCCGTCCCCAGCAGCACCAGCAGCCAGGTGACCGAGCCCTCCGAGAACCCGGCGACCTCCGTCATCATCGGCTTGATGTAGGTGATCGCGGCGAACACCCCGCCGAAGCCGAGCACCGTCATGCCCATCGCCAGCACCACCTGCACGTTCTTGAACGCCGCCAGCTCCCGTCGCAGGTGCGCGCCCTCCGGCCGGGGCAGCTCCGGCACCAGCTTCGCGATGCCCAGCAGCCCGACCACGCCGAGCGCGGCCACCGCGGCGAAGGTGGTCCGCCAGCCGACCTGCTGGCCGACGAAGGTGCCCAGCGGCACGCCGACGACGTTTGCCACCGTCAGCCCGGTGAACATCGTCGCGATCGCCCCGGCCTTCTTCTCCGGCGCGACCAGCTCGGCGGCGACCACAGACCCGATCCCGAAGAACGCGCCGTGCGCGAGCGAGGCCACGATCCGCCCCGCCAGCATCGCCCCGAACCCGGGCGCGAACGCGGACAGCAGGTTGCCCGCGACGAACAGTCCCATCAGCAGCATCAGCATCCGCTTGCGGCTGATCCGCGTCCCGAGCACGGTCATCAGCGGCGCCCCGACCACCACGCCGAACGCGTAGCCGGTGACCAGCAGGCCCGCCGTCGGGATGCCCACCCCGAAGTCAGACGCGACCTCGGGCAGCAGCCCCATGATCACGAACTCGGTGGTGCCGATCCCGAACGCCCCGATGGCCAGGGCGAGAAGCGCGAGGGGCATGACATTGACCTCCAGGTGATTGCCGGTGCACCTTACGTGCTTCGACAATAATTGCAGACGCATGAACTTGCAAACGCAACGAAACCTGGCCCCTGCGGCCCCGAGGACGGCCGCCCCGCCGCTGCCGATGCCCCCGCAACGCGAAGGACCCCGCCCCGGCCGGGTGGCCGTGGCGGGGTCCTTCGGGGGCGTGCGGGCGGGCGTCAGGCGATCAGGCCGGGGATCTCCTGGATCGCGAACCAGAGCAGCTCGTGGTCCTCCGCGCCGTCCACGGTGAACTGGGCGTCCTGGTCACCGCCGTCCGCGGCGGCGATCGCCCCGACCGCGGCGGCGACGTCGGCCAGGACGTCGGGGTCGCTGTCGTCGGCGTGCACCGCGGCGGCCTTGGCCAGCCGGACCGGGCCGCCCAGGACGACCCGGCCGAGCGAGGCCTGGTCCTGGTACTCGTCGCCGGGGAAGGGCGTCACCGCGGAGTCCGCGATCTCGACCGCGAGGACGACCCGGCGCCGCGGGGCGTCCGGGTCGGCGGCCAGCAGGCGGACGGAGGAGAGGGCCGCCCGGTTCAGGGCCGCGTACTCCAGCTCCTCCAGGTCGTCGCTGACGTACCACTCGCGCAGCGCGGGCGTCACCGCGTAGGCGACGCTCTGCTCCAGGACGCCCTCGGGGTGCGCCACCGCCAGGTCCTTCAACGTGGTCGGCACGTACACGCGCATCGGGGCACCCTTCTGACGGTCTCACTGTGCGACGGGTCAAGAATACGCAGCCCGCCCGGCCGCCCGCGATGGCCGGTCCGCCCGCCCGCCCGGTGCGCCGATCAGGTCACGTCCGGCGTCCCCCTACGGGCCGTTCCGACACCCGACCCGGCGTCAACTTCCGTCCCCGCACCGGCCGCACCGACCTTGCGGCCACCGGGCCACCACCCGTACGGGTGGATTTCCGGGAACGGCCGGACCGCGGGAAACCCCCTTGGAGCGGCCTCCGTCCGCCCGGTAGCAATGGGCCCGTCCGACGCACCCCGCACCCCGTATCCCGCACTCCACGAGAGGGCCCCGATGACCGAGCAGCTCGCCCACCCGCCGGTCCAGCACCCCCCGGCCCACCCCACAGCCCACCCCGCGGCCCATCCCCGGATCCACCCGCTGGTCCGCCCCGCCACCCGCCGCCCGGTGCGCCACCCGCACCCGGAGCCGCACCCGGCCGGGCCCGCGGCACCCCGCACCGCCCGCAGCCCGCGGGCCGCCTGCGACGGCTCCGGCCCGCCGTACCGGCCCCGGACGGCCGCGCCCAGCAGCACCGGGCACGCCGAGCTGGCCGGGCGGTTCGCGCACCGGCTGGTGGAGGTGCTGTGCGGGGCCCGCCCGGTGCACCAGCTGCAGCGGCACACCACGCTGCCGGGCTTCCACCAGCTCGCGGCGCTGGTCCGCACCGGCCCGCTGCGCCCGCGCGGCCGGACGCTGCGTCCGCGGCTGGGCCGGGTGCACGACTGCGCGCCGGTCCCGGGCGCGGTGGAGGCGTGCGTACGGGTCGAACTGGGGCCCCGGCACCACGTGCTGGCGTTCCGGCTGGAGCGGCACACCCGCACCGGCCAGTGGCAGTGCGCGGCCGTGGAGACCAGGTGAAGGCCCCCGCAGCCGCCGGGAACCCGCCCACGGCAGCCGGGAACACCACCGGGAACGCGCCGGGGGGCCCCCCCCCCCCGGGGGGGGGGCCCCCCCCCCCCGCGGGGGGCCGGGCGGGGGGGGCGGGGGGGGGCCCGCCGCGCGGGCGGGGGGGCCGTGGGGGGCGCGGCGCGGG
>NZ_JBIAVO010000052.1:0-48296 GCF_042894345.1 Kitasatospora sp. NPDC001540
CGAGCCCTGCCCGGTGAACAGGAACGCCAGCCGCCCGGACGTACTGACCTGCCCGGCCTGCTCGCCCTCGGCGATCGCCCGCAGACCCGCCAGCAGCTCACCGCGCTCCGCACCGACGACCACCGCCCGGTGCCCGAAGTGCGTCCGCGCCGTCGCCAACGACCGCCCCACCGCAACGAGTTCACCGTCAGCCGCCCCCAACAGCCTCTCCGCCTGCGCCCGCAACACCTGCGCGCTACGGCCGGAGAGCGGCCACGCGACCACCCCACCGGGCTCCTCCACGGGCTCGGCCGCAGGCTCCTCGTACTGCTCCAGGATCACGTGCGCGTTGGTGCCGCTGAACCCGAACGCGGAGACGGCCGCCCGGCGGACGCGCTCGCCTGCGGGCCAGGGCACCTCCTCGGTGAGCAACCGCACGCCGCCGCCGCTCCAGTCCACGTGGCTGGACGGCGCGTCCACGTGCAGGGTGCGCGGCAGCACGCCGTGGCGCAGCGCCATCACCATCTTGATCACGCCCGCGACACCCGCCGCAGCCTGCGCGTGCCCGATGTTCGACTTGATCGAGCCCAGCCACAGCGGCCGCCCGTCCTCCGGCCGTTCGCGCCCGTACGTGGCCAGCAGCGCCTGGGCCTCGATCGGGTCGCCCAGCGTGGTGCCGGTGCCGTGCGCCTCGACCGCGTCCACGTCCGCCGCGCTCAGCCCGGCATCGGCCAACGCCGCCCGGATGACCCGTTGTTGGGCGGGGCCGTTGGGGGCGCTGAAGCCGCTGGAGGCGCCATCCTGGTTGACGGCGGAGCCGCGCAGCACGGCGTGCACGCGGTGGCCGTTGCGGCGGGCGTCGGAGAGGCGTTCGAGGACGAGGACGCCGGCTCCTTCGGCCCAGCCGGTGCCGTCGGCGGCGTCGGCGAAGGGCTTGCAGCGGCCGTCGGGGGCGAGGCCGCGCTGTTCGCTGAAGTCGATGAAGGTGCCGGGGGTGCCCATGACGGCGACGCCGCCCGCGAGGGCGAGGGTGCACTCGCCTCGGCGCAGGGCCTGGGCGGCGAGGTGGAGTCCGACCAGGGAGGAGGAGCAGGCGGTGTCGACCGAGACGGCCGGGCCCTCCAGGCCGAGGGTGTAGGAGATGCGGCCGGAGATCAGGCTGCCGATGCAGTTGCTGTTCGGGTAGTCGTGGTACATGACGCCCGCGTAGACGCCGGTGGCGCTGCCGCGCAGCGTGCCGGGACGGATCCCGGCGCGTTCCAGGGCCTCCCAGGCGGCCTGGAGGAGGAGGCGTTGCTGCGGGTCGGTGGTGAGGGCCTCGCGGGGGGAGATGCCGAAGAACTCGGCGTCGAAGTCGCCCGCGTCGGTGAGGAAGCCGCCCTGGTTGACGTAGCTGGTGCGGGGGCGCTCGCCCGTCGGGTCGAAGAACCGCTCCTGGTCCCAGCCGCGGTCGGCGGGGAAGGTGCCGACGGCGTCGACGCCGTCGGCGACCAGGCGCCACAGGTCCTCGGGGGTGGCGATGCCGCCGGGGTAGTGGCAGGCCATGCCGATGATCGCGATCGGTTCGGTGGCGCGCTGCTCGTGGTCGCGCAGTTGCCGCCGGGCCTCCCGCAGGTCGGTGGTGGCCCGCTTGAGGTAGCTGAGCAGTTTTTCCTCGCTGGCCATGGGCGTACCGGCCACCATTCCCTCGGCGTTGTCCGTCACTGTCCGTCTCCCGTTTCGAACGCTATAGACGTGTGCTTGGCCCGACCCACCCCTATTCGGACCGCTCGGGCCCCAGTTCCGCGGCGAGCCAGGCGGTGACGGCCGCCGCGGTGGACGGGGCGTCGTCGGCGACGATGCTGAAGTGGTCGCCGGGGACGGTGCGGACCTGGTCGGCGAGGCTCCAGTCGGTGCGCCAGGTGTCGTCCCCGGAGCCGTCGGCAGGGGTACCGGCAGGGGTGCCGTCGCCGGTGGTGAAGCGGTGCTCGGGTCGCAGCAGGACGCTCGTGGCGGCCAGCGGTGCGACGGGGACGGTGGGGAGCAGTTCCATGTAGCGGGCCATCGCGGTGAGCTTGGTGCGGTCGAGGCCGTCCTGGCCGGACTCCTGCCGGAGCATTCCGGCGGCCATCTCGACGACCGTCCCGGCTCGGGAGGCGGTGGCCTCGGCGGAGCCGTCGCCGACGGCGGCGCCGCCCACGGGGTAGGTGTCGAGCAGGAGCACGGTGGCCGGGCCGCGGCCGGCCGCTTCGAGGCGGGCGGCGACGGCGTAGGCGAAGACGCCCGCCGAGGAGTAGCCGAGCAGCGCGTAGGGGGTGTCCCCGGCGGTGTCGGCGGCTGCCAGGACGCCGGCGGCGAGTGCTTCGACGACGGCGTCGGCGGTGGCGGGGAGGGCCTCGTCGGGCAGGAAGCCGGGCATCGGCAGGACGGAGACCTGGGCGTGGTCGCGCAGTTGGGCGGCGATCCGGGCGTACTGGTAGGCGCCGCCGGTGGCGACGGGGGTGGACAGGCAGAGCAGGCGGGGCAGTCCGGCGCCCTCGCTGAGCTTGAACGCGGTCGGTGCGGTGCCGAGTTCGGCGAGCGAGGCGAAGGAGGGGCGCAGGTGGGCGGCGGAGGCGAGGACGGCGAGTCCCTCGCGGGTCTTCCCGGCCCGGACGGCTTCGACGAAGAGCTGGCGCAGTCCGTCGGAGGCGGTGTCGGAGGCGGTGTCGGGGGTGTCGGCGGCGGTGTCCCCGGCGGGTGCGGCGGCGTCGGCGAGTTCGGTGAGCAGGTGGGCGGCGAGCGCCTCGGGGTCCTGGTGGTCGAAGACGACGGTGGCGGGCAGGCGCAGTCCGGTGCTGGCCGCGAGCCGGTTGCGCAGGTCGACGGCGGTGAGCGAGTCGAAGCCGAGTTCGAGGAACGGCCGGTGGGCGTCGACGGCTCCGGCGTCGGGGTGGCCGAGGAGGTGGGCGACGTGCTCGCGGACCAGGTCGCGGACGGCTTCGGCGCGCCGCGGGGCGGGCAGGGCCGCGAGGCGGCGGCGCAGCTCGGCCGGGTCGGCGGGCGCGGCGGAGGTGGCGGCGGTGCGCCGGGCGGGTGCGGTGAGGGCGCGCAGCAGGTGGGGGGTGCCGGTGGCGGGGGTGCTGCCGGTGGTGAGCAGCAGCCTGGCGGGGACGAGGAGGTGCTCGGGGCGGACGGCCGCGGTGTCGAGCAGGTCGGTGCCCTCGGCGGCGGAGAGCGCGCCCATTCCGGCACGGGCCATCCGGGCCTGCTGGGCGCCGGTGAGGGTGTCCGCCCACAGGCCCCAGGCGAGGGACTGGGCGGGCAGGCCGTGGGCGCGGCGGTGCGCGGCCAGGGCGTCGAGGAAGGAGTTGGCGGCGGCGTAGTTGCCCTGGCCGGGGTTGCCGAACAGGCCGGAGGCGGAGGAGAAGAGCACGAAGGCGCTCAACTCGGCGTCCAGGGTGGCCCGGTGGAGGTTGAGTGCGGCGTCGACCTTGGGGCGCAGCACGGTGGCGAGCCGGTCGCCGGTGAGGGCGGTGAGGGCGCCATCGTCGAGCGCGCCGGCCAGGTGGACGACGGCGGTGAGCGGGTGCTCGGCGGGGACGGCGGCGAGCAGGGCGGTGACGGCGTCGGCGTCGGCGAGGTCGCAGGCGGCGGCTTCGACGTGGGCACCGAGGGCGGTGAGTTCGGCGGCGGCCGCGGGCAGGGTGCCGCTGCGGCTGACCAGCAGCAGGCGGCGCACCCCGTGGGCGGTGACCAGGTGGCGGGCGAGCAGGGCGCCGATGGTGCCGGTGGCGCCGGTGAGCAGGGTGGTGCCCTCGCCGCCGAAGGTGCTGCCGGGGGCGGCGCTGCCGTCGGTGGGCAGCGGGCGGGGGCGGACCAGCCGCGGGACGGACGCCCGGCCGCGGCGGACGACGGCCTGCGGTTCGCCGGAGGCGGCCAGGGCGGGGAGCAGGGCGGCCGAGGCGGGGTCCGCGTCGAGGTCGGCGAGGACGAAGCGGCCGGGGTGCTCGGACTGGGCGGAGCGGACCAGGCCGGTGACGGCGGCTCCGGCCAGGTCGGTGGTGTCCTCGCCGGGGAGGGCGGCGGCGCCGCGGGTGACGATCACCAGCGGTCCGTCGGGCCCGGCCTCGTCCCGCTCGGCGAGTTCGCGCTGCAGCAGGTCGAGGACGGCGCGGGCGGCGCGGTGGACGGCGGCGGCGTCGTTGCCGGGGTGCGGCTGCTCGACGGCGCGGACGGCCCCGCCGGGAACAGCGTCCAGGGCGGCGGGCAGCCAGTCGACGGCGTACAGCGACTCGTGGCGTCCGGCGGCGACGGGGGTGCCGAGCTCGGTGCCGCCGCGCAGCAGCAGCGATTCGACGGCGGCGACGGGGGCGCCGGCCTGGTCGGCGAGGGTGAGCGAGACGGCGCCGCCGCCGAGCGGGCGGACCCGGACCCGGACCCTGGTGGCGCCGGTGGCGTACAGCTCGACGCCGGACCAGGCGAACGGCAGGCCGCGGGTGACCTCGCCCTCGACGAGCGCGATGGCGTGCAGGGCGGCGTCCAGGACGGCGGGGTGCAGGCCGAAGCCGAGCACCTGGGAGCCCGGGGAATGGTCGAGGGCGACGTCGGCGTACACCTCGCCGTCCAGCCTCCAGGCGGCGCGCAGGCCGCGGAACAGCGGGCCGTAGGAGAGCCCGGCCTCGGCCAGGCCGGGGTAGAGCCCGGTGAGGTCGATCGCCTCGGCCCCGGCGGGGGGCCAGTCGGCGAGCGGGGCGGGGTCGGCCCCGGTGTCGACGGCGAGGGTGCCCGCGGCGTGCCGGGTCCACGGGTCCCGGGGGCCGGGCCGGGAGTGGACGGCGACGGCGCGGCGCCCGTCCGGGTCGGGGGCGCCGACGGCGACCTGCACCTGGAGCTGGGCCCGGCCGCGTTCGGCGAGGATCAGCGGCTGTTCCAGGGTGAGGTCCTCCAGGCGGCGGCAGCCGACCTCGTCCCCGGCCCGGACGGCGAGTTCGACCAGCGCGGCGCCGGGGAGCAGCACGGCCCCGCCGACCCGGTGGTCGGCCAGCCAGGGGTGGGTGCCGAGCGAGAGGCGGCCGAGCAGGGCGGTGCCGTCGGAGTCGGCGAAGCCGACGGCGGCGCCGAGCACCGGGTGCGCGACGGCCTCCAGGCCGGTGGCGGCGAGGTCGCCGCCGCCGCGCAGCGCCTTGGGGTCGACCTCGGGCCAGTAGCGGCGGCGCTGGAAGGCGTAGCCGGGCAGCGGGACGGGGCGCGCGGGGCGCCCGGCGAACAGCGCGGTGGCGTCCAGGCCGAGCCCTTCGACGTGCAGGCGGGCCGCGGCCCGGTGCACGGTGAGCGTCTCGGGGCGCTCCTTGTCGAGCAGCGGGAGCGTCGCGGCGCCGCCGTCCCGGTCGGTCAGGCAGGCCTGGGCGAGGGCGCTGAGGGTGCCGTCGGCGCCGAGTTCGACGTAGTGGGTGACGCCGGCCTGCTCCAGGGTGCGGACGGCGTCGAGGAAGCGGACGGTCTGTCGGCAGTTGGCGACCCAGTACGCGGGGGTGGCGCCCTCGCCGGGTTCGAGGAGGCGGCCGGTGACGGTGGAGGCCATCGGGATGCGGGCCTCGCCGTAGGAGAGGTCGGCGGCGACGGCGCGCAGTTCGTCGAGGATCGGGTCCATCTGCGGGGAGTGGACGGCCTGGTTGACGTTCAGGCGGCGGGTGCGGCGGCCGAGGGCGCTCCAGTGGGCGGCGAGTTCCCGCACCGGCTGCTCGTCGCCGGAGATGACGACCGAGCGCGGGCCGTTGACCACGGCGAGGGCGACCCGGTCGCCGAGCAGCGCCTCCAGCTCCTCGGGGGTGGCCTCGACGGCGACGGCGGCGCCGCCGGTGAGGGCGGCCATCAGGCGGCCGCGGTGCGCGGTGAGCCGGGCGGCGTCGGGCAGCGGCAGGACGCCGGCGACGTGCGCGGCGGCGAGTTCGCCGACCGAGTGGCCGAGGACGAAGTCGGGGCGCCCGCCCCAGGATTCGAGCAGCCGGAACAGCGCGGTGCCCAGCGCGAAGACCGAGGCCAGCACGTACGGCGTCTCGTCGATCAGGGCGGCGTCGGCGCTGCCGGGCTCGGCGAACACCACCGCGCGCAGGTCGCGCTCCAGGTGGGGGCGGAAGGCCTCGGCGACCTCGTCGTAGGCGCGGGCGAAGGCGGGCAGCGCGGCGTACAGCTCGCGGCCGGTGCCGGTGCGCTGGGTGCCCTGGCCGGGGAAGAGGAAGGCGGTGCGGCGGCCGGTGCGCACGGCGCCGCGGAGGGCGGCGGGCCCGGTGCGGCCCTCGGCGAGGGCGGCCAGCGCGGCCAGCGCCTCGGCGCGGTCGGCGCCGACCACGGCCGCCCGGTACGGCATCGCGGCCCGGGTGGCGGCCAACTGGGCGCCGACGTCGGCGAGTTCGAGTTCGGGGTGGGCGAGCAGGTGGGCGTGCAGCCGGGCCGCCTGGGCGGGCAGCGCCTCGTCGGTGCGGGCGGACAGCAGCAGCGGCACCGCGGGCAGCGCCGCGGCGGCGGGCGGCTCGACGTCGGCGGGCGCGGGGGCCTGTTCGAGGATGACGTGCGCGTTGGTGCCGCTGTAGCCGAACGCGGAGACCCCGGCCCGGCGCGGGCGGCCGTTCTCCTCCCACGGGCGGTTCTCGGCCAGCAGCCGGACCTGCCCGGTGGACCAGTCGACGCCGCCGGTGGGCTCCTGGGCGTAGCGGGAGCGGGGCAGCACGCCGTGGCGCAGCGCCTGCACCATCTTGATGACGCCCGCGACGCCCGCCGCGGCCTGGCTGTGCCCGATGTTGGACTTGACCGAGCCCAGCCACAGCGGCCGGTCGGCGGGCCGGCCCTGGCCGTAGGTGGCCAGCAGGGCGCCGAGTTCGATCGGGTCGCCGAGGGTGGTGCCGGTGCCGTGGCCCTCGACCGCGTCCACGTCGCCGGGCTCGAGCCCGGCGACGGCGAGCGCCCGGCGGATCATCCGCTCCTGGGCGAGGCCGTTGGGGGCGGTGAGGCCGTTGGAGGTGCCGTCCTGGTTGACGGCGCTGGCGCGGACCACGGCGAGCACCTGGTGGCCGCGCCGCTGCGCCTCGGAGAGCCGCTCCAGGACGAGGACGCCGACGCCCTCGGCCCAGCCGACGCCGTCGGCCTGCGCGGAGTACGCCTTGCAGCGGCCGTCGGGCGAGGAGCCGCCCTGGATGTCGGAGAGCGCGAACGCCTCCGGCGAGGCGAGCAGGGTGACGCCGCCCGCCAGCGCGACCGTGCAGTCGCCGTTGCGCAGCGCCTGGGCGGCGACGTGCAGGGCGACCAGCGAGGAGGAGCAGGCGGTGTCGACGGAGACGGCGGGCCCCTCCAGGCCGAGCAGGTAGGAGACCCGGCCGGAGACGACGCTTCCGAGGGTGCCGGTGCCGCGGTGGAACAGGTTGTCGGGCAGCAGCCCGGCGGGGCCCGCGTCGTAGTCGCTCTGCATGGCCCCGGCGAAGACGCCGGTGGGGGTGGAGCGCAGGGCGGCCGGGTCGAGTCCGGCGCTCTCCAGCGCCTCCCAGCAGACCTCCAGGAACTTGCGCTGCTGCGGGTCCATCATCAGCGCCTCGTTGGGGCTGATCCCGAAGAAGGGCGCGTCGAAGTCGGTGGCGTCGCGCAGGAACCCGCCCTCGGGCTGCTTGCCGGTGGCGGCGACCAGCTCGGTCCAGTAGTCCATGTCCCAGGCGCGGTCGGTCGGGAAGGGGGCGACCGCGTCGGCGCCGGAGGTGACCAACTGCCAGAGGTCGTCGGGTGATTCGACGCCGCCGGGGTAGCGGCAGGCCATGCCGACGATCGCGATCGGCTCGTCCTGCGCCGCGCCGGGGAGCGCGTCCGCGGGCCCGTCGGCCTCCGCGTCGGCGCCGAAGATCTCGCCGTGCAGGTGCTCGGCGAGGTCGCGGGCGGTGGGGTGGTCGAAGACCACGGTGACCCGCAGCCGGACGCCGGTGGCGGCGGTCAGCCGGTTGCGGACCTCGACGGAGGTCAGCGAGTCGAAGCCGAGGTCCTTGAACACCCGGTCGGCGTCGACGAGTTCGGCCCCGGCGTGGCCGAGCACCGCGGCGACGTGCACCCGCACCAGGTCGGTCAGGGCGGCCAGCCGCCCGGCCCGGGGCAGGCCGGCCAGCCGGGCGCGCAGCGGCTCGGCCCCGGCCTGCCGGTCGGCGGCCGCGGGGCGGCGGACGGCGGCGGGCACCAGGCCGCGCAGCCGGTCGGGGAAGGCGTCCGGGTCGGCGCGCAGCGCGGCGAGGTCGAGCCGGATCGGGACCAGGACGGCCTCGTCGCGGGCCGCGGCCTCGTCGAACAGGGCCAGGCCCTCCTCGGCGGAGAGCGCGTCGGCGGCGGCCTTCCCGGTGCCGCCCATGCTGTCGGCCAGCGCCCACTGGCCCCAGGCCAGCGACTGGGCGGGCAGGCCGTCGGCGGCGCGCCGCGCGGCGAGCGCGTCGAGGAAGCTGTTGGCGGCGGCGTAGTTGGCCTGACCGGGGGCGCCGAGCACACCGGCCGCGGAGGAGAACAGCACGAACGCGGCGGGTTCGTGGCACTGCGTCAGTTCGTGCAGGTGCCAGGCGGCGTCGGCCTTGGCGGCCAGCACGGCGTCGAAGCGCTCGGCGCTCTGCCCGGCGAAGGTGCCGTCGCGCAGCACGCCCGCGGTGTGCACGACCGCGGCGATCTCCCGCTCGGCGAGCAGCGCCCGGACGGCCTGGCGGTCGGCCAGGTCGCAGGCGGCGACCTCGGCGTCGGCGCCCAGCGCGCCCAGCTCGGCGACCAGCCGCTCGGCGCCCGGCGCGGCGGCGCCGCTGCGGCTGACCAGCAGCAGGCGGCGGATGCCGTGCCGCCGGACGAGGTGACGGGCCAGCAGGGCGCCGAGGGCGCCGGTGCCGCCGGAGACCAGCACCTGTCCGGGGTGCGCCGCGGCGACGGCCCAGGGCCGGTGCCCGGCCTCGGGAGCGGCCGCGGCCCGCACCAGGCGGGGGGTCCACAGCTCGGTGCCGCGGACGGCGCTCTCGGCCAGCTCGGCGGCCACGATGCCAGGCAGCAGGGCGGTGACGTCCTGCCCGGCGGCGGCGTCGACCAGGAACAGGCGGCCCGGGTACTCGGCCTGCGCGGAGCGGACCATGCCGTGCACCGCGGCGCCCGCCAGGTCGGCGGGCTCCTCGCCGGGCAGGGCGACCGCGCCGCGGGTGAGCAGCACCAGGCGGGCGTCGTCGAAGCGCTCCTCGGCGAGCCAGGCCTGCAACCGGTCGAGCACCCCGTGCAGCGCCGCCCGCGCGGCGTCCGCGTCCGGGCCGCCGTCGACCGGCAGCACCAGGACGGGCGGCACCGGCCCGTCCGCGGCGAGGCCGTCGAGCGGGGCGACCCGCGCGGCGGCGTCCGGCGCCGGTTCGGGGGCGGTGCGCCGGGTCCACTCGACCCGGTGGAGCAGTTCGGGGCGGGCGGCGCCCGGGGCGAGGGTCCGCAGGGTCAGCGCGCCGACCGAGCCGACCGGCTGCCCGGTCGGGTCGGCGAGCTGCAGCGCGACCGTCCGGGCGCCGTCGGCCCCCGGCCCGCCGACCCGGCCGATCCGCACCCGGACGGCCTCCGCGCCCGCGGCGAACAGCTCCACGTCGGACCAGGCGTACGGGAGCGCGGCGGAGCCGTCACCACCGGCGTCGCCATCGCCGTCGAGCAGGCCGATCGCGTGCAGCACGGCGTCGAACACCGCCGGGTGCAGGCCGAAGTCGGACGCCTGGTGCCGGGCCCGCTCGGGCAGCGCGGCCTCGGCGTACACCTCCCCGCCCAGGCGCCAGGCCGCCCGCAGCCCCCGGAACACCGGCCCGTAGTCCAGGCCGCCCGCGGCGGCCAGCTCCTCGTACATGCCGTCCAGGTCGACGGGCTGCGCGCCCTTCGGCGGCCAGGCGGCGAGGTCGAAGGAGGCCGCGCCGCCGGTCGGGGCGAGCAGGCCCTCGGCGTGCAGGGTCCAGGGCTCCTCGCTGTGCTCGGCGTCGGGCTGCGAGTGGACGGTGACCGGGCGGGCCCCGTCCTCGTCCGGGTTGCCGATGCCGACCTGGATCCGGACGCCGTGCTGCCCGTCCAGCACCAGCGGGGCCTGCAGCGTCAGTTCGCGCACCGCCGCGCACCCGACCCGCTCACCGGCCCGCAGCGCCAGCTCGACGAAGGCCGTACCGGGCAGCAGCGTCCGGCCGCCGACCCGGTGGTCGGCCAGCCAGGAGTGGGTCGTGGCCGACAGGCGGCCCAGCAGCACCACGCCCTCCGAGTCGGCCAGCACGGTGGCCGCCCCGAGCAGCGGGTGGCCGACGGCCTCCAGGCCCAGCGCGGACGGGTCACCGTCGGCGGAGGACGGCTCCAGCCAGTAGCGCTGCCGTTGGAAGGGGTAGGTGGGGAGGTCGGCGAGGGGGGTGGGGTGCGGGTAGAAGGCGTGCCAGTCGACGGGGGTGCCGTGGGTGTGGAGGGTGGCGAGGGCGGTGACGGCGGTGTGCTGTTCGGGGCGGTCGCGGCGCAGGGCCGCCACCAGCAGGTGGTCCTCGGTGCTCTGGGCGGCCATGGCGGTCAGGACGGCGTCGGGGCCGAGTTCGAGGAAGCGGGTGGTGTTGAGGGTGGTGAGGGTGGTGATCGCGTCGGCGAAGCGGACGTTCTCGCGGACCTGGCGCACCCAGTAGTCGGGGGTGGTGAGTTCCTCGGCGACCTGGCCGGTGAGGGTCGAGACGACCGTCAAGGTCGGCTGTTGGTAGGTGAGTTGGGAGGCCACGGTACGGAACTCGGCGAGCATCGGTTCCATCAGGGCGGAGTGGAAGGCGTGCGAGACCGTCAGCGCCTTGGTGCGCTCGAAGCCCGCCGCGACCTTCGCCACCGCCTCGGCCTCACCCGAAACCACCACCGCCCGCAGCCCGTTGACCGCCGCGATGTCCACGCCCGACACCAGGGCGGCCCGAACCTCCGCCTCCGCAGCGGCGATCGCGACCATCGCGCCACCCGTCGGCAGCGCCTGCATCAACCGCGCCCGCGCACCGACCAGGGTGCAGGCGTCCTCCAGCGACCACACCCCCGCCGCGTACGCCGCCGCGTACTCACCGATCGAGTGCCCGGCCACCGCGTCCGGCAGCACGCCCCAGGAGGCGTACAGCCGGTACAGCGCCACCTCGAGGGCGAACAGCGCACACTGCGCGTACCCGGTGAGGTTCAGCGCCTCCGCGTCCGACCACATCACCTCCTTGAGCGGACGCTCCAGCCCCTTGTCCAGCAGCCCGCACACCTCGTCCAGCGCCGCCGCGAACACCGGGTAGGCCCGGTACAACTCCTCACCCATGCCGAGGCGTTGCGAGCCCTGCCCGGTGAACAGGAACGCCAGCCGCCCGGAAGAACTGACCTGCCCGGCCTGCTCGCCCTCGGCGATCGCCCGCAGACCCGCCAGCAGCTCGCCGCGCTCGCCGCCGACGACCACCGCCCGGTGCCCGAAGTGCGTCCGCGCCATCGCCAACGACCGCCCCACCGAAACGAGTTCACCGTCAGCGGCCGTCTCGAGCAACTGCTGCGCCTGCGCCCGCAACGCCTGCGCACTACGGCCGGAGAGCGGCCAGGCGACCACACCGGGCACCGCGACGGGCTCGGCCGCAGGCTCCTCGTACTGCTCCAGGATCACGTGCGCGTTGGTGCCGCTGAGGCCGAACGCGGAGACGGCGGCTCGGCGGGGCTGTCCGGTCTCCGGCCAGTCGCGGCGCTCGGTGAGCAGCCGGACGTTGCCCGCGGTCCAGTCGACGTGCCGGGTGGGCTCGTCCACGTGCAGGGTCTGCGGGAGGACGCCGTGGCGCAGCGCCATCACCATCTTGATCACGCCCGCGACGCCCGCCGCGGCCTGGGTGTGGCTGAGGTTGGACTTGACCGAGCCCAGCCACAGCGGGCGGTCCTCGGGGCGGCCCCGGCCGTAGGTGGCCATCAGGGCCTGGGCCTCGATCGGGTCGCCGAGGGTGGTGGCGGTGCCGTGCGCCTCCAGGGCGTCGACCTGGTCGGCGGAGAGCCGGGCGTTGGCGAGGGCGGCGCGGATCACGCGCTGCTGGGCGGGGCCGTTGGGGGCGGTCATGCCGTTGGAGGCGCCGTCCTGGTTGACGGCGGTGCCGCGGACGACCGCCCAGACGGGGTGGCCGTTGCGGCGGGCGTCGGAGAGGCGCTCCAGCAGGAGCACACCCGCGCCCTCGGCCCAGCCGGTGCCGTCGGCGGCGTCGGCGAAGGAGTGGCAGCGGCCGTCGGAGGCCATGCCGCGTCCGGCGCTGAACTCGGCGAAGATCCGGGGGGTGGACATGACGCTGACGCCGCCGGCCAGGGCGAGCGAGCACTCGCCCTGGCGCAGCGACTGGACGGCCATGTGCAGGGTGACCAGGGAGGAGGAGCAGGCGGTGTCGACGGTGACGGCCGGGCCCTCCAGGCCGAAGTGGTAGGACACCCGGCCGGAGACGACGCCGGAGGAGCCGAAGCCGCCCGGGTAGTCGTGGTACATCACGCCGTTGAAGACGCCGACCTGGCTGCCCTTGACCGACTGCGGGACGATCCCGGCCCGCTCGAACGCCTCCCAGGAGGTCTCCAGCAGGATCCGCTGCTGGGGGTCGATCAGCAGGGCGTCGCGCGGGGAGACGCCGAAGAAGTCGGCGTCGAACTCGGGGGCGTCGTGCAGGAAGCCGCCCTCGTCGACGTAGCTGGTGCCGGGCCGCTCCCCGGTCGGGTCGTAGAAGCGCTCCAGGTCCCAGCCGCGGTCGGTGGGGAACGGGCCGACCGCGTCGACGCCCTCGGCGAGCAGCTGCCACAGCTGTTCGGGCGTGGCCGCCTCGCCGGGGAAGCGGCAGGCCATGCCGATGATCGCGATCGGTTCGCGCGGGCCGTCCGCCAGCTTGCGGTTCTGCTCGCGCAGACGCTCGGTCTCCTTGAGGGAGACCCGGAGGGCGTGGAGCAGCTTCTCTTCGGGCTTGTCCATGGTGCCCTCACCCTTCAATCACGTGTCGGCTGACCTGGTGCAGTGGCTCACAGTAGGAGCGCCGGAAGGCGTCCCCCTACCCCTAGCCGACCCCGGGCCGGGCCCCTGGACGGGTGCCCGCGCGGTGCCGTGCGGGGGTCTCGCGCGGCGGCGGCATCGGGCCCCGCCTGCGGTGTTCGGCATCTTTGCGGGGGTGGCCGGCGGCCCTCGGCGGTCGTCCCGCCGGGCACTCGGGCCACCCCTGTCCCACCCACCCCTGTGCCACCCCTGCTCCGCTCCCCCGCTGCGCGGAGGGGCCGGGAAGGGGGCGGGGTCCTCAGTCCTCGACGACGACGGAGGTGACGACCAGTGGGCCGTCGACCAGGAAGCGGCCGCGCATCCTGGTCAGCAGCTCGCCGCCGTCCACCGGCCGGACCTGGGCCGGGGCGACGCGGAAGGCGCACTCCTGCGGGTCGAACCGCAGGACCGCGTCCTGGAAGCCCAACTTCCGCCGCTGGAGCGGGAACCAGGCCTTGTAGACGGACTCCTTGGCGCTGAACAGCACCTTGCCCCAGTGCACGGCGGGGTGCGCGGCCCGCAGTTCGGCGAGGGCGGGCAGCTCCTCGGGCCGGGTGACGGCCTCCAGCACGCCCTCGGGAAGGGCGAGGTGGGGTTCGGCGTCGATCCCGAGCGAGGCGATCTCCCCGGCCCGGGCGACCGCGGCGGCGCGGTAGCCCGCGCAGTGGGTGAGGCTGCCGACGACGCCGTCCGGCCAGAGCGGTTCGTTGTGCGGGCCGGTCAGGATCGGCCCGGCGGGGTGGCCGATCCCGGCCAGCGCGCGGCGGGCGCACCAGCGGGCGGCGGCGAACTCGCGCTGCCGCCCGGGGACGGCCCGGGCGACCAGGGCGGCCTCCTGCGGGTAGCCGTCGTCGGCGTCCTCGGCGGTGTGCACGGCGACCGCGGCGGCCGGCAGGATGCGCTCGATCACAGTCGTCCTCCCCAGGCGGGCACCGGTGCGGGCAGGATCTGCCGCAGCGGTTCGGCGGGCGGGCGGCGGCTCCACTCGCGCGGGTAGCCGAGCGAGACCTCGGTGAAGCGCACGCCGTCGTACACGGTGCGGCGCGGGATGTGCAGGTGGCCGTAGACGGCGTCGACGGCCCGGTGGCGCGTGTGCCAGTCGGCGGTGGCCTCGGTGCCGCACCACTGGGCGAACTCGGGGTGCCGCAGCACCTCGGTGGGCTCGCGCACCAGCGGGTAGTGGTTGACCAGGACGGTCGGCAGGTCCGCGGGCAGCGCGGCGAGCCGCTCCTCGGTGCGGGCGACCCGGGCCCGGCACCAGTCCTCGCGGCTGGGGTACGGGTCGGGGTGCAGCAGGAACTGGTCGGTGCAGACGATCCCGGCGGCCTCGGCGACGGCCAGCGCCTCGGCGGCGTCGCGGGTGCCGGGGGGCCGGAAGCTGTAGTCGTAGAGCACGAACAGCGGGACGACCACGGCGGGTCCGCCGGGCCCGGTCCAGACCGGGTACGGGTCCTCCGGGGTGGCGATGCCGCGGCTGCGGCAGTGCTCGACGAGGCGGTGGTAGCGGTGCTCGCCGCGCAGGGTGACCGGGTCGTGCGGGTGGGTCCACAGTTCGTGGTTGCCGGGGGTCCAGACCACCTTGGCGAAGCGGGCGGCCAGCAGGTCGAGGGCGGCGGTGACGTCGGCGTACAGTTCGCCGACGTCACCGGCGACGAGCAGCCAGTCGCCGGGGTGGGCGGGTCGCAGCCGGTCGACGACGGCGCGGTTGTCGGGGTGGGCGACGTGCAGGTCGCTGACCGCCCAGATCCGCGGGTGGCCGTCGTCGGGGTGGCCGTTCACCGCGCTCCCCGGTGGCTCGCCGGGTGCTGACGGGCCATCAGGGGCGCTGCGGCGCGGCCGCGGCCCAGGCGCGGGTGCGCTCCCGGATCGTGGCGAGCACGGCGGGGGCCTGGTCGACCAGGTAGAAGTGGCCGCCGGGGAACTCGGTGACCCGGCACCCGCCGGTGGTGTGGCGCTCCCAGGCCCGGTTCTCCTCGGGGCTGGTCATGGCGTCGCTGTCGCCGGTGAGCACCTCGACGGGGCAGGTCAGCACCGGTCCGGCGTCGGCCCGGTAGGTCTCGACGGCCTTGTAGTCGCCGCGCACCGCGGTGAGGACCATGCCGAGCAGGTCGGCGTCGTCGAGCACCTCGTCGCCGGTGCCGCTGAGTTCCCGCAGGGCGCTGACGATGCCCTGGTCGTCGCGCCGGTGGACGCCCTCCTCGCGGACGGTGGACGGGGCGCGCCGGCCGGAGGCGAACAGGCCGAGCGGGGCGCTGCCCGCGGCCTCCAGGCGGCGGGCGACCTCGTAGCCGACCAGGGCGCCCATGCTGTGGCCGAACAGCGCCAGCGGCCGGTCGGTCCAGGGGAGCAGCTCGGCGGTGATCCGGTCGGCGAGGGCGCGCACGTCCTCGATGACGGGTTCGGTGCGCCGGTCCTGGCGGCCGGGGTACTGCACGGCGAGCACGTCGAGTTCGGGGGCCAGGGCCTTGGCCACCGGGAAGTAGTAGGTCGCGGCCCCGCCGGCGTGCGGGAGGCAGACGAGCCGGACGGCGGCGTCCTCGGCCGGCCGGAAGCGGCGGATCCAGGCGCCCAGTTCTCGGGCCCCGTTCTGGGTCGGTACGGTCGTCGTCATAGTGCCTCGAATGTGGCAGTCTCGTCCGGGGGCTTCAACCCCTATCGGCGGGTGCGGGGGCCGGGGTCGGGGGGTGTCGGCCCTGCCGGGGCGGGTCGGGGCGGGGCGGGCGGAACAGGGGGGTGTTTTCCCTACCCGGGTCGGGGAGTTTCCACCCCTGACGCGGCGGGCGCCGCGCGGAATGCTCTTTAGCAGCAGGAAATGCGCCCGACGAGATGAGGAATGATGAACCGAGCAGGCGCCCACGGCCGTCCGGTGGCGGGGGACGTACTCCGACTGGCCTCGGTCAGCAAGGTCTATGACACGACCGGCGTTCCGGTCACCGCACTGAAGAGCGTGAACCTCTCGCTGGCCCCCGGCACCTTCACCGCGATCATGGGCCCGTCGGGCTCGGGCAAGAGCACCCTGCTGCACTGCGCGTCGGGGCTCGACCAGCCGAGCAGCGGCGAGGTGTACATCGCCGGGCAGCAGATGACCTTCGGCAACGAGACCGAGCTGACCAGGTTCCGCCGCGGCCGGATCGGTTTCGTCTTCCAGCAGTTCAACCTGCTGCCCTCGCTGACGGTCCGTCAGAACATCACCCTGCCGTCCCGGTTGGAGGGCAAGCGGGTGGACCGGCAGCGACTGGAGGCCGTGGTGGAGCGGGTGGACCTGCTGCACCGGCTGGACCACCACCCGGCGCAGCTGTCCGGCGGCGAGCAGCAGCGGGTGGCGATCGCCCGGGCGCTGGTCTCCAACCCGAAGATCATCTTCGCGGACGAGCCGACCGGCGCGCTCGACACCCACCGGGCCGCCGAGGTGCTCGACCTGTTCGACCAGGCGGTGCGCGAGTTCGGGCAGACCGTGATCATGGTGACCCACGACCCGATCGCCGCCTCGCACGCCGACCTGGTGCTCTTCCTGGTCGACGGCCAGATCGTCGACGAGATGGCCCGCCCCAACCCGGCCACCGTCGCCGAGGAGATGGCCCGCCTGGGCGAGGAAGTCGCCCGCCGCCACGCCCGATCGGAGTCCTGAGCCATGTTCCGCCTCGCCCTCAGCTCGCTGCGCCTGCGCAAGGGCAGCTTCGCCGCGACCTTCCTGAACGTGTTCCTCGGCGCCACCATCCTGATGGCCTTCTCCTCGCTGTTCGACACCGGCACGGCCGACGGCGTCTCGGCCCAGGACGAGAAGACCCTGACCACCATGTGCTACGTGGTGGACGGCTGGGGCGTGCTGATCGTGGCCTTCGGCATCGCGGCCACCCTCAACCTGACGGTGCGCCAGCGCAGCAACGAGATCGCGCTGCTGAAGTCGGCGGGCGCGGTCCCGGGCCAGATCACCCGCATGATCATCGGCGAGACCGCGGTGGTCACCCTGCTGGCCGCCGTCCTGGCGGTGCCGGTCGGCTACCTGGCGGGCAACGCGGTGGTGGACGCCCTGGTCTCCAGCCACCAGGTGGCGAAGGGCACCGACTACGCGTTCGGCCTGATGGCGCTGAGCATGGGCCTGGGCGTGACCTTCCTGGCCGCGGCGATCGCCGCGTACGTCACCGGCCGCCGGGCCTCCACCGTCAGCACCCGCGAGGCGCTGGTCACCAGCGCGGCGGGCACCACCAAGATGACCAAGAAGCGGATCGGCTTCGGCATCTTCTTCCTGCTGCTGGGCACCGACGCGGGCGTGCTGGTCCCGACCGTGCTCAAGGACCGCGGCTACCTGACCATGTCGATCGCGGGCGAGGCCTGCATCCACGTCTCGATCGGCCTGGCGCTGCTCTCGCCGATCCTGCTGCGGGTCGCCAGCGCGCTGGTCGGCGGCGTGGTCCGCGGCTTCGGCGGCACCCCCGCCTACCTGGCCCAGGCCAACATCCGGCAGCGCTCGGGCCGGATGGCGGGCGTCCTGATGCCGATCATCCTGTTCGTCGGGATGGCCGCCGGGTCGCTGTACATGCAGGTCATCCAGAACGACGCGGTCTCCTCGGGCCGGCTGGTGCGCTCCCAGGACGACAAGAACGTCGAGACCCTGAACTTCGTGATCGTCTCCACCATCGCGGTCTTCGCGGCGATCGTGCTGATCAACCTGGCGGTCACCGCGACGGTCTACCGCCGCCGCGAGTTCGGCCAGCAGCGGCTGATCGGCTCCACCCCCGGGCAGGTCGTCCGCACGGTCACCTTCGAGAGCGTGATCACGGTGGTCACCGGCCTGGTCGCGGGCACCGTCGCGGCGCTGGCCTCGATCGTCCCGTTCAGCCTGGCCCTCTCGGACGAGGCGATCCCGGACGCGGGCCCGCAGATCTACCTGGTGGTGGTCGCGATCGTGGTGGTGCTGACCTTCGCGGCGAACATCGGCGCCACCCGCAGGACGCTGCGCGAGCGCCCGCTGGAGGCGCTGGCGGCGGCGATCTGACGCCCCGCCGGCCGTGGGCCGGGCGCAGCCCGCGGACACGGCGGACGCGGGACGGGGAGGGCCCGGGAAGCCACACGCTTCCCGGGCCCTCCCCGTCGTGCTGCGGGGGCCGCCGTCACCGGCCCCCGCCGTCACCGGCCCCCGCCGTCACAGGCCCTGGAGTTCGGCGGCCCGGGCGGTGAGCGCGCCCCGGTCGACCTTCCGGTTGGGCGACAGCGGGAACTCCTCCACCGGCAGGAAGCGCCGCGGGATCGCCCCGGCCGGGACGAGTTCGCGCAGCCCGCGCACCAGGTCGACCGCGGGCACCGCCGCGCCGGTGTAGTACGCCACCAGCACCGTCCCGGCCGGGGTCGGGGCACCGACCACCACCGCGTCGCGCACCCCGAGGGCGCGCAGCGCGTGCTCGACCTCGGCGGGCTCGATCCGCCAGCCCTGCACCTGGATCTGCGAGTCCAGCCGCCCCAGGTACGCCAGGTCGGTGCCGTCCGGGCCGATCCGGCGGGCCCGGTCGCCGGTGCGGTAGTAGGTCAGCCCGTCGCGCTCCAGGAAGCGGCCGGCGCCGTCGGCCGGGTCCAGGTAGCCGGGGGTCAACTGCGGGCCGGCGATGCAGAGTTCACCCACCTCCTCGGCGGGCTGCCCGTCCGGGTCCAGCAGCAGCACCCGGTGCCCGGCGTGGACGGCGCCGATCGGCACCACGCCGTTGACCGCGACCGCGGGCGTCCCGGTGTCGGACCAGCGGTAGGCGGCGACGGTGACGGTCAGCTCGGTCGGGCCGTACAGGTTCTCGACGGTGGCCGCGGGCGCGGCCGTCCGCCAGTCCTCGACGTCCCGGCAGGTCAGCGCCTCCCCGGCGAAGAAGCTCCAGCGCAGCCCGCCCAGCGCGCCCGGGGCCAGGCCGCCGGTGCGGCGCACCAGGGCGATCGCGCTCGGGGTGGAGAACCAGACCGTCACCCCGTGCTCGGCCAGGAACTCCGGCAGCGCCCGGAACGCCTGCGGCGGCAGGGTGAGGAATTCGGCGCCCGCGCCCCAGGCGCAGAACAGGTCGAACACGGAGCAGTCGAAGTTCAGGTCGAATACCTGGGAGAACACGTCGGCGGGGCCGAAGTCGTAGCGCGCGTCCAGCAGCGAGAAGTAATGCGCGAATGCGCCGTGGGTGAGCCGGACGCCTTTGGGGCGGCCGGTCGAACCCGAGGTGAACAGCACGTACGCCAGGTCGTCCGGGGCGGTCGGCCGGGGCGCGGCCAGCGCCGCCGCCGGGTCGGTCTTCAGCGTGGCGTACGGCAGTTCGTCGGCCTGCACGGCGCCCTCCGGGCCGACCAGCAGCACCGCCCGGCCGCCGCGGACCTCCGCCAGCGCGGGCACCGCCTCCCGGTCGGCGACCAGCACCTGCACGCCCGCGGCGTCCGCCATCTGCGCCAGCCGGGCGGCCGGGAAGTCCGGGCGCAGCGGCACCACGGCGGCCCCGGCGAACAGCGCGGCCAGGATCGCGGTGTACGCCTCGGGGCCCTTGCGGGCCAGCACGCCGACGGTGCGGGCCCGCTCGGCGACCAGGGCGCCCGCCCACAGCAGGGCCCGCTCGTGCAGCTGCCGGTAGGTCAGCACGGTGTCGCCGTGGCGCACCGCCACGCCGTCCGGGGAGGCGGCCAGGCCGCGCAGGAACCGCAGCGGGAGGGTGTTCTCGGTGGGGAATTCCATGTCGCCTCCGGTGGCCGGGAATGAAATAGGGGTTCGTACTCATCGACCCGAACTGGCGCCGTCGGTAGGGTCGCCGACATGTGGGATGAGAGATTCGAAGAATCCGTGCGCCGTTTTCTGCCGTACCTGCCCGCCGACGAGGAACTCGTCGCCGACGCCCCGTTGCGGGATTTCGGCCTCGACTCGCTGGCGACGGTCGACCTGCTCTCCGTGCTGGAGGACGCCTACGAGGTCAGGTTCCAGGACGAGGCCCTGTCACTGGCGACGTTCGAGACGCCCGAGACGCTCTGGAAGACCCTGTCCCGGATCCGGGCGGCGGCCTAGCCCCCGCCCCGCACCGACCCTCCGCCCCCATGTCTAGCGACTCGCCGGTGGCCGGGCCAGCCCCTTAGGGGCACCCCAGAGCACGGGGCGGCCCGGCGGACGGCGCTCCGCGGGGGCGGGGGGCCGGTGCCCGATCGGGGTGTTTACTCCCCTGACAAGCCGTCGCCGGGGCCGGAAGACTGGGCTCCGTGGACAGGCACGAGCACGAGGAGACCACGGTGACCCGAGTACGCGCGGCCGGCGGGCGACCCGCCGCCCAGGCCCCGGCGGGGCAGTCATGAACGGCTCCCGGGCGGACGGCTTCCGGGGCGGGCGCCGGGTCGCCCGGATGCTGACGGCCTGCGGCCGCGGGCTCGTGCAGGCGCTGGCCTCGCAGTTCGCGGGGGTGCCGCTGCTGGTCGGCTCGCTGCTGTCGATCGCCTTCCTGCCGCTGGGGCTGGGCGTACTGGCCGCGCCGACCCTGCTGAAGGGCGCGCGGGCGTTCGCCGACACCGAGCGGCGCTGGGCCCGGGAGTGGTCCGGGGTGCCGATCGCCTCCCCGTACCGGCCGCTGCCGCGCACCGCGCCGGGCCTGATCGGCCGGGTCGAGCTCTGCCGGGAGCTGCTGAAGGACCCGGCGACCTGGCGCGACCTGCTCTGGCTGCTGGTGAACGTGCCGGTGGGCGCGCTGCTGGGGGTGCTGCCCGCGGCGCTGCTGGTCAACGGGCTCGGCGGCCTGCTGGTGGCGCCGTTCCTGGTGGCGTTCACCAGCGCCCACCACCTGTACTGGACGCTGAACATCCCGCTGGGCGCGCTCTGCCTGGCCGTCGCGGTGTTCGGCGCCCCGCTGTTCGTCAAGGCGCACGCGCTGTTCTGCGCGGCGCTGCTCTCTCCCGGCCGCGGCCAACTGACCGCCCGCGTCGACTCGTTGACCGACTCCCGGACCCAGGTGGTGGACGCCTCGGCGGCCGAGCTGCGCCGGATCGAGCGCGACCTGCACGACGGCGCGCAGGCCCGGCTGGTCGCCCTCGGCATGAACATCGGCCTGGCCGAGCAACTGATCAAGCACGACCCGGAGGCCGCCACCCAGCTGATGATGGAGGCCCGCGAGCACAGCGGCCAGGCCCTGTCCGACCTGCGCGACCTGGTGCGCGGCATCCACCCGCCGGTGCTGGCCGAACGCGGCCTGGACGGGGCGGTGCGGGCGCTGGCGCTGACCATGCCGTTCCCGGTGGACGTCCGGATCGAACTGCCCGGCCGCCCCGAGGCGCCGGTGGAGTCCGCGATGTACTTCGCGGTCGCCGAGGCCCTCACCAACGCCGCCAAGCACAGCGGGGCGGGCCGCGCCTGGGTGCAACTCGGCCACGAGGACGGCCGGTTGGTCGCCATCGTCGGCGACGACGGCATGGGCGGCGCCACGGCCTCGCCCGGCGGCGGACTGGCGGGGGTGGAGCGTCGCCTGGCAGCCTTCGACGGAGTGCTCGTCGTCACGAGCCCCGCCGGGGGACCGACCATCATCACCATGGAGCTGCCATGCGCGTTGTCATCGCCGAGGACCTGACCCTGCTGCGGGACGGGTTGATCCGGCTCCTGACCGCCTACGGCCTGGAGGTGGTCGAGGCGGTCGACAACGGCCCGTCCCTGGTGCAGGCCCTGGCCGCGCACAAGCCGGACGTCGCGGTGGTCGACGTCCGGCTCCCCCCGACCCACACCGACGAGGGCCTGCGCGCCGCCCTCGACGCCCGCCGCCACACCCCCGACCTGCCGGTGCTGGTGCTCTCCCAGCACGTCGAGCAGCTGTACGCGAAGGAACTCCTGGCGGCCAGCGGCGGCGGCCTCGGCTACCTGCTCAAGGACCGCGTCTCGGACGTGACCCGGTTCGTCGACGCCGTCCGCACCGTCGCCGCGGGCGGCACCGTGCTGGACCCGGTGGTGGTCAACCAACTGCTCTCGCGCCACTCCCAGAACAAGGCCCTGCAGAACCTCACCCCCCGCGAACAGGAGGTCCTCGGCCTGATGGCCGAGGGACGGACCAACGCGGGCATCGGCGGCCGCCTGACCATCACCGAGAAGGCCGTCTGCAAGCACATCAACAACATCTTCAACAAGCTCGACCTCCTCCCCCACGACGACGACAACCGCCGCGTCCTGGCCGTCCTGGCCTACCTCAACGACACCGACCCGTCCTCCTCCTGAGCCCCTCCCCCGAAGGCCCCTCCGCTCCCCGTGCCGGAGGGGCCTTCGCGCGCGTCCGGGCGCCCCGCCCCGCCCCCGTAGGGGGGTTGGGGTGCGGGGCGGGTGGTCGTCCCGGAGCGTCGGCGGCACCCCCTAAGGGGCTGGTTCCGGGGCGGGGGGCGGGGCTAGACATGGGGGGCGGACGGGCCGCTGACTGGCAGTGAGGTGATTCGGGATGGACGTCGCCGAGGGCACGGTCCCCTTCGGGGAGCACCGGACCTGGTACCGGATGACGGGCACGCCCGGCGCCGGTCGTCCGGTCGTCGTGGTGGCGCACGGCGGCCCGGGCAGCACCCACCACTACCTGGCGAACCTGGCCGAACTGGCCCGCTCCGGCTGGCCGGTGCTGCACTACGACCAGCTCGGCAACGGCGGCTCCACCCACCTGCCGGAGAAGGGCGCGGACTTCTGGGTGCCCGAGCTGTTCGAGGCCGAGCTGGACAACCTGCTGCGCTCGCTGGGCGCGGACGAGGACTACGTGCTGTTCGGCCACTCCTGGGGCGGCCTGCTGGGCGCCCGGCACGCGGCGCGGCAGCCACCGGGCCTGCGCGGCCTGGTGATCGCCGACTCCCCGGCGTCCTACCCGCTGTGGCGGCAGGAGATGGCGGTGCTGCGGGCCGCGCTGCCGCCGGGGGTGGACGAGACGCTGCGCCGCCACGAGGAGGCCGGCACCACGGCCTCCCACGAGTACTACAAGGCGGTGCGGGTCTTCTACGACCGGCACGTGTGCCGGGTGGTGCCGTGGCCCCGCGACTACCGGGCCTCGTTCCTGGAGATGTCCGAGGACACCACGGTCTACTCGGTGATGAACGGCCCGAGCGAGTTCCACGTCACCGGCACGCTCAAGGACTGGTCGGTGGTGGACTGCCTGCCCGCCGTCGACGTCCCGACGCTGCTGGTCAGCGGCCGGTACGACGAGGCCACGCCGGTGACCGTGCAGCCGTACTTCGACCTGATCCCCGACGTGCGCTGGGAGGTCTTCGAGGAGTCGAGCCACGTGCCGAACCTGGAGGAGCCCGAGCGCTTCCGCGCGGTCCTGGTCGAGTTCCTCAAGGGCCTCGCATGACCCGGCACTTCGCGCACCGCGACCGGCCGACCGGCACGACCGGAACGAACAGGGGGAAACGATGAGCACCACCGGAACCACGGGCGGGGCGCGGACGGGACAGGCGATGGTCTTCCCCGGCATGGCCCCCAGCAGGTTCGCCGACGTCGGCCGGTTCATGGCCGTCAACCCGTTCGCCCGCCGCCTGGCGGCCGCGGCGGGCAAGCGGCTCGGCTACCCGCTGCTGGAGCGGATGCGCCGGGACGACTCCGACTACAGCACCGCCGCGCAGGTCGGCTTCCTGGTGAACTGCCTGGCGCTGGCGCAGTGGGCGGAGCAGGAGCTCGGCGTGCGGGCCGACCTGTGCGCCGGTCCGAGCTTCGGCGAGAAGACGCTCGCCGCGTACTGCGGCGCCCTGGAGGTCGAGGACGCGGTCTGGATGACGGCCGAACTGGCCGCGCTGCAGGACGAGTTCTTCGCCACCGAGTTCCGGGACGTGGTGACGCACTCCTTCACCCGCACCCCGCGCGAGCAGTTGGACGAGGTGCTGGCCGAGCTCACCGCCCGCGGCGAGTGGCACGAGATCTCCTGCTACATCGACGACAACTTCTTCATGGTGTCGCTGCGCGAGCGCAACCTGGACTGGCTGCTGGGGCGGCTGCGCGCGCTGGGCGGCTTCTCGCTGTACACGATGCGGCCGCCCATGCACTCGGCCGCGTTCGGGGCGCTGCGCCGTCGGGCCGAGGACGAGGTGATCGGCGGGCTGGAGTTCGCCGACCCGCGGCTGCCGGTGGTCGCCGACCAGGACGGCGCCGTCCTGCGCACCGGCGAGCAGGTGCGCACCATGCTGCTGGACAGCTTCGTGCGGCCGATGCGCTGGACCGACGTGGTCGACACGCTGCTGGAGCGGGGCGTGGGCACGGTGTGCATGGCGGGCCCGGACAGCCTGTTCGGCCGGGTAGCCCGCACCACCGCCAACTTCGAGGTGCTGGCCGCCACGCCGCGGCTCGCCCTGCAGCCGCGCCGCCGCGGCGCGGTGGCCTGAAACCCCGACCGGCCCGCCCCGTACGGCAGGAGGCCCCGGCCCCCGCACCGCCGCCCCGCACGGCCGCCCCGCCCCGCCGCCCCGCACCGCCCCTCAGCAGCACGTCGGGGCGGTCCCCGGCCCCGGGCTAGGGGACCTTAAGGGGTGTGATTCCCGCCTGAGCGGCCGTTAGTTTCTCGGAGCGGACCAGCGCGACCCCAGCGAATCCCTCGCGACACTGCCTCGTCGCGTCTCCTTCTCGTGGCTTGGAGCAAGCCTGTGGACACCCTCGGTCACCCGACCCGCACCATGCTTGTCCATTCCTTCCTGGACGAGGCCGAAGCCCTCGCCCCCGACGCGCCCGCCGTCCGGGACGCGGCCGGCCGGTGGACCTACCGGGAGCTGGCCCGCCACAGCCGCGCCGCCGAGCACTGGTTGCAGCAGCGCGGCGTGCGGCACGGCGACCGGGTCGTCGTGCAGTGGGAGACCACCCGCGAGCTGGTCGCCCTGATGTTCGGCGTCTCGCGGCGCGGCGCGGTCTTCGTGCCGCTCAACCCGGGCATGAAGCAGTACCACCTGGACGGGGTCGTCGCGAACGCCGAACCGGTGCTGGTGCTGACCGGCGCCGACGCCGCCGACACCTGGGCCGGGATCGAGCGCTCCGCGGCCGAGGGCGCGCTCGCCGAGCCGACCGCGGTCTCCCCGCAGGACGTCGCCGTACTGGTCTACACCTCCGGCAGCACCGCCGCCCCCAAGGGCGTGGTCGAGCCGCACGCGCAGATCGCCTTCGCCACGATGTCGATCGGCCGGGTGCTCGGCTACCGGGACGACGACGTAGTGTTCTGCCGCTTCCCGGTCTCCTGGGACTACGGCCTGTACAAGGTGCTGCTGTCCTGCCACGCCCGCTCCGAGATCGTGCTGGCGGGCGCCGAGTCGGACCTGCGGCTGCTGGGCCTGATCCGCAGCACCGGCGCCACCGTGGTGCCGATCGTGCCCTCGCTGGCCTCGATGATCGCGACCCTGGCCGAGCGGGAGACGCTGACCGAGGAGCCGAACCGGGTGCGGATGTTCACCAACACCGGGGCGGCGCTGCCGCAGGCCACCATCGAGAAGCTCCGCAAGCACTTCGACGGGGCCCGGGTGGTGCGCCAGTTCGGCCAGACCGAGTGCAAGCGGATCACCGTGATGCCGCCGGAGCTGGACGAGCACCGGCCCGACTCGGTCGGCCTGCCGCTGCCCGGCACCCGGGTGCTGATCCTGGACGAGGACGGCACCGAGCTCGGCCCCGGGCAGGTCGGCGAGATCGTCGCCGCCGGCCCGCACGTGATGCCCGGCTACTGGCGGGCGCCCGAGCTGACCGCCCGCACCTTCCGGCCCGACCCGGTCACCGGCGCGCTGCGCCTGCACACCGGCGACTACGGCAGCCTCGACGAGGACGGCTACCTGTACTTCGAGGGCCGCCGGGACGACATGTTCAAGCGCAAGGGCATCCGGATGAGCACCCTGGAGATCGAGGCCGCCGCGCTGGACGTCCCCGGGGTGCACGCCGCCGCCGTGGTGCCGCCCACCGACACCCGCGACCTGTGCCTGTTCGTCGAGGCCGACCTGCCGCCGCACACCGTGCTGCGCGAGCTGGCCCGCCGCCTGGAGCCGCAGAAGGTCCCCTCGCAGTGCCGGGTGCTGGAGCGCATCCCGCTGACCGCGCACGGCAAGAACGCCACCGCCGAACTGGCCCGGCTGCTCGACGCCGACGCCGGGACCGCCCCGGCCACCGCCACGGCCGCCACGACCGCGGGAGACGCCCGGTGAACCGCCCGACGACCGACCGCCACCGGGAGCTGGCCGCCCGCTACGGCACCCCGCTGTACGTCTACGACCTGGACCTGCTCGACGAGGGCCACCGGGCGCTGGCCGACGCGGTGCCCGAGGGCATCGAGCTGTACTACGCGTTCAAGGCCAACCCGCACCCCGCGCTGGCCCGCGCCCTGCGCGAGGGCGCCGGGGGCGCCGGGGGCGCCGGGGGTGCCGGGGGCGCCGGGGGCGGCACCCGCCCGTGCCGGGCCGAGATCAGCTCGCCGGGCGAGCTGGACTCCGCGCTGACGGCCGGGTACACCGCCGCCGAGTGCCTGTACACCGGGCCCGGCAAGACCGCGTCCGAACTGGAGTACGCGATCGGCCGCGGGGTGCGGATCTTCTCGGTGGAGTCGTACACCGACCTGCAGCACGTCGGCCGGGCCGCGCTGCGCCTGGGCGCGGTGGCCCGCTGCCTGCTGCGGGTCAACAGCGCGGGGACGAAGGCCGCGAACACCGGCATCCGGATGATGGGCAAGCCCTCGCAGTTCGGCATCGACAGCGAGACCCTGCCGGAGCTGATGCCGCTGCTGACCTCGGTGCCGGGCACCGAGGTGGTCGGCGCGCACTTCTTCACGATGAGCAACGCGGTCGACGAGGCCGGGCTGATCGGCGAGTTCGAGCGGACGGTGCTCTCCGCGGTGCAGCTGGCAGAGGAGGTCGGCCTGCCGCTGGAGCTGCTGGACATCGGCGGCGGCTTCTCCTCCCCGTACGCGGTGCCGGGCGAGCGCGCCGCCTACCCGAAGCTGGCGGCCGAGCTGGAGCGGATCCTCGACCTGCACCTGCCCGGGTGGCGGGCGGGCGCGCCGCAGGTGGCGGTGGAGTCCGGCCGCTACCTGGTCGGCGGCTGCGGCTTCCTGGTCAGCGGCGTGGTCAACGTCAAGGACAGCCGGGGCAACCGCTTCGTGATCCTGGACGCCGGGATCAACACCCTGGGCGGGCTGTCCGGCCTGGGCCGGCTGCTGCCCGCCGCGGTGCAGCTCGACGGCGCGGAGCCGGAGCAGCGGGCCAGCCTGGTCGGGCCGCTGTGCACCCCGGGCGACTCGCTGGGCCGGGACGTGCAGTTGCCGGAACTGGCGCCCGGCGACGTGGTGGTGGTGCCGAACGTCGGCGCGTACGGGGTCAGTGCGAGCCTGCTGGGCTTCCTCAGCCGCCCGGCCCCGGTGGAGGTGCTGGTGCGCGGCGACGAGGTGGTCTCGGCGACCCGGCTGGAGCTGGTCCGCACCGACGCGGCGGAGGTGGCGGCCCGGTGAGCGGCCCGACGAACGGGGCGGTCGGCGGCGCGGGGACGGTGGCCCGCCCGGCCGTGCCGCTGCCCGCGCAGCGCCCCGCCGGGCCGGTGCCGCCGCGCGGCACGGTGGTGGTCAGCAGCATGGCCTCCGACGCGCACACCTGGAACCTGGTCTTCCTGCAACTGCTGATCGAGGAGCTCGGCTTCGAGGTGGTAAACCTCGGCGCGACGGTGCCCGACGAGATGCTGCTGGCGGAGTGCCGCGAGCGCGGTCCGGCGCTGCTGGTGCTCTCCAGCGTCAACGGGCACGGCTACCACGAGGGCCTGCGGGTGATCCGGCGGCTGCGCGCGGACGCCGACCTGGCCGGGCTGCCGGTGCTGATCGGCGGCAAGCTCGGCATCACCGGCGGCGAGAGCGCCGAGCACCTCGAGGAGCTGCTCGGCGCCGGTTTCGACGCCGTGTTCGACGACCGGCCCGAGGGCATCGCGGCGTTCACCGGCCTGCTCGGCCGCCTCTCCGAGCGGCAGGCCCATGAACTTCGGTGACCACGTGCGCAGCGTCCACGCGGGCGGCGCCCTGGTGGTGCAGCCGCGGATGGGCATGGCCGACCCGGCGCTGATGCGGGCCGGGCTGGAGGCCGTCGAGCGGGCCGACGCCGACACCGTCGGCACCATCACCCTGGACAGCTACACCCGGACCGGCGACCTGGAGTCGGTCCGGGCGGCGCTGCGCGACGGCGTCGACCTCAACGGCTACCCGATCGTCAACTACCCGGCGGCGGTGACCCGCGGCGTCGTCGCGGGCCTGGCCGAGCGGGGCTTCCCGGTGCAGGTGCGGCACGGCTCGGCCCGCCCGCTGCACATCTTCGGCGCGCTGCTGGACGCCGGGCTGCACGCCACCGAGGGCGGGCCGGTCTCCTACTGCCTGCCCTACGGGCGCACCCCGCTGGACGAGTCGGTCCGCAACTGGGAGGCGTCCTGCGAGCTGGCCGCCGAGTACGCCGCCGAGCGCGGCGTCCGGCCGCACCTGGAGACCTTCGGCGGCTGCATGCTGGGCCAACTGTGCCCGCCCAGCCAGCTGGTGGCGATCAGCGTGCTGGAGGCGGTGTTCTTCCGCGACCTGGGCATCCGCTCGCTGTCGCTGAGCTACGCCCAGCAGACCGACCCCGGGCAGGACGCCGAGGCGATCGGGGCGCTGCGGGCGCTGGCCGGGCGGTTGCTGCCGGACGCCGACTGGCACGTGGTGGTCTACGCGTACATGGGCGTGTACCCGCGGACGGTCGCGGGCGCCAACGCCCTGCTGGCGGCGGCGGCCCGGCTGGCCGTGGACACCGGCTCGGAGCGGCTGATCGTCAAGACCTCGGTGGAGTCCAGCCGGATCCCCACCGTGCAGCACAACGTGGACGCCCTGGAGTACGCGGCCGCGGTCGCCCGGGACCGCAGGCGGCAGTTGGCCGGACCGGGCGCGCCCGCCGCGGCGCCCGCCGACGGCACCGACAGCCAGGTGTACCGGGAGGCGGCGGCGCTGGTGGCGGCGGTCCTCGACGGCGTCGGCACCGGGGGCGTCGGCGGCGCCCTGGTCGGCGCCTTCAAGCGCGGCCTGCTGGACGTCCCGTACTGCCTGCACCCGGACAACGCCGGGCGCAGCCGCAGCTACCTGGACGAGGCCGGCCGGCTGTGCTGGTCGGAGCTGGGCGGGATGCCGCTGCAGGGCATCGCCCCGGTGCGCCCCGGGCGCCGGATCACCTCGGGCGACCTGACGAAGGCCCTGTGCCACGTGCAGGACAGGTTCGACGCGGTCGCCCTCGACCGTGGCGCCGACCGGCCGGTCGGCGCGGCAGAGCACGAGATCCTGGAAGGGAAACCGGCATGACGGCCGAGCGCCAGATCCGCGACTACCCGTTCGACATGACGGAAGTCGACGTCTCCCCGATGTACGCCCGACTGCGCGCCGAGGAGCCGATGAGCTGGGTGCGGCTGCCCTACGGCGAGCCGGCCTGGCTGGCCACCCGCTACGCCGACGTCAAACTGGTGATGGCCGACCCGCGGTTCAGCCGCGAGATGGCGCAGGGCCTGGACCAGCCGCGGCTGCGCAAGGAGCTGACCGGCGACGGCATCATGGGCATGGACCCGCCGGACCACACCCGGCTGCGCAAGCTGGTCAACAAGGCGTTCACCGCCCGCCGGGTCGAGCAGATGCGCGCCGACATCAAGTTCCGCTGCGCCCGCCTGATCGACGCGATGGTGGAGAAGGGCCAACCGGCCGACCTGGTCGAGGACATGGCGCGGCCGCTGCCGGTGTCGGTGATCTGCGACCTGCTCGGGGTGCCGTTCTCCGACCACCAGACGTTCCGCAAGTGGACCGAGGGCCTGACCAACGACTCCACCATGAACGGCTACGTGCTGGAGGAGATCGGCGGCGAGCTCGGCGAGTACATGTCCGCGCTGATCGCCAAGCGCCGCGAGGAGCCGACCGACGACCTGCTCGGCGCCCTGGTCTACGCCCGCGACGACGGCGACAAGCTGACCGAGGACGAGCTGATCGCGATCGCCGGCCCCGGCCTGCTGACCGGCGGCGTGGAGACCGTCTCCTCCGGCCTGCCCAGCTTCTTCTTCACCCTGCTCGCCGACTTCCCCGACCAGTTGGCGCTGCTGCGCTCCCGGCCGGAGCTGCTGCCCTCCGCGGTCGAGGAGCTGCTGCGCTACGTGCCGGTCAACACGGCGGCGATGTTCGCCCGGTACGCCACCGAGGACGTCCGCTTCGGCGACGTGGTGGTGCGGGCCGGCGACCCGGTGATGCCCGCCCTGGCCGCGGCCAACCGCGACCCCGAGGTGTTCGAGGACCCCGAGCAGCTCGACATCACCCGCCGGGTGAACCCGCACATGGCGTTCGGGCACGGTCCGCACCACTGCATCGGGGCGGCGCTGGCCCGCCTGGAGCTGCAGGAGTCGATGGCCGCCCTCCTGGAGCGTTTCCCGGACCTGCACCTGCCCGGTGGCCGCGAGTCCGTGCAGTGGCAGTTCGGCGTGATCGTGCGGGGACCGGTTTCCATGCCGGTCGGTTGGTGATCGGTTCCTGTTCCTGATGAGGGGAGTTTCGGCAATGCCCATCTTGTTCGACGACACGTCCTACGGCTTCCTGCTCGGCTTCGTGCGGGAGCGGGTGGTGGCGGTGCTGGGCGCCTTCGTGCCCGACGCGCCCGGGACGGTGGATCCCGGGACTCCCCTCAGCGAGCTCGGTCTCGACTCGCTGGCCGCGGTCGAGCTGCAGACGCGGCTCGTCGCGGACACCGGCCTCGACCTGCCGGTCACGGTGGTCTTCGACCACCCGACGGTCGGCGCGCTGGCCCGGCTGATCCGCTCCGGCCTGGTCGGCGACGCCGAGCCCGAGCCGGAGCCGGAGCCGCAGCGGCCCGCCGCCGCGGACGCCGACGAACCCGTCGCGATCGTCGGGGTGGGCTGCCGCTACCCCGGCGGCGTCAACTCCCCCGAGCAGCTGTGGCAGTTGGTCGCCGACGGGCGGCACACCGTCTCCGGCTTCCCCACCGATCGCGGCTGGGACCTCGCGGCGCTCTACGACCCGGACCCGGGCACGCCCGGCACCAGCTACGTCCGGGTCGGCGGGTTCCTGCCGGACGCGGGCGAGTTCGACGCCGAGTTCTTCGGCATCTCCCCGCGCGAGGCGTCCGCGATGGACCCGCAGCAGCGGCTGGTGCTGGAGACCGCCTGGGAGGCGCTGGAGCGGGCCGCGATCGACCCGGCCTCGCTGCGCGCCACCCGCACCGGCGTGTTCATCGGCGCCGAGGCCCAGGAGTACGGGCCGCGCCTGCACGAGGCCCCGGACGGGCTGGACGGCTACCTGCTGACCGGCAACGCGCCGAGCGTGGTCTCCGGCCGGGTCGCCTACGCCTTCGGCCTGCAGGGCCCCACCCTGACCGTGGACACCGCCTGCTCCGGCTCGCTGGTCGCCCTGCACCTGGCGGTGCAGGCGCTGCGCCGCGGCGACTGCCCGCTGGCGCTGGCCGGCGGCGTCGCCGTGATGGGCGGCCCGGGCGTGTTCACCTCCTTCGCCCGCCAGCGCGGCCTGGCCGAGGACGGGCTGTGCAAGCCGTTCGCGGCCGCGGCCGACGGCACCGGCTTCGGCGAGGGCGTCGGCGTGTTCGTGCTGGAGCGGCTGTCCGACGCGCTGCGCAACGGCCACCGGGTGCTCGGCGTGGTGCGCGGCTCGGCGATCAACTCCGACGGCGCCTCCAACGGCCTGACCGCGCCCAGCGGCCTCGCCCAGCAGCGGGTGATCCGGGCGGCGCTGGCCGACGCCCGCCTCGCCCCCGACGAGGTGGACGCCGTCGAGGCGCACGGCACCGGCACCCGGCTCGGCGACCCGATCGAGGCGGGCGCGCTGCTGGCCGCGTACGGCAAGGACCGCGAGGAGCCGCTGTGGCTCGGCTCGGTCAAGTCGAACATCGGGCACACCCAGGCCGCGGCGGGCGCCGCGGGCCTGATCAAGGTGCTGATGGCGATGGAGCACGGCGTGCTGCCGCGCACCCTGCACGTGGACGCGCCGACCCCGCACGTGGACTGGAGCCTGGGCAACGTCCGGCTGCTGACCGAGGAGCGGCCCTGGCCGGAGGGCGAGCGGCCCCGGCGGGCCGGGATCTCCTCCTTCGGCGTCAGCGGCACCAACGCGCACCTGATCGTCGAGCAGCCCCCGGCGGTCGAGGCCGCCGCGGAGCCCACCGCCGAGCCCGCCGACGCCGCCCCGGTGCTGCTGCCGGTCTCCGCCCGGACCCCGCGGGCGCTGCGCGCCCAGGCCGGGCGGCTGGCCGACTTCCTGGCCGCCTCCGACGCCGCGCTGACCGACACCGCGTTCTCGCTCGCCACCACCCGCGCCGCGCTGGAGCACCGCGCGGTCGTGCTGGCGGGCAGCCGCGAGGAGGCGGTCCGCGGCCTGGCCGCGCTGGCCGCCGACGCCGCCGACGCCGCCCCGGACGGGGTGGCGGTGCGCACCGGCTCCGCCCGGCCCGGCGGCCTGGCGGTGCTGTTCACCGGCCAGGGCGCCCAGCGCCTGGGCGCGGGCCGCGAGCTGTACCGGACCTTCCCGGTGTTCGCGCAGGCACTGGACGAGGTGATCGACCGGCTCGACCTGCAGCTGGAGCGCCCGCTGCGCGAGGTGTGGTTCGGCACCGACGCCGAGGCGCTGGACCGGACCCAGTACGCCCAGTGCGCGCTGTTCGCGCTGGAGGTGGCGCTCTACCGGCTGTACGAGTCCTGGGGCGTGACGCCGTCGGTGCTGCTGGGCCACTCGATCGGCGAGCTGGCCGCCGCGCACGTGGCGGGCGTCTGGTCGCTGGACGACGCCTGCCTGGTGGTGGCCTCCCGCGGCGCGCTGATGGAGGCGCTGCCCGCGGGCGGCGCGATGGCGGCGGTGGCCGCGACCGAGGCGGAGGTGCGGGCGGCGCTGCTGCCGGGCGTCGACGTCGCCGCGGTGAACGCCCCCGGCGCGGTCGTGGTCTCCGGCCCGGCCGAGCCGGTCGGGCGGCTCGTCGCGGCCTTCGCCGCCGAGGGGCGGCGCACCACCGCGCTGCGGGTCTCGCACGCCTTCCACTCGGCGCTGATGGAGCCGATGCTGGCGGAGTTCGAGCAGGTCCTGCAGGTGGTGGAGTACGCGCCGCCGCGGATCCCGGTGGTCTGCGACCTGACCGGGAAGCTGGCCACCGCCGAGCAGGTGACCGGCCCGCGGTACTGGGTGGAGCAGGTCCGCCACGCCGTCCGCTTCGCCGACGGCGTGGCCACCGTGCTCGGGCTGGGCGTCGGCGCCTGCCTGGAGCTGGGCCCGGACCGGGTGCTGAGCGCGCTGGCCGAGGAGTGCGCGGCCGCCGCGGGCGAGACCGAACTGCCCTTCGTGCCCGCGCTGCGCCGCACCGGGGCGGAGGTCGAGGCGGTGCTGTCCGCGCTGGCCGAACTGCACGCCCACGGCGTCACGGTCGACTGGGCGGGCGTCTTCGCGGGCCGCGGCGCCCGCACGGTGGCGCTGCCCACGTACGCCTTCCAGCGCGAGCACTACTGGCTGGCCGCGCCGCGCGGCGCCGGGGACGCGGCGGGCTTCGGCCTGACCGCCTCCGCGCACCCGCTGCTGTCGGCCGAGGTGGGCCTGGCCGGGACGGCCGGGCTGGTGCTGACCGGGCGGCTCGCGCCGGACGGCCACCCGTGGCTGGCCGAGCACGTGATCTCCGGGGTGGTGCTGCTGCCCGGCACCGCCTTCGTCGAGATGGCCGCGCACGCGGCGGGCCGGGTCGGCTGCGAGCTGGTCGAGGAGCTGACCCTGCGGGCGCCGCTGGCCGTCCCGGAGGACGGCGCGCTGGCGCTGCAGGTCGTGGTCGGCGCCGAGCAGGACGGGCGCCGCACGATCGAGGTGTACTCGCGCGGCGAGTGGGACGCGGAGGCCGACTGGACCCTGCACGCCACGGGCACCCTGGCCGTCACCGCCGGGGACACCGCGCCCGCCGACCTCACCCGGTGGCCCCCGGCCGGAGCCCGCCCGGTGCCGGTCGACGGCCTGTACGAGGAGCTGGCCGACCAGGGCTACGGCTACGGCCCGCTGTTCCGCGGCCTGCGCCGGGTCTGGCGCGCCGAGGGCACCGGCGGCGCGGACGGCGCGGTCTTCGCGGAGGTCGAACTCGCCGGTGACGGCGGCGGGTTCGCCCTGCACCCGGCGCTGCTGGACGCCGTCCTGCACGCCACCGACTTCGCGCCGGGCGAGGCCCGGGAGCCGGAGGAGATCCGGCTGCCCTTCGCCTGGAGCAGCGTGCGCCTGGCCGCGGCCGGGGCCACCGCCCTCCGGGTGCGGATCGACTCGCTGCCCGGCGGCGGCGTCGCGCTGACCCTGGCCGACCGCACCGGCGCGCCGGTCGCCGAGGTCGCCGCGTTCCGTTCGCTGCCGGTGGCGCCCGACGCGCTGCGGACCGCCCGCAGCGAGCCGCTGTACGAGGTGGCCTGGAAGCCCGCCGCCCCGACGGCCGCGACCGGCGGCGCCGGGCTCGCGGTGCTGGGCGGCGCGGACCCGTGGGGCCTGGACCTGCCGGTGCTGGCCTCCCCGCTGCCGGGCGACGCAGCCGCCGCGCCCGCGGTGGTGCTGCTGCCGGTGCTGCCCGCCGACCCGGCGGGGGCGCTGCCCGGCGCCGCGCACGAGGACGTGCACCGGGTGCTGGGCGTGCTGCGCGAGTGGCTCGCCGAGGAGCGGTTCGCGGGCTCGAAGCTGGTCGTGGTGACCCGTGGCGCCGCCGTCCCGTCCACCGCGGCGGGCCTGGCCGCGGCGCCGGTGCGCGGCCTGGTGCGCTCGGCGCAGGCCGAGCACCCGGGCCGGTTCGTGCTGCTCGACCTGGACGGCTCCGACCGTCCGGTGACCGCCGCCGAGCTGGCGGCCGCGGCGGCCGCCGGGGAGCCCGAACTGCGGCTGGTGGACGGGGTGTTGCTGGTGCCCCGGCTGGCCCGGCTGCCCGAGTCCGCGACCGCCGGGGGCACCGCCTGGACGGCCTCCTCGATCGACCCGGACGGCACCTTCCTGGTCACCGGCGGCCTCGGCGGCGTCGGCGCCGTGCTGGCCCGGCACCTGGTCGCCGAGCACGGCGTGCGCCGCCTGCTGCTGGTCGGCCGCCGCGGCCCGGCGACGCCCGGCGCCGAGGAGCTGCTGGCCGAGCTGGCCGCGCTGGGCGCGCACGCCGAGGCGGCGGCCTGCGACGTGGCCGACCCGCGGGCGCTGGCCGCGCTGCTGGCCGGGATCGACCCGGCGCACCCGCTGACGGGCGTGGCGCACGCCGCGGGCACCGTCGCCGACGGCCTGGTCGAGGCGCTGACCGCCGAGCAGGTCGAGGCGGTGCTGCGGCCCAAGCTGGACGCGGCCTGGCACCTGCACGAGCTGACCCGCGGCCTGGAGCTGTCCGCGTTCCTGCTGTTCTCCTCCTCGGCCGCGCTGGCCGACGGCGGCGGCCAGGGCAACTACGCGGCCGCCAACGCCTTCCTGGACGCGCTGGCCCAGTACCGGCGCTCGCTGGAGCTGCCCGCCCTGGCGTTGTCCTGGGGCCTGTGGGCGGACGTGGACGGCATGGGCGCGGCGCTGTCCGACGCCGACCGGCGGCGGATCTCCCGGCTGGGCCTGGCCCCGCTGACCGCCGCCGAGAGCCTGGCCGCGCTGGACCGGGCGCTGGGCGCCGGGCGGCCGTCGCTGGTGCCGGTCCGGGTGGACCGGGCCGCGCTGGCGGCCCGCGGCGAGGCGCTGCCCGCCCTGCTGCTGGACGTCGCGGGCCCGGCCGCCCGCCGCCGGGGCCCGAACGCGGCCGCGGCCCGACCCGCCGGGGCGGTCAGCGGCCTGGCCGCGCTGCCCGAGGCGGAGCGCGAGCGGGCGGTGCTGGAACTGGTGCGCTCCCGGGCCGCGGCCGTGCTGGGCCACGCCGGGCCGGAGGCGATCGGTGTCCGCCGGGCCTTCAGCGACCTGGGCTTCGACTCGCTGTCCGCGGTGGAGCTGCGCAACGGCCTGGACGCGGCGACCGGCCTGCGGCTGCCCGCGACCCTGGTCTTCGACCACCCGAACCCGCGGGCGCTGGCCGACCACATCCTGGCGAAGCTGTCGGGCGCGGCCGCGGGTTCGGCCGTCCGGCCGCAGGTGGCGGTGCGCGAGGACGAGCCGATCGCGATCGTCGCGATGAGCTGCCGCTTCCCCGGCGGCGTCGCCACCCCCGAGGAGCTGTGGCGGCTGGTGCACGACGGGGTGGACGCGGTCAGCGGCTTCCCGACCGACCGCGGCTGGGACGAGGCGTCGATCTACGACCCGGAGCCGGGCCGTCCGGGCCGCAGCTACACCCGCGAGGGCGCGTTCCTGCACGACGCGGCCGAGTTCGACGCCGAGTTCTTCGAGATCAGCCCGCGCGAGGCGCAGGCCATGGACCCGCAGCAGCGGCTGCTGCTGGAGATCTCCTGGGAGGCGATCGAGCGGGCCGGGATCGACCCGCTGTCGCTGCGCGGCAGCGACACCGGCGTGTTCGCGGGCGTGATGTACCACGACTGGGGCACCGGCCGGGGCGCGGTCTCCGAGGAGACCGCGGGCTACCTGGGCAACGGCAGCCTGGCCAGCGTGGTGTCCGGCCGGGTCTCGTACGCGCTGGGCCTGGAGGGCCCGACCGTGACGGTCGACACCGCCTGCTCCTCCTCGCTGGTGGCGATGCACTGGGCGATCCAGGCGCTGCGCCGCGGCGAGTGCGCGCTCGCCCTGGCGGGCGGCGTCACCGTGATGTCGACCCCGGACACCTTCATCGACTTCAGCCGCCAGCGCGGCCTGGCCGCGGACGGCCGCTGCAAGTCCTTCGCGGCGGCGGCCGACGGCACCGGCTGGGGCGAGGGCGCGGGCGTGCTGCTGCTGGAGCGGCTGTCCGACGCCGAGCGGCTCGGGCACCGGGTGCTGGCCGTGATCGACGGCAGCGCCGTCAACCACGACGGCGCCTCCAACGGCCTGACCGCCCCGAACGGGCTGGCGCAGCAGCGGGTGATCCGGCAGGCGCTGGCCGCGGGCGGGCTGTCCGCGGCGGACGTGGACGCGGTGGAGGCGCACGGCACCGGCACCACGCTGGGCGACCCGATCGAGGCGCAGGCGCTGCTGGAGGTGTACGGGCAGGAGCGCGAGCAGCCGCTGTGGCTGGGCTCGGTCAAGTCCAACCTGGGGCACACCCAGGCCGCGGCGGGCGTCGCGGGCGTCATCAAGATGGTGATGGCGCTGCGCCACGGCGTGCTGCCGCGCACCCTGCACGTGGACGCGCCGTCCCCGCACGTGGACTGGAGCGCCGGGAACGTACGACTGCTGACCGAGGCCCGCGACTGGGCGGCGGACGGCCGCCCGCGCCGGGCGGGCGTCTCCTCGTTCGGCATCAGCGGCACCAACGCGCACGTGATCGTCGGCGACTACCAGGCCGGTCCGGCCGCTCCGGCCGAGCCGCTGCCCGCCGCGGCCCCGGCCGCCGACCCGCAGGTGCTGCCGTTCCTGCTGTCCGGCCGCACCGCCGGGGCACTGCGCGGGCAGGCCGGGCGGCTGCGGGAGTTCCTGGCGCAGCGCCCGGAGCTGCCGCTGCCCGCGCTGGCCGCCGCGCTGGCCGCGTCCCGCTCGGCGTTCGAGCGGCGCGGCGCGGTGCTCGCGGGCGACCGGCAGGAGCTGCTGGCCGGCCTGGAGCTGCTGGCCGCGGGCGGGACGGGCACCCAGCTGGTGCTGGACACCGCGGGCGAGGGCCGGGTCGGCTTCCTGTTCTCCGGGCAGGGCGCGCAGCGGGTCGGGATGGGACGCGAGCTGTACGCGGCCTTCCCGGCGTACGCGGCGGCCTTCGACGCGGTGGCCGCGGCCGTCGACGGGGCCGTGCACGCGGCCCGGGCGGACGGCGAGGCGTGGGCGCCCGAGCGGTGGCGGCCGCTGCGCGAGGTGGTGTTCGGCGACGACGGCGACGGCCTGCTCGACCGCACCGAGTACACCCAGGCCGCGCTGTTCGCGGTCGAGTTGGCGCTGTTCCGGCTGCTGGAGTCCTGGGGCGTGACCCCGGACGTGCTGGCCGGGCACTCGATCGGCGAGCTGGCCGCGGCCCAGGCCGCGGGCGTGCTCTCGCTGGCGGACGCGGCCCGGCTGGTCGCGGCCCGCGGCGCGCTGATGCAGGCGCTGCCCGCGGGCGGCGCGATGGCCGCGCTGGGCGTCACCGAGGAGGAGGCCGCCGGGCTGCTCGCGGGCCTCGCCGAGGGCGTCGGGCCGGTGGACGTGGCCGCGGTCAACGGGCCGCGCTCGGTGGTGGTGTCCGGGGCCGCGGAGGCCGTCGAGGCGCTGGTGCGCCTGGTCGGCGGGCGCGGCGCGGAGACCCACCGGCTGAACGTCGGCCACGCCTTCCACTCGCCGCTGATGGACCCGGCGCTGGCGGAGTTCCGCGCCGTCGCCGAGGCGGTGGCCTACCGGGCGCCGCGGATCCCGGTGGTCTCCACCGTGACCGGCGCGCCCGCCGCCGGGGACGACCTGTGCTCCGCCGACTACTGGGTGCGCCACGCCCGCGGGGCGGTCCGGTTCGCCGACGCGGTGCGGGCGATGGCCGCCGACGGCGTGCGCACCTTCGTCGAGCTCGGCCCCGACGCGGTGCTGAGCGCGCTGGGCGCCCGCTGCGTGGAGGCGGCCGGGGAGGCGGCCGCGCCGGTGTTCGTGCCGTCCTGCCGCCGCGACCGGCCGGAGGCCCCGGCGCTGCTGGCCGCGCTGGCCCTGCTGCACGCCCGCGGCGCCGGGGTGCGCTGGCCGGCGCTGCTGGGCGGGGCGCCCGGCGGCCTGGACCTGCCGACGTACGCCTTCCAGCACCGTCGCTTCTGGCTGGACCCCGTCCCGGCCGGGGACGTCTCCTCGGTGGGCCAACTGGCCGCCGACCACCCGATGCTGGGCGCGGTGGTGCCGCTGCCCGGCACCGACTCGGTGGTGCTGACCGGCCGGATCAGCGCCCGCCGCCAGCCCTGGCTGGCCGACCACGTGGTCAACGGCGCGATCCTGGTGCCCGGCACCGGTTTCGTGGAGCTGGCGGTCCGGGCGGGCGACCAGGTCGGCCACCGGACGCTGGAGGAACTGACCCTGGAGGCGCCGCTGGTCCTGCCCGGCGGCGAGCAGGCGCACCGCGGCGTCGCGCTGCAGGTGCTGGTGGAGGGCGAGCAGGACGGGCGGCGCCGGTTCGAGGTGCACTCCCGGCCCGACGACCGGCCCGACCACCCGTGGACCAGGCACGCCTCCGGCCTGCTGACCCGGGCCGGGGCCGCCGAGCCCGCGGGCCTGGCCGAGTGGCCGCCGCCGGGCGCCGAGCAGCTCGACGTCACCGACGCCTACGAGCGGCTGAACGCCCGCGGCTACGGCTACGGCCCGGCCTTCCAGGGCCTGCGGGCCGCCTGGCGGCGCGACGACGAGGTGTTCGCCGAGGTCGCGCTGCCCGAGGAGATCGGCGCCACCGGCGCCGCGTTCGGCCTGCACCCGGCGCTGCTCGACGCGGCGATGCACGCCGACCTGCTGGACGACGGCCAGGGCGCGACCCTGCTGCCGTTCGTCTGGAACGGCGTGACCCTGCACGCGGCCGGGGCCCGGGAACTGCGGGTGCGGATCACCCGGCTGGACGGCGACGAGCTGTCCGCCATCGAGGTCGCCGACGCCGAGGGCAACCCGGTCGCCTCGGTCGCCTCGCTGGTCTCCCGGCCGGTCGGCGCCCAGCAGTTGGGCGCCGGGCCGCAGGCCGGGCAGGGCTCGCTGCTGCGGATCGACCTGGCCCCGCTGCCCGCCGCCACCGCGGCGCCGCTGCCCGCCGACTGGGCGCTGGTCGGCGCCGGGGACACCCCCGGCACGGCCCCGCACCGGGACGTCGCCGCGCTGGTCGCCGCCCTGGACGCGGGCGCCGCGGCCCCGGCCGTCGCCGTGCTGCGCTGCCCGGCCGAGGACCCCGCCACCGGCGCCGAACTGCCGGAGCGGGCCCACCTGGTGGCCGCCCTGGTGCTGGCCGAGCTGCAGGCCTGGCTGGCCGAGCCGCGGCTGCGCGGCTCCCGGCTGCTGGTGCTCACCCGCACCGGCGACCTGGGTCACGCCCCGGTGCCCGGCCTGGTCCGGGCCGCCGAGGCGGAGAGCCCGGGCCGGTTCGTCCTGGTCGACTCCGACGCCGACCCGCAGGGCCGCGCCGCGCTCGACCTGCTGCCCGCGGTACTGGCCGCCGGGGAGCCGGAGGCCGCCGTCCGGGGCGGCGCCGTCCTGCTGCCGCGGCTGGTGGAGGAGGCGGCGCCCGCCGCGCCCGCCGACCGGCCGCTGGGCGACGGCACCGTCCTGGTCACCGGCGGCACCGGCGGCCTCGGCGCCCTGCTCGCCGAGCACCTGGTCACCGCGCACGGCGTGCGGCACCTGCTGCTGACCAGCCGCCGCGGCCCGGCCGCGCCGGGCGCCGCCGAACTGGCGGACCGGCTGGGCGCGTTGGGCGCCGAGGTGACGGTCGCCGCCTGCGACACCGCCGACCGGGCCGCCGTCGCGGCGCTGCTGGCCGCCGTCCCCGCCGAGCGGCCGCTGAGCGCGGTCGTGCACGCCGCGGGCACCGCCGACGGCGCCCTGGTCGGCTCGCTGACCGACGAGCAGCTGCACTCCGTCCTGGCGCCGAAGGTCGACGCGGCCTGGCACCTGCACGAGCTGACCGCGGGTCTGGAGCTGTCCGCGTTCGTGCTGTTCTCCTCCGCGGGCGGCCTGGTGCTGGCCTCCGGGCAGGCCAACTACGCGGCCGCGAACACCTTCCTGGACGCGCTGGCCGAGCACCGCCGCGCCGCCGGGCTGCCCGCCACCGCGCTGGCCTGGGGGCTGTGGAACCTGAACACCGGCCTCGGCGGCGAGCTCGGCGAGGGGGACCTGCGCCGGATGGCCGCCCAGGGCATGCCCGCGCTGGAGACCGACCAGGGCCTGGCCCTGTTCGACCGGGCGCTGGGCACGGAGGCGGCGGTGCTGGCCGCGCTGCGGCTGGACCAGGCCGTGCTGCGCACCCGCGCCGACGAACTGCCCGCCCTGCTGCGCGCGTTCGCCCCGGCCCCGGCGCGGCGCGCGGCGCGTGCCGCGGGCCCGGCCCGCGGCGGGCTGGCGCTGGCCCGGCGGCTGGCCGACCTGGCCGGGGCGGAGCGCGAGCGGGTGCTGCTGGAGCTGGTGTCCGGGCAGATCGCCGCGGTGCTCGGCCACGCCGACGCCTCGGCGATCGACGGGGACCGGGCGTTCAAGGAGCTGGGCTTCGACTCGCTGGCCGCGGTGGAGCTGCGCAACGCGCTGAACGCCGCGACCGGCCTGGCGCTGCCCGCGACCATGGTCTTCGACTACCCGACCGCCCGGGCCGTGTCCGACTTCATCATGGGACGGCTGCTGGAGAGCGCCGAGCCGGTCGCCGCGGCGAAGTCCGCGACCACCGCCCGCGGCCGCACCGACGAGCCGATCGCGATCATCGGCATGGGCTGCCGCTACGCGGGCGGCGTCGCCTCCCCCGCGGACCTGTGGCGCCTGCTGGTCGACGAGGTCGACGCGGTCACCGCGTTCCCGACCAACCGCGGCTGGGACGTCGACGGCGTCTACGACCCGGTGCCGGGCAAGCGCGGCAAGACCTACGCCCACGAGGGCGGGTTCCTGCACGAGGCCGCCATGTTCGACCCGGCGTTCTTCGGCATCGGCCCGCGCGAGGCGATGGCCATGGACCCGCAGCAGCGGCTGCTGCTGGAGACCGCCTGGGAGACCATCGAGCACGCCGGGATCGACCCGAGGTCGCTCAAGGGCACCCTGACCGGCGTCTTCGCGGGCGCCATGTACGACGACTACGGCAGCCGCCTGAAGGACGCGCCCGCCGACGTCGAGGGCTACCTCGCCAACGGCAGCTCCGGCGCGGTGGTCTCCGGCCGGATCTCCTACCTGTTCGGCCTGGAGGGCCCGTCCCTGACGGTCGACACGGCCTGCTCGTCCTCGCTGGTCAGCCTGCACCTGGCGACCCAGTCGCTGCGCAACGGCGAGTGCTCGCTGGCGCTGGCCGGCGGTGTCACGGTGCTGTCCGCCACCGACCTGTTCGTCGACTCCAGCCGCCAGGGCGTGCTGTCGCCCGACGGCCGCTCGAAGTCCTTCGCGGCGGCGGCCGACGGCGTCGGCTGGGCCGAGGGCGCGGGCCTGCTGCTGCTGGAGCGGCTCTCCGACGCCCGGCGCAACGGGCACGAGGTGCTGGCCGTGGTCCGCGCCTCCGCGGTCAACCAGGACGGCGCCTCCAACGGCCTGACCGCCCCGAACGGCCCGTCCCAGGAGCGGGTGATCCGGGCGGCGCTGGCCGCGGCGGCCCTCACCCCGGCGGACGTGGACGCGGTCGAGGCGCACGGCTCGGGCACCCGGCTGGGCGACCCGATCGAGGCCCAGGCGCTGCTGGCCACCTACGGCCAGGACCGGCCCGAGGACCGGCCGCTGTGGCTGGGTTCGGTGAAGTCCAACATCGGCCACGCGCAGGCCGCGGGCGGCGCCGCCGCCGTGATCAAGGTGGTGCAGGCGCTGCGCCACGAGCTGCTGCCGCGCACCATCCACGTCGACGCCCCGTCCCCGCACGTGGACTGGAGCACCGGCCACGTGCGACTGCTCACCGAGGCCCGGCCGTGGACCGCGCAGGGCCGCCCCCGCCGGGCCGGGATCTCCTCGTTCGGCATCAGCGGCACCAACGCCCACGTGATCGTCGAGGAGGCCCCGCCGGTGCGCCGCCCGCAGCCGGAGCGGGCCGCCGCGTCCGCCCCGCCGCTGCCGCTGGTCCCGCTGGCGGTGTCCGGCAGCACCGCGGACGCCCTGCGCGAGCAGGCCGCCCGGCTGGCCGCGCGGCTGGACGACTCGACCTCGCTGCTGGACGCGGCCTACTCCGCCGCCACCACCCGCTCCGCCCTGGACCACCGCGCGGTGGTGCTGGCCGCGGACCGCGAGGCGGCGGTGCGCGCCCTGACCGACCTGGCCGCAGGCGGCGCGGCCGCGGGCCTGGTCAAGGCGACCGCCCGCTCGACCGGGCGGCTGGCGTTCCTGTTCACCGGGCAGGGCTCGCAGCGGGTCGGGATGGGCGAGGAGCTGTACCGGACCTTCCCGGTGTTCGCCGCCGCCCTCGACGAGGCGTGCGCCTTCCTGGACAAGGGCCTGGAGCGTCCGCTCAAGGACGTCATGTGGTCCGACGCCGAGGCGCTCACCCTCACCGGCTACGCCCAGTGCGCGCTGTTCGCCCTCGAGGTCGCCCTCTACCGGCTCCACGAGTCCTGGGGCGTGCGGCCCGACTACGTCGCCGGGCACTCGATCGGCGAGTTCGCCGCCGCCCACACCGCCGGGGTCTGGTCCCTGGCGGACGCCTGCACCCTGGTCGGCGCCCGGGCGCGGCTGATGCAGGCGCTGCCCACCGGCGGCGCCATGGTCGCCATCGCCGCGTCCGAGGAGGAGGTCCGCGCGGCCCTCGTCCCCGGCGTCGACGTCGCGGCCGTCAACGGTCCGCAGGCGGTGGTCGTCTCGGGCGAGGCCGAAGCGGTCGCGAAGGTCGCCGCGGGCTTCCGGCGCACCAAGGCGCTGACCGTCTCGCACGCCTTCCACTCGGCCCTGATGGAGCCGATGCTGGAGGAGTTCCGCACGGTCGCCGCCCGGCTCGCCTACCACGCGCCGACCACCGCGGTGGTCTCCACCCTCACCGGCCGGCTCGCCACCGCCGAGGAGCTCGGCTCCCCGGACTACTGGGTGCGCCACGTCCGCGAGAGCGTCCGCTTCGCCGACGCCGTCACCACCCTCACCGCCAGCGGCACCGCCCGGTTCCTGGAACTCGGCCCGGACGCCGTGCTGACCGGCATGGCCGGGCAGGGCACCGGCGACGGCCAGGTCCTGCTGCCCACCCTGCGCCGCACCGGAGAGGAGGCCCGGACGGTCCTGCAGGCCCTGGCCGGGCTGCACGTGCGCGGCGTCCCGGTGGACTGGCAGGGCGTGTTCGCGGGCCGCGACGCCCGCAAGGTCGCGCTGCCGACGTACGCCTTCCAGCGCAAGGAGTACTGGCTCAACGCCACCGCCCCCGCCGGGGACGCGACCTCGGTCGGCGTCGACCGCGCCGGGCACCCGCTGCTGGGCGCCGTGGTCGAACTCCCGGACACCGGCGGCGTGGTGCTCACCGGCACCCTCTCCACCGCCCGGCAGCCCTGGCTGCGCGAGCACCGGGTGATGGACACCGTCCTGCTGCCCGGCGCGGCGTTCGTGGAGCTCGCCGTCCGGGCCGGCGACGAGGTCGGCTTCGACCTGCTGGAGGAGCTGACCCAGCAGGCCCCGCTGGTCCTGCGGGACGGCGCCGCCACCAGCGTCCGCGTGGTGCTCGGCGGCGAGCAGGGCGGTCGGCGCACGCTGGCCGTGTACTCGCGGGACGCGGCGGCCGTCGGCGCGCCCTGGACCCAGCACGCGGCGGGCACCCTCGCCCGCAACGACCTGGCCGCACCGCCCGCCCCCGGCACCGACCCGTGGCCGCCCGTCGGCGCCGAGCCGGTGGACATCGGCGGCGTCTACGCGGACCTGGCCGGGCTGGGCTTCGGCTACGGCCCGGTGTTCCAGGGGATGCGCGCGATCTGGTGCCGCCGCGACGCGGACGGCGCCCCCGCCGAGGTCTTCGCCGAGATCGCCCTCCCGGAGGGCACCGACACCACCGGCTTCGGCCTCCACCCGGCGCTGCTGGACTCCGCCCTGGGCGCGACGGACTTCCTCACCGAGGGCGGCCCGAAGGCCGTCGGCGAGGCGACCATCCCGTTCGCCTGGACGGGCGTGCGGCTGTACGCGGCGGGTGCGAGCGCCCTGCGGGTCACGGTCCGGCCCGGCGCCCGCGGCACCGCCCTGGAGCTGGCCGACCCGACCGGCTCCCCGGTGGGCCGGATCGACGCGCTGGTGGTCCGCCCGGTCACCGCCGACCGCCTCGGCGGCACCGACCCGGCCCGGGACGCGCTGCTGCGGATCGGCTGGCAGCCCGGCCCCGTCGCCGACCCGGCGGCCGCCCCCGCGAACTGGGCGCTGCTCGGCGGCGCAGCCGCCCTGCCGTTCCCGGTGCTCCCCGCCGACGGGGCGCGGCGTCCCGAGGTCGCCGTCCTGGCCTGCGCCCCCGGCACCGACCCCGACTCCGGCTCCCTCCCGGAGGAGGCCCGGACGCTGGTCCGGCGGACGCTGGCGCAGGTCGCCGACTGGCTGGCCGACCCGCGGTACGCGGACGCCCGCCTGGTCGTGCTGACCACCCGCGCCGTCACCGCCCCGGCCGACAGCGGAGGCCCCGACCTGGTGCAGGCGCCGCTGTGGGGCCTGGTCCGGTCCGCGCAGACCGAGAACCCGGGCCGGATCGTGCTGGTCGACACCGACGGGACGCCCGAGTCGCTGCGGGCGCTGCCCGCGGTCCTCGCCGCGGGCGAGCCGGAGGCCGCGGTCCGCGCGGGCGCGGTCTGGCTGCCGCGCCTGGAACGGACCGGGGCGCTCCCCGCCGACCCGGCCGGGTGGGACCCGGACGGCACCGTGCTGATCACCGGCGGCACCGGCCTGCTGGGCGGCCACCTGGCCCGGCACCTGGCCGAGCGGTACGGCGTGCGGCACCTGCTGCTGACCGGCCGCCGCGGCCCGGACGCCCCCGGCGCCGCCGAACTGGTCGCCGAACTCGCCGGGTCGGGCGCCGAGGCGACGGTCGCGGCCTGCGACGCGGCCGACCCGGACGCGCTGGCCGCCCTGCTCGGCGCCGTCCCGGCCGAGCACCCGCTCACCGCGGTCGTGCACGCCGCCGGTCTGATGGACAGCGCCGTGTTCGGCTCGCTGACCGCCGAACAGGTCGACGCCGTCCTGCGGCCCAAGGTCGACGCCGCCTGGCACCTGCACGAGCTGACCAAGGGGCTGGACCTCGCGGCGTTCGTGCTCTACTCCTCGGCGGGCGGCCTCGTCCTCACCGCCGGACAGGCCAACTACGCGGCGGCCAACGTGTTCCTCGACGCCCTCGCCGAGCACCGCGCCGCCCAGGGCCTGCCCGCCAAGTCCCTCGCCTGGGGCCCGTGGCAGGGCAGCGAGGACCAGGTCGACCTGGAGCGGCTCGCCCGCTCCGGCGTCGCCGAGCTGACCGCCGAGGAGGGCCTGGCCCTGTTCGACGCCGCGCTCGGCACCGCCGACCCGGCCCTGGCCCCGATCAAGCTGGTCCCGCGCCCGCAGGCCCCGGCCGGGCAGGCGCTGCCCGAACCCCCGGCCCTGCTGCGCGGCCTGCGGCGCGGCCCGGCCCGGCGCACCCTGGCCGCCGCGGCGGCCGGTGCCGCCCCGGTGGCGGCCCTGGACGTGCGGCTGGCGGCGATGGCCCCCGAGCAGCGGACAGCAGCCGTCCTGGAGGTGGTCCTGCGCCACACGGCGGGCGTCCTCGGCTACAAGGACGCCTCCCAGATCGACCCCGACAAGGGCTTCACCGACCTGGGCCTGGACTCCCTGGCAGCCGTCGAGCTGCGCAACCGGATCGGCGCCGAGACCGGGCTGCGCCTGCCCGCGACGCTGGTCTTCGACTACCCGACGGCGCAGCCGCTCGCGGACTACCTGCTCGACGAACTGGTCCCGGACGCCCCCGCGGCCCCGGCCGACCGGGCGGACGGCGGCAGCGCCGCCGCCGAGGACGCGTCGATCCGGCAGGAGGTCGCCGAGATGAGCGTCGAGGAACTGATGAAGTCGGTCTACGGCGGACAGGAAGAGCAGTCGTGAGCGAGTCCCAATCCACCGAGCGGATCGTCGCGGCCCTGCGCCAGGCGGTCTCCGACAACGCGGTGCTGCGCCGGGAGAACGACCGGCTCGCGGCCGCCCAGGGCGAACCCGTGGCGATCATCGGCATGGGCTGCCGCTTCCCCGGCGGCGTCACCTCCCCCGAGGAGCTGTGGCGCCTGGTCGCCGACGGCGGCGACGCCGTCGGCGCCTTCCCCACCGACCGCGGCTGGGACCTGGGGCGGCTCTACGAGCCCGGCTCCGCCGTCCCCGGCGCGCCCTACGCCCCCGGCACCACCTACTCGCTGGACGGCGGCTTCGTCGAGCGCGCGGACGAGTTCGACGCCGAGTTCTTCGGCATCTCCCCCCGCGAGGCCCTCGGCATGGACCCGCAGCAGCGGCTCCTGCTCGAAGCCTCCTGGGAGGCCCTGGAGCGCGCCGGGATCCGCCCCGGCGCGCTGCGCGGCAGCGCCACCGGCGTCTACGCAGGCGTCATGTACCACGACTACGGCCCCGGCAGCAGCGACGGCAGCCTGATCTCCGGCCGCGTCTCCTACACCCTCGGCCTGGAGGGCCCGGCGGTCTCGGTCGACACCGCCTGCTCCTCCTCGCTGGTCGGCCTGCACCTGGCCGCCCAGGCCCTGCGCCGAGGCGAGTGCACCCTCGCCCTCGCGGGCGGCGTGACGGTGATGACCGAGCCCGACATGTTCGTCTACTTCAGCGAGCAGCGCGGCCTCGCCCCCGACGGCCGCTGCAAGGCCTTCGCCGACGCCGCCGACGGCGTCGGCTGCTCGGAGGGCGTCGGCGTCCTGCTGCTGGAGCGCCTCTCCGACGCCCGCCGCAACGGCCACCGGGTGCTCGCGGTGCTGCGCGGCTCCGCCGTCAACCAGGACGGCGCCTCCAGCGGCTTCACCGTGCCCAACGGGCCCGCCCAACAACGGGTCATCCGGGCCGCGTTGGCCGATGCCGGGCTGAGCGCGGCGGACGTGGACGCGGTCGAGGCGCACGGCACCGGCACCACGCTGGGCGACCCGATCGAGGCCCAGGCGCTGCTGGCCACGTACGGGCGCGAACGGCCGGAGGACGGGCGGCCGCTGTGGCTGGGCTCCGTGAAGTCCAACGTCGGGCACACCCAGGCCGCGGCGGGCGTCGCGGGCGTCATCAAGATGGTGATGGCGCTGCAGCACGGTGTGCTCCCCCGCACCCTGCACGTGGACACGCCCTCCACCCACGTGGACTGGAGCCGCGGCGGCGTCCGGCTGCTCACCGAGGAGGCGCCCTGGCCCGCAGGCGAACGCGTCCGCCGGGCGGCCGTCTCCGCGTTCGGCCTCAGCGGCACCAACGCGCACGTCATCATCGAGGAGGCCGGCGCCCCGGCCGCCGACGACACCACCCCGCCCCCGCCCGGCGTCCTCGCCTGGCCGGTGTCGGCGCGCAGTGCGCAGGCGTTGCGGGCGCAGGCGCAGCAGTTGCTCGAGACGGCCGCTGACGGTGAACTCGTTGCGGTGGGGCGGTCGTTGGCGACGGCGCGGACGCACTTCGGGCACCGGGCGGTGGTCGTCGGCGCGGAGCGCGGTGAGTTGCTGGCGGGTCTGCGGGCGATCGCCGAGGGCGAGCAGGCCGGGCAGGTCAGTACGTCCGGGCGGCTGGCGTTCCTGTTCACCGGGCAGGGCTCG